>JAAEPW010000406.1 GCA_024232355.1 Chloroflexota bacterium | reverse complement strand
TGGTATATTCTCATCTTTTTCTCTGATCAACTATGTGGGGTTTTCTATCACGTCGGCCACGCGACCATCCGTGATGCACACCAGTGCTTCAAAGGCAATGGGAAACACAGCTTGAGGATGACCGGCCGCCGCATAGACCGTCTCGAAACGGCTCAACGATGTGTCAATCCACGTGCGTAGTGATTGTTGGTGACCGACAGGTGCAACACCGCCAATGCTGAAACCGGTCTCGTTGCGCACGCGCTCGGCATCGGCAATCATCACCCGGCGCGCGTTTAACAGCGCCTTGAGTTTGGCCGGGGCGGCTCGTCGGTCGCCTGCCACCAACACCAGAACCGGCTCTCCGTCGGCTAAAAAGACCAACGACTTGACGATGCTGCCCAGGGCAGTGCCGAGTGCATCGGCCGCCAATTGTGCCGTGCGGGCACTCTTTTGTAATTTTATAATGTGGATGTCCAACCCCGCTGCCTCTAGGGCTGCCTGCACGCGCACTGCGCCTTTCATATTATCCCTCCACGTGGATCGATCCCGCCCCGACCAGGGCCGTTAATTGTTGCGCCAGGTCGGAAGAATAGCGTGTTGTGTCGTTTGGGAATGCCAACTCGACCGGTTTTTTTGTGCCACCGGCCAAACGAATGATGAAACGATCTTGTCCGGAATGCTTTACCAACAGACTATGGACTGCTTGTAGCTTTTGCACGTCCTGAGATTGTTTCCCGCTACGAGTTAATGTTACGCGAATCGTGCGCGTCAAAGAAGAAATTGAGCGGGTTTCTGTTCTGTCAGTATTGATCGGACTCATTCTTTGGAGAGGTTCTCTCCGTTGACTGATCGCTGCTTGCGATCCCCCATTGCCAGTAGGAATAGATATTTTATCTGGGGTCTTGACCCAATTGCACAACAAGCTCGGTGTGTCCCGTCGCCCGGCGTCCACTTTGCCGCTCATAACCACAATACGCTCTGGCTGCCAAAGGTCTTTGGTTTTGGTCCATACCCGAGGAAAGACGACGACGTCGCAGGTGCCCTGGAGGTCTTCCAAGGTCACAAAAGCCATCTCGTCCCCTTTTTTGGTCGTGTGACGGCGCACGCGCTGCACCATCCCTGCGACGGTTACCTGCCGTCCGTTCATATCCGCGTTCAAATCCCCGGCATAAGCGGTGACCACCTCTTGGAGTCTGGTCAGTGCTGGTGTCAGGGGGTGTTCGGAAATATACACGCCAACCAGTTCTTTTTCCCATACCAGGATCTCTTTCTGCGGGACCTGGATAGCTGCGGAAAGAGAAGGCAGCAAAGAGCTTTCAGCATCCAGAATCACACCTGTGGCAGCACCAAACAAACTCAGTTGGCCAACTTCTTTGGCGCGGTGGTGCTTGGCACTCACACCAATTAGATTCTCGACGATGGACAGCAGTTGTGCGCGTGTGCCAAAAGCGTTCAAGGCGCCAACTTTGATCAAACTCTCTAACGCCCGCCGGTTGACCTGGCGCATATCCACCCGCCGGCAAAAGTCATCCAGATTGTCAAAGGGGCCGTCGGATTCACGCGCGGCCAAGATGACCTCTACAGGACCCTCACCGACGTTCTTGATCGCACCAAGGCCAAAGCGAATGGCAGATGTCTTGGAAGAAGCACCATTGTCTTGATCCTTGATGGTAAAATCTATACCCGATTGGTTAATGTCTGGAGGTTGCACCTCGATCCCTGTGCGACGGCATTCCGCAATAAGAGAACCTACCTTTTCGATGTTGTGGCGTTCAGTAGTCAAGAGGCCCGTCATAAACTCGATCGGGTAATGGGCCTTGAGATAAGCTGTTTGGGCCGTGATGACGGCATAGTCGGTCGCGTGGGCGCGATTAAAGCCATACCGGGCAAAAAACTCAATGTCGCCCCAGACAGCGTCGGCGACTTCTTGGGAGATGCCTTTTTTGACTGCTCCTTCACGGAACATCTTTTTGTGCATCACCATCAACTTTTTGACTTTTTTGGCGACGGCCTTGCGGATCATGTCTGCTTCGCCCGGCTCGTATCCCGCCATCGCCACCGCGACCTGCATAATTTGCTCTTGATATACGATGATGCCGTAAGTATCCCCCAGAATGTCTTCCAAGACAGGGTGATGATATTCTACCTCTTCCTCACCATGCATACGACTGATGTAGGTGGGGATATTTTCCAGCGGGCCGGGACGGTAGAGTGCCAGCACGGCCACAATATGCTGGAATTGGCTGGGACGCAGTTCGCGGAGTGTGCGTCGCATTCCTGCACCTTCGACCTGAAAGACGCCAGTAGTGTCACCTTTGGTTAGTAATTTGTAGAGCGCCTGGATATCGACGTCCTTTTCCGGATCATTGGGGGCTCGCTCGTAGGGTATGTCGTCCATAGCCAGCTTGCGCCCGTGCCGCTCCTCAATCAACTCGCAGGTCTTGCGCATGTGGGTAAGCGTGCGCAACCCCAAAAAGTCTACTTTGAGCATGCCCATTGCGTCCACAATTTCCATCGGCCATTGGGACACGCTGGTCAGGGTGCTATCGTGTGACGATTTGGTCGGGCGGGCCAGCGGCAGGTACTCGACGAGGGGCAGGTCGGAGACAATGACACCGGCCGCATGCGTGCTGGCATGACGCGCCACCCCTTCCACTTGTACTGCCATATCCAGCAGTTTTTTGATGTAGGGAGTGGTGTCGTAAATTGACTTTAGTTCTGTTTCCGTCTCTAGTGCCTGGGTGATGGAGACGGGTTTGCCAGGCTGATTGGGAATGAGACGCGCGACGCGGTCTACCTCGCTCAACGGTACGTCGAGGGCGCGGCCCACGTCGCGGATGGCAGCCCGTGCGCCCAACGTTCCAAATGTGATGATCTGGGTCACGTGGTCGGCCCCATACCGCTCGACGGTGTATTGGATCAGCTCGTCGCGGCGGTCGTCTGGATAGTCTAGGTCTATGTCGGGCATGGTCACGCGGTTCGGGTTGAGAAAGCGCTCAAACATCAGGCGATTTTTGAACGGGTCAATGTTGGTGATGCCCAGTGTATACGCAACGACGCTGCCTGCACCGGAACCACGGACGTTCCACCAGATGTCACGCTCTTTTGATGCCTCGCACAGGTCCCACACGATGAGAAAGTAATCGTCAAACCCCATCGAGTGGATGATGCCCAATTCGTACTCTAAACGATCAACGACCTCTTGTTCTTTTGCCCGCTCCTCGCCATAGCGCCAGATGAGACCTGTGTAGCAAAGATGTCGCAAGTACTCCTCAGATAGGCCACAACCCTCAGGGACGGGGAACTTGGGCAAGTGATAGGGTGGCGCAAACTGCAACTCGACGTGACATTGTTCTGCAATCTTGACCGTGTTCTCTAACGCGTCTGGGGCGTGACTGTACAACTGCCACATTTCATCAGGTGAGCGCATATGATAGGATGGATCGCTCATCCGCAGGCGATCTGGCTCATTGACCGTTTTGCTGGTACCGATGCAAAGCAAAACATCGTGGGCTTCGGCTTGGTCACGCCTGGCATAGTGGACGTCGTTGGTGGCGACGAGTGGGACGTTCATCTCGCGGGCCAAGTTTAGCAGCTTGCGGTAGACCAACTCGAATTCAGGGATTTCGTGACTCTGCAATTCGATGTAAAAACGGTCGGGAAAATATTTTTGATACCAGCGCACTGCCTCGCGAGCTTGGTCATCTTGACCATTGTAGAGCAATTGAGGAATTTCTCCGCCGGCACAAGCAGAGAGAGCGATAATGCCTTTATTATTTTGAGACAGTATCTCTTTATCCAAGCGCGGCCTGTAATAAAAACCTTCCAGTTGAGCACTGCTCGCCAGTTTGATCAGGTTTTGGTAGCCAGTCTGATTCTGAGCCAGCAGGATAATGTGGAATGGTTTACCGTCGTTTCTGTCGCGGCTGTGACGAGATGTAGGGGCCACGTACGCTTCGATGCCGATGATGGGCTTGATACCAGCAGATTTGCACGCCTTGTAAAAGTCGACCACGCCATACATCACGCCATGGTCGGTGATCGCCAAGGCGCGCATACCCAACTCGGCAGCGTGTTCGGCCAATTCCTTACAACTGCTGAGGCCGTCGAGGAGCGAATATTCGCTGTGTACGTGGAGGTGAACAAATTCGGCCATTAATTTGCATTATACCACACGAAGGAGAGATTGGTAGTGGGAGTGTCAAAAAGAGCAAGAACGGTCAGTGCATTGGTCACTTGTTCTAGAAAAAGATTATACATGTGTCCAATCGCAAAATAACCCACATGCCCGATGCGCCCGGAAGAGTGCTGTATTATACTATGGTCAAATTGGACAATATGAAAGGAGATTTCAGATGAATAACAAGCAAATGCAACTCAATCGGCGTCAAGTGATATCGCTATTGTTGGCAATTCTGGTTCTGACCATGTCGGCTACCCCAGTCTTTGCATGGATTGACGAGGGTGGAGAGGACTTTCAGGCAGGCCACGCGATGACCACTGAGCACGACGTCACCGGAGGGAGCGTTGACAGCGTTGTGACCTCCGAGTATCCACTTGGGCTTTTTCAGGCAGAGGGCTGGTAAACGCTGAAATAGCGAGAGTCATTTGACTCTAGCCCCAACAGACAGTTTTATTGTCTGCACAACTAGACGACCGATGGGTTTATGGCCCATCGGTCGTCTGTTTTTCTGATTGAACCAAATATTGCCACCGAGTGTATATATTGAGTAGATGCCTGTCCAAGGGCCCGCACATAGCTTGACAGTAACAGGAGAAAGGGGTATACATGCAGATGGTGAGGGAATCATCGCCTGCCAAAATCCAACCGCGATGAAAACTATTCTTATTGTGCTATTAACATTGTCGACAATCACCGCGTGTACCACGACAGTCCCATCTCCTACTCCGAGCCCCCCAGCCCTCGTTGAGCCTACTACTGCGGTACCAACCGCCACTTTTACAGCCACCCCGACTGCTACATTGACACCAACTCCTACCCCCACACCCACTCTGACCCCTACACCGACGGCGACGCCGACCGTCACACCAACGCCCACTCCTCTGCCAGACAGCATCTTGCTGGAGCCGATGAACCACCAAGCGCAGACCATGAACAATTGTGGGCCTGCCAGCATTGCTATCCTGCTTGGCTATTATGACTATTGGGCCACCCAACACGAGGTTAGGTCGGAACTGGAGAACGCGCCAGAGAGCTTGACCCAGCGTCCATGCAATTTTGTGTGGTACATTTCCCAGTACGATTTGGCGGCACGGGTCTATTATTTTCCCCTATCCCGTGACCAAAAACTGCTCACGATTCGTGCATTGCTGGCCAATGATGTTCCCGTCATCGTTATGCAACGGTTAGAGATCGGCTCATCCATCGGCCATTTTCGTGTTATCCAGGGCTATGACGATGCAGCCGGTGAATTCATTTCTGATGATCCATTGCTAGGTGTTGGTTATCGCATTCCCTACGATGTCTTTATCCGTCTCGGCGGAGGAGGACCATTCTTTATTCCCGTCTATCCTCCAAATATGGACGCCCAAGTTCAGGCCATGATGACAGAGGTGGGAGCGTCCAGATGGACAAAGTGGGATGATGGATTATCATGTGCTGATATGGCACGGCAATAAACGGCCACGTAAATTTGTAAAGTAGAGAGTAAAATGACCCAGAATTCGATCGAACCCATACCTTCTGTAGCAATGACCCCGGTACGTCCTCAAAGACGCATTGAGATCGTTGACGTCTTGCGTGGCTTCTCCCTACTTGGGGTCCTGATGGTAAACATGCTGGGCTTTTCTGGTGCTTTTTTCAACACACCCGTACACCAGATACCGCCCATACACCGGGCCGCCACATTGTTCATCAAATTTTTTGCCCAGGCCAAGTTCTATACGTTCTTTTCGTTTCTCTTTGGCTGGGGCATGTCCATCCAGATGGAACGGGCCGCGCAGCGCAACACGCGCTTTGTGCCTGTCTTTTTGCGGCGAACGTTTGCTTTGATGTTGATCGGCTCGGTACACGCGCTCCTCATCTGGGATGGCGACATCCTCCTGACCTACGCTCTGCTCGCTTTGCCTCTGCTTCTCTGCCGCAAACTCCCGGAAAAAGTGATCATCGTAGCGGCCGTTATTTGCATCCTTATTCCAGTCATTATCAGTATGCCTCTGGAACCTATACAGAATATGCTCCAGGCACTGACCCAGGCGACGAACGGTCTGCGTCAGGAGATGACGGCCGGATACCAGGCCGGTGTCCATATGTCTGGATCCTACCGGGATGTGACCATACACCGGTGGCACAACCTCAAGTATTCGTATACCCAATTTGTTTACTGGGCTTCTCACGTCTTTGGAATGTTCTTGCTTGGGCTGTACGTCGGACGGCGCAAGATTTTGCACAATATTCCCGAGCACATGCCTCTCTTTCGCAAAGTGCTGTGGATCGGGCTGCTCGTGGGAATGCCGCTCAATATACTGTTTGTGGCCGCGTCCAATTCGCCCACCCTTGTTCCGGCGCAATATAACAATCTTGCCATAAGAGGGGCGCGGACCATTTCGGGATCGGTGCTCAGCATGGTGTATCTCTCGGCCATCGTTCTTCTGACTCGAAAATCGGAATGGCGCAATCGATTTTCTCCTTTGGCCGCCATCGGGCGTATGGCGTTGAGCAATTATCTGACTCATTCCATAGTCTTGACGATGGTCTTTTATGGCTATGGAATGGGGCTTTATGGTAAGATCGGCCCAATCATCACCCTCATCCTGACGTTTGTCATCTATCGGATTCAGATCAGCTTGAGCAATTGGTGGCTAGAACGATACCGCTTTGGCCCAGCCGAATGGCTGTGGCGGTCACTCACCTACGGCAAGATTCAGCGACTTGTGCCAGAAAAAGGGGAAAAACTGAGGGTATCTAGCACTGTTGTCCAGTCCCCCGCCAGCAGCAAGTCTCACTCGCCTATGCCCAGATGGCTGGCCCTGACGACAGCCGTGTTGCGCCGCCTACTCTTCATTGCTGTTGTAGCCGTAGTCATTGTCTATTTTGGCATACTTGGCGTGCGCCTCAGTTATAACTCGGTTATCACGAGTGAGGGGCGCAGCGCATGGGACTTGGTCGAACCAACCCTTGCGGACACTGTGGACTTTTTCGCGGACGCTTTCCGCGGCGATCTTGGCGGCGTCGGGCCCGGGGTTGCCCCGACCGCTTGGATGCCATTGACAGAATTGTTGACCTTTACCTTTTCCAAAAGCGTTTTGCTATTGGCGGTTGCCATTGGGCTAGCTACCATACTTGGCGTGGCTGCCGGGGGGCTGGCTGCTGTTCGTCGTCACTCATTGCTATCTCTTCCTACCCTCACTATGACGGTGATCGGTGTTTCTATCCCCAGTTTCTTTCTCGCTCTGCTGTTCCAGATAGGTGCTATCGCGTTCTACCGGCGAACTGGCATTCGCGTAGTGTTCTTTGGCCCCAGATTAGGCCGGGCCCCAAGTCTGCTTCCCCCCTGGGCATTTCCCGCATTGGTATTGGCAGCTCGTCCTCTAGCCCACATCACGCGCGTTACTTTTATCTCTATCTCTGAGATTTTGGAACGGGACTTTATCCGCACCGCTCGTGCCAAGGGGCTGGATGCCAGAAGCGTCTTTTTGATACACGCGTTGCGTAACGTCGGCGTTAGCGTGCTCACGGCTGTGATCATATCACTCCGCTTTGCATTGGGCAGCCTGCCGGTGGTTGAGATATTCTTCAACTGGCCTGGATTAGGCGTCACCATGCTCAACGCCATCTATCAACGGGAAGTCAAAGTGGTGGCTGCTCTGGCTTTGGGCCTGGGGGTGACCTTTCTCTCGCTCAATCTGATATTGGATATGATTTACCGCTTTATTGATCCGCGCCTGCGTGTGCAGGACAACGGAGGTGATGCGTGAAATCACGTAAATCTCTTCCCCAGACGCTGGGCCGTTTTTTGAATCCCCGTGCTGATCTTTCCAAACTAGGCCATACTCCCTCAAACATGGAAGGAGAGACAGACGAAGTACCAGAACGCCCAATCCGACTGCGTCATATCCTCTTTAACGTTCCCTTGCTGCTCGGCGGACTGATCGTACTGACGCTGTTCATCGGTGTCTTGTTTGGGCCGCTGTTGGCTCCGCAAAACCCCTATCTGCATGGTCGCCGCGTCGTGTCTTACGTGGACGGCAATCTCAGTTCTCCTCCGTACCCGCCTTCTGACCAGTTTCCAATGGGTACCGATGAATTGGGGCGCGACACGCTGAGTATGTTGCTCTATGGTACGCGCAACACGTTGGTGGCCGCTGCTTTTATCACCATGGCCCGCCTGGTGCTGGGACTGGCATTGGGTGGCTTGGCTGGGTGGAACGAAGGGCAGATGGCAGACCGGATCGTGATGGGCGTCATCCAAATGCTGATCGCGCTCCCCATGCTGTTGGTGGCTGTGCTCTTTATATACGCACTGGACATCCGGCGCGGTTTGACGGTCTTTATTATCGCCCTCTGTGCTGTGGGGTGGGGCGAGATCGCTCAATATGTCCGTGCCGAGTTCATTCGCATCAAGCAAGAACCTTTCCTGGATAGCGGACGAGTTGTCGGGCTCAACTCGCTGGGGTTGGCGATTCGCCACGTGTTGCCCAATGTCTTGCCAACACTGATTGTCATCACCCTGCTAGAGATGGGGGCGGTGTTGATGATCTTGGGTGAGTTGGGCTTTATCGGCGTCCATGTCGGCGGCGGAATCGCTGTGCCAGTGGGCGACTTTGACCAGGAGCAACACTTTGCGCTGCCCGAGTGGGGCGCGATGATGGCCGGGTCGCGGGCGTGGGCACGGGCCCGTCCGTGGATGGTCATCTTTCCGGCTATCGCCTTTTTCGTATCTGTCAGTGGGTTCAATCTGTTGGGGGAGGGGCTGCGGCGTTTGATCGACCGGGGTTTGTTCAACACCGCTCAACTGCTCAACTGGCGCGTGATCATTGTCGTCGCTCTTATCACCGCTGCCAGCGTCTATGTCATTCTTACCCTGGGCCCCGCTCCTTCCTATCGACAATTGGCCGAGCAAGTTAATGAGGGTGATTTGATGCAGCACGTCGAATTCCTCAGCGCGCCTGACATGAACGGACGCGGCATCGGCAGCCCGGAGGCGTTTCAGGCAGTAGAGTATATCACCGATGAACTGGAAAAGTATGGCATCAGCGCTCCGCCTGGTGGCTGGGTTCATGATGTCGATTTTACCCTGGCCTATCCGGCAGAGCCGCCGGAATTGGCACTGGTGGACGAGGACGGGCAATCGCTCGTCACCTTTACGCGCTGGGCCAACTATAGTGAATCTATCGAGCGTCACGGCGGCAGCGGCGAGACTGAAGCGCCGATCACGCTGGTCGTCTTTCCTTCGAATGAGGAGGCAGATCAATCATCGGATGACGATGGGTACGCCCTTTTCAGGGGACTTGACCTGAGCGGCCGTATCGTGATGGTTCTCGCTGGTAACGCCCCCTATAATTTTGATACCGAAGCCCTCATCCGGGGTGCGGAAGGCGTACTGATCGTCTCCAATGACGTCAAGCCGCGTAACCAGATCCTCTCTGACGATTACCTGGAGCATCCCACCTTGCCGATTTTTCGCATTACGCCTGCTACCGCCGATACTATTTTGTCCGGCAGTTCTGCTTTGCCCTCACTCGCAGGGGAGCCAAGTATCGAAGCGATCCAAGAAGAGATCGCCGGGCTGGACGCAGCAGAATCGGCCTGGACCACCTACGATCTGGACGCGCGGGTGCGTATGCGCCTCCAACTTGAAGCACCCGAGACGGTCACGGGGCACAATGTGACCTGGCTGATCGATGGTTCTGACGCCAACTTGGCGCGGGAATTGGTCATCGTTTCTTGCCATTACGATGGATTGGGACGCGCGCCCGACGGCACGCTTTATCCTGGTGCCAACGGGAACGCATCTGGCGTAGCCGTAATGTTAGAGATCGTTCGGCTGTGGCAGGAGCAAGGGTTCCAGCCACGGCGCTCGGTGCTCTTTACAGCCTGGGCTGGTGGTGAGTGGCCCTATTCTGGAGCGCACCACTTTCGTGATACGCGTGAAAATTTCTTGTCCCGGTACAATATCTCGGCGGTCATTCACCTGGACCGGTTGGGAGGCAATGCTGAGGGCGGGTTGGTGGTGCGCCAAAGGAGCGGGCGAGATAATTTACTCGAATTGCTCGACTCGAGTGCCGCTGGACTGGACGTAAAAGTGGTCGAGGGATTGGCGCTGCGTCGGCACTATCAGCAGTTGTTCGACGGACGGAATGGCACACTGATCGCCACCTGGGGTGACCCAGAGCCATCGCTGGACAAGGACACCCTGGACAACATCAATCCAGAGAATCTGAGTCAGGCCGCACAAGTGATCAACTTGACGTTGATCACAGCAGCGCATGAGCCAAGGTATTAGGGTGAGGCGTGAAACATGAGGTATCAAGCGTGAAAGATAACAAACTGCTCGTCGTGATTCTGGCCGTGCTGACGGTGAGCGTGTTATTGACAAGCGGCTTGGTCGTCTATGTCGTGCTGACCCGCGAGGGTGGGGAGGTAGTAGACGATGGTGTGACTGATCCGGTGATCACTGTCGCGCCGACGGTCGCGATGGCTGTTCCTGACGAGCCGCACATTGCGTTTGTTTCTGATCAGGACGGGGATGCCGCCATCTATGTCATAGACACCGATGGAACGAATCAGCAACGTGTGTCGGAGCCGGACCGGGATTTTTGTATCCGTCCGTACTGGTCGCCTGACGGTCAGCGCGTGGCCTACTTGGAAGGACAAGGTGTCCCTGGTACGCAAGCACCTCCCGATGCCAAGATATGGGTATCGGCAGTCGACGGGTCTGAGCACGTTCACGTGAGCCACGCTGTTCCTAACATACTTCAAGTCGAACCGACGTGGTCCCCTGATGGAACGCGGATGGCTTTTGCATCTGTGGCCGAGTCTGCCAGAGACGATTATTTTACCAGCACCCTTCATATCGTTGCAATGGATGGCAGCATCGAACAAAGCATCCCACTTTCCTGGATGCTTGAATTCTTTATCTGGTCTCCGGTCAGAGATCAGTGGCTCCTCATCGGTGACCCGGCAGAGGCCGAGATTAGCGTTTATATATTGTCGTCCAACGAGAGCAATGGGGAAAAAGAGATCATTGAGATATTTCACGGGGCAATAGCGGCAGGCTGGTCGCCAGATGGAGAGGCTGTCGTTGTTGGTGACTATACGTCAAACACTATTTTTATTTTGAGACCGGATCAAGAACCGCAGCCAGTTGCCGAGTTGGAGATGGACCCAGTGGAAATCGCTTGGTCGCCCGACGGCACACACATCGCTGTTACCGGTGCCAGGAATCGTCGGCAGGGATATGGCGATACATTACACATAGTCACAGTGGATACGGGCGAGATCACTACCGTGGTCGAGAACGAGGGATTTGTGGTGTGGCCAAGTTGGTCGCCAGACGGCAGTCACTTGTTGTTCACAATGGGGCCTCTGATCCAGCGCACGGGCGCAGACCTGCCCTTTGCCGATTTGTGGGTCTATGACGTTGCGTCCGATGGAATGGAGCAGTTGACGATGGGCGCGGCGTTCAATGGGTTGGGGGTCTGGTCGCCGTAGGAGATACGTAAAACGTGATGTGGAGAGAGTATGAAGTGTAAGAACGGATTGTTCACTGTGATCCTGGTTGTGCTGGCGCTGAGCGTGTTATTAGTTGGCGGTTTGTCTGCTTGCGCAATGCTGACCCGCAGAGATGCAAATGAGGGTGCGGCTGATCCAACCATCACCGTTGAGCCGGTAGCCGTAACATCGGTCCCGAGCGGGCCGCGCATCGCTTTCACGTCCCACCGGGAGGGGAACAGCGCCGTCTATGTGATGGACGCCGATGGATCGAACGCGCAGCGGGTATCTGATCCTGGTCAGGGGTTTTTCTTCTCTCCTTCCTGGTCTCCCGATGGCCAACATATAGCCTATATGGGAACAGAACGCAATCCCTACAGGGAGGATGACCTACAAACTAGTGTATGGGTTTCATCACTCGATGGGTTAGAGCATATTCACGCGAGTCAGACTGTCTCCAACGTACTGCCACTCCGACCCACGTGGTCTCCTGATGGAGAGCGGCTGGCCTTTGCGTCTATGGTAGAGCCAGTAGAGAGAGGTAATCCCACCAGCATCGTCCACGTCGCCAGGGTTGACGGTGTTATCGAACGGAGCATCCCGCTTCCCTGGATGGTGCGCAGCATAAATTGGTCTCCTACCAAGGATGAGTGGCTTGTGGTAGGAGCAGTGTCAGAACAGACCGAGTCGAGTGTGTATTTGTTGTCCGGCGAAAAAGGCGAGGAGCAAATCTTTGATATCCTTTACAAGGCCCAAACGGTGGACTGGTCACCCGATGGGGAAACAATCGTCATTGGCGGCTATAGTTTCAACGAGGTCCTGATCGCAGAGCGGGATGGTGACCCGGTTCCCGTTGCCCAGCTAAACGAGATGCAGCCTCAGTCACTCGCTTGGTCCCCCAACGGTGCGTACATTGCCGTCGAGAGCTTGGCAGTCGTGCAGCAGGGAAACGGGTACGTGTTCTTTAGCGCCCTACAAATTTTTACAGTGGATACGGGTGAGATCACTACCGTGGTCGAAAAAGATGAAATGTGGATATGGGAGCCGAATTGGTCGCCAGACAGTAACCGCTTGTTGTTCACGACGGTTCAAGCCACAGACGCAGAATTGCCCTTGGCCGATTTGTGGGTTTATGACATTGTGTCTGAAGAGTCGGAACAACTGACTGTGGGTGAGGAATTCAATGGGTTGGGGGTTTGGTCGCCGTAGGTGAAATGGTATGAACAAAATGTCTAACAAGAATCGTCGTGTGCTCATCTCTTTGATCGTTGTTCTGGCCCTCGTACAGATTGTCCTCTTGGGCTACTTGTGGCGTCTACTCCGCCCAGACACAACCTCCTCGGTGGCTACCGGACCGACGCCAACTCCCCGGTTTCAATTGCCGTTGCTGGACACAGCTACAGACACCCCTGATGATACGCAGTCAACACCTACACCTGAGGAAGAGGCAGAGGCGAAGCAAGAGGTCAACGAAATCATCGTGGAGCAGCCGGTGGATACCGTCAATATTGCTGCCTTGGCCCGCATGTTCGACGAGGAACTGGCGCTGGAGCACATTGCAACCCTCGCCAGTGACGAATTCGCCGGACGCCAGCCTGGCGACCCCGGTGGGTGGGCCGCTGGCGAGTATATTGCTGGCCGCTTTGCCGAATATGGATTGCGGCCCGCTGGTGAAAACGATACCTACTTTCAGACCTTTACCGCGCCCTACGGGCAGATCACAGAGTTACCGCTTCTCGACGTCATTCTTCCCTCGGGAGAGGCCCTCGCACGTACCTACGACTATCGCACAGACTATCGCGTCCTCACCGGCGGCTACCTCGGCGCGGGGCAAGGAGATGGCCCGGTTGTCTGGCTGAACGATTGCCTGCACGATGCCTACGCCGGAGTTGATATGGGTGGCAAGATCGCGCTGTGTCGCTATACGCGCAACCCCGAGGTCTACCGCCAGGCTATCGAGCACCAGGTGGGCGGGCTGCTGCTGCTGGATCGTGAAAGGGATATCCCATTTTTTCGACGCGGGGGTTACCGCGACACCGCCTGGGTGCCACAGACTATCCCGGCGTATCTGGTTTCCGAGACCGTCGCACAAGACCTGCTCAGTGGCACCGACTATACGTTAGATAGGCTAAGCTTGCGTTTTACGGCCACGCCCCTTTCCACCACCGTACGTCTCGCCGTGACAGTTGAGGAGCAAGATCAGGCCGAGGTGCGCAACGTCTTGGCTTTTCTTCCCGGTACCAATACTGCCCCCGATGACGAAATCATCGTCATTGGCGCTCACTACGATCACCTGGGGCGCGAGCCGGACGGAGAAATTATGAATGGCGCCAATGACAACGCTTCCGGCGTCGCCGCGGTTCTAGAGATTGCCCGGTTGTGGCAAGAACAGGACTATCAGCCCACGCACGGCGTGCTCTTTGCGGCCTGGGATGGTGAGGAACAAGGGCTGCTGGGTTCCTGGCATTACGTGGAACACCCCACGATCCCGCTCACTCGCACCGCCGCCATGCTCAACTTGGACATGATCGCCGCCGGCGAGAATCTGCAAATAGACGGCGAGGGGATCGTGGCCAATCAACTGGCGGCCAGCGCTGATGTTTACGGTATTCCCATTACCCGCACTTTTACCGGGCGGAGTGATCATATGCCTTTCTACCATGCGGGGGTACCGTCCGCTATGACCATCTGGTGGCCTGATACCGTTTATCACACTCCAGACGACGAAACCGAGGTTATCAAATCGGAAAAATTCAAAGCTGTCGGCGCCATCTCTGCTCATACCCTGGCTGCTTTTGCAGAAGGGTACACCGAGTTGGAACAAGCGATCGCGTGGTTAGAGGCCAGTGTGGCCGCTGGCAATCGCGAGGTATTTCTCGCCAGCGTCGATCCAAGCGACCCCGATCTGCAAGCCGCTCAGGCCGCCTGGTTTGACAATCTGTGGTCCCGAGAATTGACCTATGTGAAAATTAAGCCGGGCAGGATCCACATCGGCGACGGTGAAGCGAACATTGTCCTCACGACGTCTTACCGCTGGGACGATGCAGAACGATCTGCCTCGTCCACCTCATACAACGTGCATTTCGTACAACGGGACGGCAGGTGGTATCTGGGCGGGTACGAGTTGGACGAGTTGGTTGGTGACGTCGTCACGGTCGCGCACTTTCCAGCAACCAGGTCAGAGGCGGATGTCAACTCGTCGCTGGAAACCGGTGAACTGCTCTCCAGCACTCAGACCGCCTACGTCTCCCTGACTACCGACCTGGGATTTTCACCCATCACCGGCACACGCATTGTCTATTACCCCGATGCTGCCACGATGCAGGCCGTTGCTCGCCCGGCAGATTCCCCCACCTCCCAAGAGGAGAGTTGGCTGGCCTCGTCGGCGGGATTGGCCGAGATCGCCTGGGGCTGGCCTATCACGCCTGCCCTGGTTAACTTGACCCTCAGCCAAATGGGCTTGCCGCTCGACACACCTTTTCTGGAAAATGAGGGGCAGAGTGCGACTTGGCTGCGTGAAGGGATGACTCTTTATTACAAGGACAATGCTGCGCGAGAGTATCTTTCCCTCATTGTTGACACAAATGTCTTGACTCCCCTGCTCGAATTTCCAAGCATAAGCGGTTTGCCAAATCCGCAGGCCCAGGCGCTGCGTGCCTACTCGTGGAGTGCCGTCGAGTACCTACTCGATACCTATGGCGCCGACGGTCTGCGTGCCCTGTTTGCTGCCTGGGATGACTCTGAGACAGACGTCTTTAAACAAGCGTTGGGGATATCGTCGACCCAATTCGAGTTTGCTTGGCGGGCCGATCGGATCAATTCCTTGCGCGCTGATGCCAATGCAATCCTGGCCAACATCGCTGACCGCGTTGAGGCTGTGCACGAGGGAGACGTGAATGCGTTGTTATCCACCGTCACCCCAGACGATTCTGTCTTGCGCGCCGAGGAGCGCAACTGGTTCGCTGACCGGACCGATTATCCTGTTGTCACTTATTCTGCCAAGGGCTTGGTCGTCGGATGGTCGCCGGGCGGGCCTGATGAGAACACAAATGAGGCAGAGGTCACGTTGATCGTCCAAACCGTGCTCTCCGATGGGCAATCGAGCCTTGTCAACTATCGTGCTCGTTTCACGCGGGTCGGCAGCCGTTGGCTCTATGCAGGCGTGGCCTGGGACGAACTTGTCAGTGAGCACTTTGTCGTCAAGTATAATGCAAACAACCACGACACCGCCTCGGTGCAGCATATTCTCGATCTGGCAGAGGTGACCTATGCTCAAGTGACCGTAGATCTGGATGCGATACCCCGGCTGCCCCAAGAGATCAAGCTCTACGACGATCCCGGGCTTTTCCGCGCATCCATCTTGCTCTCTTTGTCTGATCAGGTGAACAGTTGGACCAAGCCAGGCGAGGCGATCAAGCTCCAAGTGCAGGACAATATGGATGCTAGTATCGCCCGTGAATTGAGTCGCCAGATACTTTTTGCGCAGGGACTTGCTTCTTTAGGTACCGAGGAGCGTTGGCTGTACGAGGGGATCACCGATTTCGAGGTCGGTCGTGTGCTGCCGTTGGGCGCTCACCGAATGGCTGCGAGGTATTCCTCCATCGTGCAAGATGCGGTGCGTCGTCACGTCGAGTTTTCGTTATTCGATATGCCATCGTTGGTGGATGTGCCGGATGACCAGACCGAGCTTTTCTACGCTCAATCTTGGTCTCTGGTCTCTTTTATCGTCGAGCGGTATGGATTGGTGGGGTTGCGCCAGTTCATCGCTCAGACGGACGATACGTCTGCTAACCTGCAGACTGCTCTGAATGTGTCTCCGGATTCTTTCCTGGCCGAGTGGCAAGAGTATGCACTCACCAGCGAGGTGCCAGACAATTTGGTTTCGTTGGCTCAAAGTTTTGATGCCGAGCGTGCGTTGGCTCATGTCACTGTCCTCGCCAGCCCCGAACTCGATGGGCGGCAGGCCGGATCGCCAGGAGCAAACTTGGCTGTAGATTACGTTGTTGAGCAGTTTGCTGCCTTGGGGTTGGAACCGTATGGCGACCTTTTGACAGGAACAGCGGTGATGACGGGTGAACGGAGCTATTTGCAACAATTCCCCATTTCCTACACCCACCTCACCACTGTGCCCGATCTCACCCTGTTGGATGCCGATGGCACGATGTTGTACGAATTTATCTATCGCCAAGACTTTGTGGAAAGCGCCGGGAGAGGCATCATTGAAGGGGAATTGGTGTGGGTAAACGCTGAGGATTTGGCAGAGATGTATTTTGACGGAGCCGTGGTCGTTGAGCAAGACTCGGGAGACATGATGTCTCTCGACCGCCGTGCCGCGCAACTGCAAGAGCACGGAGCCGGAGGGCTGATCGTCGTCACCGACACGGGCGCTGATATTCTGCAGACAGCGTACATCCAATCCGATCCGGGGCCAGAGATCGTTATCCCTGTGATGCAGATTACCGAATCCGCCTTTGAAACTTTGCTGGAGCAATTGGAAGGGATAGACCTTGAGGATCTGGCCTCTGCGCCACCAGCCCTTCCCTTGGGTGTACAGATGCGACAAAATCTCCCGCGCCCGATCACCACTACGCTCACTGCCAATGTCTTGGGCTTGCTGCCGGGAAGCGATCCCAATTTGGCCCACGAGGTGCTCATCGTCGGCGCACACTATGACCACATCGGTCGGTCGCCAAACGGCTTTTACTTTCCCGGTGCGAACCAGAACGCATCTGGTGTAGCGGCGATGCTAGAGATGGCGCGGGTGTGGCAATCGACGGGATATCGTCCGGCTCGCAGCGTGATCTTTGCTGCCTGGGGTGCAGAAGAACTGGATAGCGCCGGTGTCGCTTACTATTTGACCAATCCGGTCATTCCCCTCACTCGCACTGTGGGCGTTATTGCGCTGGACAGTATCGCGGGGGGACGAGGCTACAAGCTGATGTTCCAGGGTGGGCAAGAGCACGATCTCGCGTTGATTCAGCGCATCGAGGCGGGGGCTGCCAAATTAGACCGGCGGGTGTGGCGTCAAAACGATATCGACGGGTGGCATCGCTCGTTCGATGAGGCCAATATTCCAGCGCTCAAGTTTAGGTGGGACGAGGCCGAGCTAGAATCCTACTCATCCGACGACACCGCCGATGCCGTTGAGCTGGATCGCTTGACTTCCAGCGGCGAGATATTGACCCTGTCCATGTCCTGGTTGGCGGGATGGTGATAAATCAAATGGGGGTGTTTTGAGAAGGGGTTTGTAGTGAGCGCTTTAGCGCGTTTTCACGGCGATAAAGCGCTCACTACGAACCGAGTCTTGAGCAAAACATGCCCAAATCACTTTTTCGCGACCAACGTCAACGTAACCGGCTCGGCGGATGTTGCTTCTAGCGTCTCTATGATGTTTGTCGCAAACACCCCAGTCTCTATCCATTCCTTTATTCGTTCGTTGGGTACTGCAACTGTCAGTACACCGTCTGCCAACCCAATTCCTCGTGTCGGTTTTAGCCACTTGAACTTGCTCTTTCTCATCTGTGACCGCAACTCTTTGAGGGTGGCTTGCCATAGTTCGTGTGCTTTGAGGTCATTCGGTTCTGATGGACTGTCTTCATCTGTCGTCTCTTTTAGAGCGACAGGTACGTATTCCTCCATTTCGAGCATCGCCAGGGGAATGGGAGGCACCTGATCGAGCAGTCGCGCCACGACCGTTTGGAAGCGAACCCCCATCTCCAAGTTGACCATCCCTCGCCCCATCTCAATCCAGGCCAACACCGCGTCGGCATCGCTCTTTATCACTGCCTCGCGTACTGCCGCCAAGTCGGGCTCGACTTGCATCTCGCGTCCAAAATCCAATAGCGTTTGAAGTGCGCGTTCCTCATCGGGATCAAGAGGTATATCATCTGCCACCGGTTCAGCCTCGGTAACTGGAGCACCAGGCTCGAACTCGATGTTGAGCGCATAAGCATCCAAATCTGCTTGACCCTGTATCAGATAACGGGCATCCACGCACTCTTTGATGGCTTGTTCAATCGCAACTTGCTCCTCGATGCCCGTTTTCTCCATAAATTGAGAGATGCTCAGAACACGCTCGCTTTGTCCATCGGATGATCCATCCTCTCGCCCTCCCCACGCCTGACGGATCGCCACACAAAGCACCTTCCACCCATCGGATGATAACACTGGCAGAATTTGGTCAAAAATAACATTTCGGATCAACGTAGACCCGTCGTATGGATTGTCAAACAGTCTATTTGTCATGGCCCCACCTCCGAGGATGATTGTACTGTAAAGCGACGTTTCTTGCAACGCCAGATTCAACAAAAATTGATCAATTCGTTGGATCTTTATGGGGTCTTTTTAACCCTCGCAACACCCGCTCCGGCGTCAACGGCAGCTCGTCGAACCAGACACCCGTGGCATCGTGGATGGCGGCGACTAGGGCTGGGGCCAAGGGGATAAAGGGCATCTCGCCCATCCCGCGCGCGCCCCACGGTCCACGTGGATCGGGGTTCTCGATGATGATGGACTCGGTCTGTTCTGGTATGTCACAGATAGTGGGTATCAAATAGGTGCTGAGATACGGCGTCAGTACGTGGCCGCCCTCGGTGATTAGATTTTCGCACGTGGCCCAGCCTATTGCTTGCACCGTGGCTCCCTCGATCTGTCCTTCGATCTGTTGTGGATTGATCGCTTTGCCCACGTCATTGGCGCAGATGACGCGCAGGATGCGCAACTCGCCGGTTTCGGTGTCTACTTGCGTCTCCACCGCTTGGGCGACGTAACCGTAGGCCAGGTTGGGGACGCCGTGACCGGTCTCGGCGTCAAAGGGTGTAGTTTTGGGGGCCAGGTACACGTACTCGGCGATGGCGGGACGTTCTTCAGCGTGCCATTGTTCCAGTGCCTGCGCCGCCGCTCCCCGGACCGCGTTGCCGGACATGAACGTCATCCGTGATGCCGAGACCGAGCCAGAGCTGCCGGGGCTGGTGTTGGTGTCTGAAGCGACCAAGCGAACTCGTTCAAACGGCAGGTCCAGCGCCTCCGCAGCCATCTGGTGAATGGCGATGTGCGTGCCCTGCCCCACCTCGGCGCTGCCAATATAGACCACCGCTTCCTCGATTTCCGCCTCGCCCTGCAACTCGACTTTTGCCCAGCAGTTCTCCTGGTAGCCAAATGAAAAACCAATGTTTTTGAAAGCAACGGCGATGCCGATGCCGTTGCGCGTGGATGGTTTTTTCCACCCATGAAAGGTTTTTTGCCAGCCCGCAGCACGTGCGCATTGTTCGGTCACATCTACCAAGCTGACGCCTCCAGGAAGTGGAGTGCCCATTGCGGTCAGGCTGTCCTCGCGCAGCAAATTCTTTAGCCGGAGTTCGACCGGATCCATCTTTAATGCTTGCGCCAGTTTGTTCATCTGTGTCTCGGCGGCAAAAATGCCCTGTGGCGAGCCAAAGCCTCGAAAGGCTCCGCTGGGCAGGTTGTTGGTATAGACGCCGTCCACGTCTACCTTGACGTTGGGGATCTCGTAGGGGCCGGTACAGGTGACGGCACAATTGCCAAGCACCTTGTTGGTGGTATAGCAATAGGCTCCACCGTCGGCTACCACCTGCGCTTCTGCCGCGATCAGTTTACCCTCGCGGGTCGCTCCCCACTTGGACCGAATCCACATAGGGTGACGTTTGCAGTGACCGATGATGGATTCCTCACGACTCCAAACAATTTTGACAGGACGCCGTAATTTTTGGACTGCCAGGGCCAGCACGATTTGCACCGACATGTCCTCGCGCCCGCCAAAAGCCCCGCCGATGGCCGGGTAGATCACGCGAACCTGTTCCGGCGGGATGCCCAGCGAGTGAGCGATGGCTTGCTGATCTTCCCACGTCCATTGCCCAGCTACCACCACCGTCACCCGGCCTTGATCGTCTATGTAGGCTAAGCCAGCTTCTGGTTGCAGGTAGGCGTGTTCTTGAGCAGGTGTGCGGCACTCGCTCTCGACGATTACGTCGGCCTGGTTCCAGGCCGCCTCCACGTCCCCTTTGCGAATCTGGTGGTGACTGATGAGGTTTCCTTCGGTACACAGTTCCGGGTGAATGTCGCTGGGCTGCCGGTGGGGATGGAGTTGGGGGGCGTTGGGTTTGAGGGCCTCCAACGGGTCGAGTACCAGGGACAGGTCCTCGTATTCGACGTGGATCAGGTCGCGGGCGCGGGCGGCGGCGCGCTCGGTCTCGGCAACTACCAGCGCTACCTGGTCGCCAACAAAGCGTACCACGTCAGCACCGGGCTTGGAGGAGCCGGGGCCGCACAACACCGGTTGATCTGGCGTCTGCAAGCCATATTCGTTAACCGGCACGTCCTGAGCCGTAAAGATGTCGACAACTCCTGGCACGGTCTTGGCCTCGCTTGTGTCGATGCTGAGGACACGGGCGTGGGGGCGTCCGGCGAACAGGATTTTGGCGTGGAGCATGTGCTCCATTGTGATGTCGCCGGGATATTTTGCCTCTCCTGTGACTTTGGCGCGGGCGTCCACGCGGGTGATGGGTTGACCGACAATGCTTGTCATAGATTCTTTCTCGTTCAAATTCTGTTGACCTCCAATTCCAGGATGCGCCGCAGGATAGCGACAGTGGCCGCGTAGGTGGGATCCATTCCAAAGTAGGAGAGGTGTTGCGCTCCCAGATTCTTCCCCTTGCTGAACGGCGTATCAGAGGCATAGTGGATGATGCCAATGTCAAACGGAATCGGATACAGGTTGACGACTTCATCCGTAGGATAGCGGCGCGGGCGCATCGCCTCGTACACTGCGGACAGGTACGGCCCGGCCTCCATCTCGATATCGGTGTACCCTTCGTGGTAAAAGACGCCCATATAGCGTTGGTTCTGCAAAAAGGTGCCGCGCACGCTGATCGACTTTTGGTTATCCAGCGCAGCACCATATACCAAATGAGGGCGCACGTGAGCGGCGGTAAAGACGTTGTTAAACATGTACGTGTTGCGAGAGTGTTCGTCGTGGATAACGTTGGGGATCATCACGTCGCCAATGCGCCCGTTGAGCGTGGCCGCCTTTCCCAAAATATAGACCCCTCGGAACGAGTCCACGCTGGCGGCGATTTGAGAGAGAATATGATAAGCTCCCATTCCCAATGGATAGTCAATGTTGAGGATAATGGCGTCGCTTTGGATGATGCGCTCAATGCCCGGAATGTGCAGGCGAGGATCGAGCCAGTCGGGGCGCAGGGCGCGCAACTCGACGATCTGCGCGGCGACGTCAAAGACGTGGTGGCTGTTAATGTGTTGAATGCCGCACAGCGTCTCTTCCTTCTCCCGTTGCTCCCAGGCTTGTTTTCCCTGAGGCGTCTGGAGGTATTTCTTGAGCACATAGTATAAAAAGTTCTCGCGGTTGCTGGGCACCGACTGGGCCTGGATGTCGGCGTACTCGGTTTGCAAGCTGGTGTCGCCGCCCTCGTGCAGGAAATGAATCAACTCTTTTTCTTTCCTGAGGGCGAAACCGGACAGCATATTGACCACGCTGTGAGGGTTGCTGGAGATAAAGTAAATGGGGCGCTCGTCCGGGTCAAAAGAGATGTTGTCGTCAATGTGCTCCCACCAGTCTTGGGTAGCCTTGCGGTATTCGACACGAGAACCGGCCAGGAGTCGGACTGCTATTCGCTTCCGGTGCTGCCCGATATCGAGAAACGTTGCCGGGAGATCTTGGCGCAAAACAGCTTTTAGCTGATCCATATCGCTGGTAGAGATGCCCAACGTGTCACCCAGACGGTCACAAAGGTCATCATCAATAGGCCGACCATCGGCTGTACAAGTCTCTAGATCACCCAACAGTGAAGAGCTTTGCAACCGGAGGTGCATCTTGTTCCACTCGATCTGGAAAGCGGTCAATATGGGGATTAAATCGTCAATATCGGATAGACTGGCGACATAGACGGCCAGCGTCCCCACGCCATCGAAAAAGGAACGCCGGCGGCGGGCGGCTGCCGTGACCGGCTGCCATTTTTCGACGTTCGGGTAGCCACGCCGGGCAAAAACTCGCTCCGATTGCCCCATCACGACCAGTTGTGTCTGCCTGATGCAGGGCGGGAGCCGCAACAGACCATAAATGAGAGCGGCAACGTCGGGGACATCCTCGCGAGATTTGACGTGTAAGAGAGAGTCCATTCCCAGATGGGTTTCGACGAGAGTTTGGATGTGTACCTCGTCGGTGGTGCGCAGTAGCGAGTAATATGTGCGCATATAAAGACGAATCTCTTCGCTGCCGGTGGTCGGTACAGTACGTTCCATTTTATACCTCCGCTGCCTTTTCGATCGCTCGCACGATTTTATAATACCCCGTACAGCGACACAGGTTGCCGGACAATCCAGCGATGATCTGTTCACGGGTGGGGTGGGGAATTTCGTCCAATAGGTTGGCGCCGGCCATAACAAAACCAGGCGTGCAGTAGCCACACTGGACGGCTCCTTCATCAATGAATGCCTGCTGCACGGGATGTAGGGGCGTGGTATCTGTACCCTTTTTTCTCCGCGCTAATCCTTCTACGGTGACGATTTGCGTGCCGTGGGCACGGGGGGCTGGCGTCAGGCAGGCCAACACTGCGACGCCGTTCATCCACACGGTGCAAGCCCCACATTCTCCTTCAGCGCAGCCTTCCTTGGAGCCTGTCAGCCCCAGATCATCGCGCAGCATTGCCAGCAGCGTCTTGCCGCCCGCTCCCTGCACGACGACGTTTTTTCCATTGACCGTGCATTCGATAGATTCAGCTCCCTGGTCGCGATGGCGTATCGTTTTGCCTGCCAGGCGCGGGTAGCGTCCTCTGGTGCGTCCCCATAACAGCGGCGGATCGGAGGGGAATCCGGCTCGCTCGGTACCGTCGGTCAGGGCGGTAAGGGCACGGTGTACCAACACCCGTACCGCCTCGCTGCGGTAGTCGGCTCCGGCGCGGATGTCATCGATGGGGGCGGCGGCACGGGCGGCCAGTTCGGCAGCTTGGGTGATGTTTTCCGCACTTAGTTTTTTTCTTGCCAACACTCGTTCCGCTTCCCGCGCACGGATAATGGTGGGGGCAACGCTACCCAGCGTGATGCACGCGTGGGTGATGGTGGATTGCTTGGTCGGCTGGCCAAATGTGAGCATGACGGCTGCATTGACGATGGCGATGGCTTGCGCGCGCCGGAGGCCCAATTTTACAAAGGTGCCGCGCTGGTTGGGAGCGAGTGCCGGGAAGGTGATGTCGGTTATCATTTCGTCGGGGGCGAGATCGGTTTGGCGCACACCTTGGTAAAAGTTGGCGAGGGTGAGGGTGCGTTCGCCGCGGACGCTGGACAGCTTGAGCCAGGCCCCCGTCGCCCGCAGTGCCGTAATGGTGTCGTTGGCAGGGGACGCGGTGGCGAGGTTGCCGGCAACTGTGCCCCGATTGCGCAACTGGGGCGAGCCGACTTGCCAACAAGCCTGCACCAATGGAAACGCCCGCTCGACCAACAACTTGGACGCGATCACGTGGTTATGCGTTACCATGGGGCCGATGTGGATGATGCCCTTGTCGTCCAGTTCCACCCGGTCCAGTTTGCCGATGCGGGTGATGTCGATCAGCGTGCGAGCCTGTCGAACCCCACGCTGCAACTCGACTAACAAATCGGTACCTCCGGCGATAATGCGGGCCGGAGGCCCGTCAGCTTTTTGGCTGTGCTCGGCCAGGAGGCGCAGGGCTTCGTCGAGAGAGGTTGGAGTGTAATAAGTTTGCCACATAGCTAAGTGCTCCTAGTGCATGAATTCCCAAGTGTTTGAGATGATCTTGCAGCGAGTATACTCGTTTTCATAGCGTTTCGCAAATGAGAGATATCCAACGGCCAGGCCCCTGTATTGAGCCTGGCCGTTGATGTTCAAGTGCTCCTACAGCGCCTTGAGCAGCCCCGTCATCTCGTTGAATTGCTCGATCCGCGCGTCAATCTCCTCAATCTGACCGTGGACGCCACTCCAATAGTCGGGCTTGTACCACTGATCCTGAATCTCTTCATAAGTCTTGCCCTGCTGCTCGACCCAGGTAAAGTATTTGAGGTTGTGGATGCGCTTGCGATCCCAGTAGCCCAGTTCCTCCACATAGTCCACGGTGCAGCCATGCAAGTAGCGGTGATAGTCTGCCGCGGCGTCTGTTTCGGTATACGCGCCGTGCTCCTCGTGCAGCTCGCGCAAGCGGCTCTGGTACAGTTCCATCGAGTCGGTAAAGACGGTGAGGACAACGTCGTTTTCGTCCAGCTCGTACCACTTGGCAAACTTGATGGAAGAAAGCACATTGGCGATGCTGGATATGCCCAATAGATCCAGTTGCCCGACCAATCCCTCTGGCACACCTTGCTTGACCAAGTACGCGCGACCGGCTGGTTCGTTGAACAGCCGCACCAGACTCATACATGCCTCGTCATCGATGGATACCACCAGGTCGGTGTTTTTGACGTTGTGAATCCAAGGTACGTGCTTGTCGCCGATGCCCTCGATGCGATGTCCGCCAAAGCCGTTGATCAGCAAAGTGGGGCACTGGAGCGCCTCGCTGGCGATCACCTTGCTAGTGGGAAATATCTTTTTCATATAGTCGCCACAGCCGATGGTGCCTGCCGAGCCGGTGGTCAGCGCGACGCCGCGATAGTTGTCTCGTGGCCCCAGCTCTCGTTGCAGCACCTCTTCCATCGCGTGCCCGGTAACCTCGTAATGCCACAGGTGGTTGCCAAACTCGTCGAATTGGTTAAAGATCACGATATCGTCCCGCGTTCTGCGCAGTTCCCAGCACTTGTCGTAAATTTCCTTGACGTTGCTCTCACTGCCGGGAGTAGCAATGACCTCTCCCGCGATCTTGGCCAGCCATTCAAAGCGCTCACGACTCATTCCCTCGGGCAGGATGGCGATGGACTCGCAGGCCAGCAAGGCCGAGTTGTAAGCGCCACCCCGGCAGTAATTGCCGGTGGAGGGCCATACCGCCTTTTGGGTGGTGGGATCGAATTGTCCGGTGGTCAGTCGTGGTACCAGGCAGCCAAAAGCTGCGCCAACCTTGTGCGCGCCCGTGGGGAACCACTTGCCCACCAGCGCGATGATGCGCGCCGGCACGCCAGTGAGAGACGACGGCAGTTCCAGGTAGTTGACGTCGCCAAAGCCGCCGCCGTGGGCCTTTGCTTCGTTTTTCCACGTGATGCGGAACAGGTTGGTCGAGTTTACGTCCCACAAGCCAACATTTTGGAGTTTGGCCTTGATCTCGTCAGGGACGAGAGAGGGGTCTTTCATTTGTGCAAAGGTGGGAATGACAATATCGCGATCCCGTGCTCTTTGAACACTCCGTTCCAGTCGTTCTTTGTTAATGGTCAAGTCTATCATTTGATTCTCCTTCATTCAAAATTGTTGACATGCTCAGGCTAACCAATGCCCCAATCGCTGTTCCGACGGTGTTGAGCAGTAAATCATCCACTGCCGTCACGCGGCTGGGGAGGGTTATCTGTAGCAATTCGATACTCAGGCTAAATCCCGCGCCGATGAGCGTTGCCATCAAAAACCGACGGCCTGTCGACAGACCGTCCAGGGCAAGTGCCAGCGCTGCGCCCAGCGGCACAAAGACGACAATGTTGCCCGCCAGACTGATGAGCACTCGTGGCGGAATGCCCCGGTCGGCGGCGGGTTCGATCAATGGGGCCAGGTTCGCGGCGACGGTTGGATTGGGGCGGAGCGTCATCCACAGCAACCATGCTGCAATGACTCCGGCCAAAGCCCACCAGAACCATTTTTTCCTATGCTTCACGCTACCCCCGCTAACGTCGCCATCGCCCGGAACACTTTGTACACCGTCGGCATATCATCGCCCGTCCACTCGATGGTGCGCCCGTCTACCCGTTGACTGCCGGGCACCAGTTCGGCCATATCGACGTGGGCGGCGCGGTGAAAGGCGACCCGCAACGTGATGGGCGGCGACACGATGAACGGCATCGTGAGCAGCTTGATTGCCCGCTCGGCGGCTTGACGGATGCGTTCTTGCGCCACTTTGGGGTGCAGGCAGCGGGCCGCCGTGCGCGTGATGCCATCCTTTACCGACACCGTCTCGATATCGCCCAGCAGCGCCCGTGCTTCTTTAGCCACGGCGCGGTCTCCCGCCGCCAACGTGACCGGTACGCCATACCCGCCCGCCAGCGCGGCGTTCAGCCCCATCTCTCCGACCTCTTGCCCGCTGAGACTCAACTTGATCACGTGCCCGCTCCACGTGTGCTCCAATACCGCCGCACCCGTGCCCGACATCGCATGATAGCCGACGAGAAAGACGCCATCCACGTCTGACCCGATGCCCTGCATCATGCCGAACGGCTTGGGGCTGCCAGAGATCAACTCTGCCGCCGGGTTCAGTTCCTCGATCAAGATGTTGGTCATTCCAGCGTGGCTATCGTTGACGATGACCTGGGTTGCTCCACCGGTCAGCGCCCCCTCGATGGCGGCGTTCGCCTCAGCCGTCATCAGTTTGCGAAAGCGTTCGTATTCTTTGTGGTCCGATGATGCGTGCTTGCCCGATACTACTCCGGCGATGCCTTCCATATCTACGGAAATCAATATTTTCATTGTGCTTCCTCTTTTGGGGAGTCACTTGGGTATTGGTTATACTCTGTTTGTCTCGCTGGGTGCTGAACCACCCAGCTCAAATCTCAACCCTCCTGTGGAGGCTGTGCAGAGCCCGCGAAGCGGGGTTCAGCTTTGAGCCGGGCGGTTTAGCGCCCGGCGGCTGTGGCTGCTCATCACAATGCTCCATTATTATTTCGGCGGTAATGAGAGCGCGAATTCAACGCCTTGCTGGACCCAATCCTTGAGAACCTCATCCGTCTCATAGCCGTCTGACGCCACCATCACCCAGCCCTTCATCGGCCTCCCAGTGATGTCAAACTCCCTCGTGTATGGCTTGGCCAATGTGTCCTGGTACCTCTCCGGGCCGACGCGTACGACGAGTGCGTTCTTGTGAACGCCGCAGGCCATATTGCCGTGGATGATGAATCCGACGCCGCCAAACATCTTTTTCTCGACGTTTCCGGGCTGTTCGTCCAACAACTCGCGAACTCGCTGTGCCAAACCTTCATCGTAAGCCATACCATCCTCCAGTAAACCCAAGTTCCCAAGCCCGGATTTATTATCTGCCGCTCTCGATTATTTGCCGTGAGCGATACCCTTCATAGTCGGGCACCAGGCGGTCATATTCTGTATCCATCAAGGGAGATGAAATGATGAAATCAGCCGAGGCCCGGTTACACGCGATGGGAATATTCCACACCACCGCCATGCGCAAGAGCGCCTTGACGTCGGGATCGTGGGGCATCGGTTGGAGCGGATCCCAGAAAAAGATCAGGAAATCGATCTCGCCATCGACGATCTTGGCACCGACTTGCTGGTCGCCGCCCAACGGGCCGCTTTGCAGCTTGTGTATCTTCAAGCCCAACTCGCGTTCCAATATCTTGCCGGTGGTTCCCGTTGCGTACACCTGGTGGTGGGCCAAGAGATCGCGATTGAATTTTGCCCACTCTACCAGTGCCTGTTTCTTGTTGTCATGCGCGACGAGGGCGATCTTTTTGTCGTGCCCCATGGCGATTTTTTTGTCAGTCATTTATTTTTGTTCCTTGTCCAACCGTAGCCGCTCGCCATCCTCAGGCACGATGACTTGCAGATCGGTGCTCGCGCGCGCTTCTTCAGCTAGTACGTCGGGTTGTTCGCCCGTCACCGCACCTACGTGTACTAATGCCAAGCGCGGACATCCCGCATGGCGCGCCATCTCTCCAGCCTGTTGCGCCGTGCTGTGGAAATACGGCGAGGTGTCGAGGCCGGGTTGGAGCACAGCACTGAAATTGGCCTCGTGGATCAACAGATCGCTGCCACGGGCCAGTTCTACAGTGGCGTCGTTGGGAAAGGTGTCGGTGACAAAGGTGATAGATGGGCCATCGGTAAAATCCCACCGGGCGGCTAGCGTGGGTGTGTTGGGTGGGTAAGGGACCACCGTTGTGCGCATCGTGACATTTGGGGCCAGTTCTATCTTGCCCGATTCTTGCTCTGATAGTTCGTGCCAGTGCAGGTTAAAACGTTCGGTGCCAAAGCCTGGGTAGGCAAGCTCCAGCATCGCCTTGAGCGATGCCGTGGTTTTGGTGCCCGCGTACACGTGCAGCAGTGGAGGCTCCCAAAGACGGGTCAGGGCCAGCATCGGAAAACCCAGCGTATGGTCGCCGTGGGAATGGGAGATAAACACCCGCCCAATATCGGTTGCCTTGATCTTGGCGCGCGCCAGTTGGTGCGTAATCAGCGGCCCACTTTCGACCAGTATGTGGAAATCGTCCGCTTTTATCAATACTACCAGGTTACTTCGTCGCCCGGCGCAAAAGGCACCGCCGGTACCGAGGAATGTTACGTCGATGGTTTTGTTTTTCATAACTTGCTCCAGTTATGTAGCCTGCAACGCTCGCCACACCCGCTCTGGCGTAAAAGGCAGCGAGCGAAGACGGACGCCTGTGGCATGAGCGATGGCGCTCGCTACCGCCGGGGCGACGGCGTCCTTGGGAATTTCGGCCACCGCTTTGGCTCCGTAGGGGCCGCTTGGCTCGTAGGTTTGCACCAGGATGACGCCCATCTCGGGTACTTCGTCTGCGGCGAAAATCTTGTAATTTCGCAAATCGGTCGTCAGTAGCCGACCGGCGCTGTCGTATGCCATCTCCTCGCACATCGTATAGCCCAGCGCTTGGATCAGCCCACCGTCCACTTGCCCGGAGGCCGTGATGGGGTTGATGACGGTGCCACAGTCGACCGCAAAGACCATCTGTTTTACCTCTACCTGCCCGCTCTCCACGTCCACCTCCACCTCGGCGTACTGGGCGGCAAAGGGTGGGGGGCTCTCGTAACTCATATGGCTGGCGGTCGCCATAATCTGGTGCTGGTCGGCCTGGTGGAGCGAATGGAGCGCCACCTCTGCCAGGCTGACCGAGTCACCGTTGGGGGTCCAGACGTGGCTGTCTTTCAAGAACATGCGCGCTGGATCGGCCTCGGCGAGTAGGTGTTTGGCGGCGTGGTCGATGATTTGCTGGCGCACTTGCTCGGCGGCTTTGAGCACCGCGTTGCCACTGATGTAGGTGGTGCTGCTGGCGTACGCGCCGGTGTCAAAGGGGGTCAGGTCGGTGTCGGAAGAGTAGATGATGATGTTTTCCAGCGGGACGCCCAGCGTTTCGGCGGCGATCTGGGCCAGGATGGTGTCAGAGCCAGTCCCCAGATCGGTTGCGCCGACGGTGAGGTTAAAGCTGCCGTCGTCGTTGAGCTTGATGGCGGCCGCCCCCATATCCAGCCCGGCGATCCCGCTGCCGTGCATCGCTACGGCAAAGCCCAACCCGCGCCGGATGTAGGGCCGTTCCGGGTCGTTGCGCCAGTCCGGGTCGTGCCACCGCTCCCAGTTGATGGCGGCGGCTCCTTGCTGGACGCATTGTTCCAACCCAGAAGAGGTCACAAATTGTTCAAACCCCTCGCGCCCTTCCCCCATTGCCTTGGCCATAACGATCTCATCCCCTTCTTTGACCCAGTTGATGCGCTTGAACTCGATCGGGTCCATTTCCAGCGCCAGCGCGATCTCTTCCATATGAGATTCTAGGGCAAAGAGCGCCTGGGGCGCGCCATAGCCGCGATATGCGCCGGGGGCGGGTTTGTTGGTATAAGCGACCTGGCAATCGAATTGCAGGTTGGGCGCTTTGTACGTGCTCAATCCCCGGAAACCGGCCACAAACTGGACGGTCAGGCCGTGGGAACCATAAGCGCCTTTGTCTGCCACGATGTGGAGTTTGAGGGCGGTGAGGGTGCCGTCTTTGTTGACGCCGCTCTTGTAGCGCAGAATTTGCGGGTGGCGCGAGCGGGCGCTGGTGAAACTTTGCTCACGGGTGTATTCCATGCGCACTGGTCGGCCTGTGGCGATGGTTAGATGGGCGCACAGGTCTTCCAGCAGCATCTCTTGCTTGCCGCCAAACCCGCCGCCGATGCGGGGCTTGATGACGCGGATTCGGCGGATGGGCAGTTCGATGAGTGGGGCCAGCATCCGCCGGGTGTGAAAGGGCGTCTGCGTGCTGGTGCGCACCACCAACCGGTCGTCCTCGTCCCACCAGGTGATGCAGACGTGCGGCTCGATATGCACTTGCTGCACTTGGTGGACGCGATACACGTTCTCAAAGACGTGGTCGGCTTTGGCAAAACCCTGTTCTACGTCGCCGTGGGTCACGTGAATGTCGTGGATCAAGTTGCGGGTGGCGTCGTGGATGCCGACGGCGTCTGGCTCGTCGTGGATGATGGGTTTACCTTTCTGAAGCGATTCTTCAGGATCAAAGACAGCGGGCAAGACCTCGTAATCGACGTGGATCAGCTCGAGTGCCTGTTCTGCGATCTCGGGCGTTTCAGCAGCGACGATGGCGACCCGATCTCCCACGTGGCGCACCTTGTGGTCCAAGCTCACCTGGTCGTAGGGCAGCGGGTTAGGATAACTCTGCCCACCGGAGGCGTACATCACGCGGGGTACGTCTTTGTAGGTAAGCACTGCGTGGACGCCGGGCAGCGCCCTGGCCGCGCCAGCATCGATCTCGCGGATGCGGGCGTGGGCGTGCGGGCTGGTCAGTAGTGCGCCGTAGAGCATGCCGGGCAGCGTTATATCGTCGGTAAAGGCCGGTCGCCCTTTGGCCAGTTTGATCCCATCCACCTTTGGCTCTGGCTTGTTGACGACTGTAGTCTCGGTAGCGGGCGGGGCGATGACCAGGGTGGGGATGCCCAATTTTGCCACTCGCTCAACTTGCTCCCCGCGCAAGACGGCCGCCGCTCGCAAGACGGCCTCTACCGGCTTGACATAACCCGTACACCGGCAGAGCACGCCGCTTAGAGCCTCGCGTACCTCGACCTCGGTGGGATTAGGATTTTCGTCCAACAGCGTCTTGGCGGCCAGGACTTGGGCCGGGGTGCAATAGCCGCACTGGATGGCCCCAGTCTCAACAAATGCCTGCTGAATGGGATCCATTTTACCCCGTTGTCCAGGCTCGTCGGGCGCTATTCCTTCGATGGTCGTGATGGTTCCCCCATCGGCCTGAGCTGCCAACAAGGTGCAGGTGTTGATGAGCTTGCCATTCAGGATCACGGCGCAAGCTCCACATTCCCCGGTCTCGCAGCCGTGTTTGACGCCATAACAACCGGCCTTGCGCAGTGTATGGAGTAGCAACTCACCCGGTTGGATGTTCAGCATTCTTTCTTCCCCGTTGATAGTCAGTTGGATATTCATGCGGGCCTCCCTAGTGCTTGTTCCAATGCGCGTTTTGCCATCAACACACCCATAGCACGCCGATAGTCGACCGTTCCACGAAAATCTGTGCAAGGTTTGGTGTCTGCGACGCTTTGGGACACGGCTTCCCCCGCTTCTTCTGGCTGATCGAACTCGACCAATACCAGATGAGGACCCACACCGCTCAACGCAATTCGTATCGCGTCTGGTTCTTTGGCGATGACGGCCACCGCTGCCACAATTGGGTGATCAGATGGCGTGCGGGCAACGCGGGCTGTCCCGCTGGCCGCACGTACGGGCAGATGAATTTGTACCTTGATCACCAACTCATCGTTGAGCACAGCGACCGGGTGAGCTAGAAACTGGTGCATAGACCAAATAGTGGCTTCTTCTGATGGTGAAAGCGTACTGTGGGCGATCGTCCTGAGGGCCAGCGTGCTGGGAGCGATTGTATTCAATTTGGCCCCCAATGCCAGTAGTGCCAGGAGAAATTCCGAGCCTTCTGGAGCCACCACCACTGTGCCACCGACGGTGGCCACATTGCGTACGTTCACCGTTGTATCCCGGTCGGCGGTCTGGGCCAGGATGCCGTTGGCCAGAGAGCGGCAGGTTTCATCTTTTATCACAGCCTCCAACGTCGTCATTGCCCCCAGGCAGAGTGTGTTTGCATCACGCTTGATCTGGTCTAGCCCTAACTCGCTCAAATCCACCACTGCCTCGGCTGGGACCTCTTTGCCAAGGCGCGGGTTGAGCCAGGTGCCGCCAGCCAGGGGAATGGTGCGTGGGTTTTTGCGCTTGAGCAGCGTTAGTGCATCCGAGAGACTGGTAGGTTTGTGAAACTCTTTTAGTATAGGCATATTGTCACTCCTAGTCGTGATGTGTTGAAACTTGTAAATTTTATCCCCGTGCCTCTTGAATGATCCCCACGCTGCCACTGGTTCCCAGGCGATTCGCTCCAGCAGCGATCATGTTCTTGGCATCGGCCAGCGTCCTAATTCCGCCAGAGGCTTTGACGCCCATATTTGGCCCGACCGTTTTCCGCATCAGGGCCACGTCCTCTACCGTCGCGCCGCTGGTACTAAAGCCGGTAGAGGTTTTGACAAAATCTGCTCCGGTTTTCTTGGCCAACTGGCAGACGCGCACCTTTTCTTCGTCTGTGAGCAGAGCGGCTTCGATGATCACCTTGCATAAAATCCCGCGACTGTGCGCCGCTCGTACCACTCGGGCAATATCTCGCTCGACAAGTCTGTCGTTCCCTTCTTTGAGTGCTCCAATGTTGATCACCATATCGACCTCGGTCGCGCCCTTGTCCATTGCTTCTTCGGCTTCGCGGATTTTGTCCTGAGGGGTGGAAGCGCCCAGGGGAAAGCCGATCACGGTGCAAACTTTGATGTTTGACTCTTTTAGCAGATCAACGGCTAATTTGACGTGGATAGGATTGATGCACACCGAGGCAAAGTTGTACTGTGAGGCTTCCTGGCAGAGTTGGATGATTTGTTGAGAAGTGGCGTCAGGCCGGAGCAGAGTGTGGTCAATGATGTTGGCAATTTGACCTGCATCCTCGTTTATGATCTCTGCTAACTGATCCGGTGTGACGTAATCGAGCACGGGCATTGCGTAAATCACGTCACGGACCAACCGCACCAGTTTTTCACCCGCCACTTGTGCCATAGCGAGCACCTGCTCGTGGCTGTCTGGCTCCTGGTCTGCGCCGCCGGTCGCTTTGTTGGTGATGGCCGACATGCCCAGAACCCGCATCCCGGCGTGGTTGGCGGCGATCACTTCGGGCACAGTCGACATGCCCACGGCGTCCCCGCCAATGATGCGCAAGTAACGACGTTCGGCAGAGGTCTCGTAATTTGGCCCCGACGTGGCCGCATATACCCCCTGGCGCAGTGGGATTTCTTTGCGTGTGGCAACGTTCAACGCCAGCGCTCGCAGGTCGGGGGCATACGCGTGTGTCATGTCGGGGAAGCGAGGCCCAACCTCGTCAATGTTGGGGCCAATCAACGGATTGCCGCCCATCGTATTGATGTGGTCGGTGATGAGCATGACGTCGCCGGGATCGAAATCCTGGTTCAGTCCTCCAGCCGCATTGGTCACGATCATCGAGTTGACCCCCAGCGCGTGCATCACGCGCACCGGGAAAACGATCAACGGCATTGCATAGCCCTCGTAATAGTGGAACCGGCCCTGCATGACGACGACCTTTTTTCCCGCCAATGTGCCCAGTACGAGCTGGCCTGCGTGTCCGGATACTGTAGAGATTGGAAATCCTGGGATCTCGCTGTACGGAAAAACAACATCTACTTGAACGTCATCGGCCAGCGCGCCCAGACCTGATCCCAAAATGACGGCGATTTGTGGCCTGATCTGTGATCGGGCTTGAATATAGTCGTGGGCGGCGATGATTTTTTCCATTTGTTCGTTCATAATTGCTTGTCTCCTGTATGTTGGATGGCGGATTGACGGTTAACGGGTAGAGGCCACCTAGACCGCCTTACTCCAATGCATATTTAAAACTCGTTCCGCAGCGCGGCGGCTTGGCGCCGAGAACGTCGGCGATGGTGGCTCCCAGATCGGCAAAGGTTTCGCGCGTGCCCAGGTTTGTGCCTGGCCGGACGGGGTCGCCGGTGACCAGGATGGGCACGTACTCGCGCGAGTGGTCGGTGCTGGGTGTGGTCGGGTCATTGCCATGGTCGGCGGTCAGCACCAGCACGTCGTCTGGGGCCAGGGCGTCCGTGATTTCGGGTATGCGGTGGTCGAATTCGGCCAACGCATCCGCATAGCCCTGCGGATTGTTGCGATGGCCGTACTTGCTATCAAAGTCTACCAGGTTGGCGAAAATCAGACCGCGTTCCCGGCGCTCGCGCATCGCGGCGATGGTTTTGTCGACGCCGTCCATATTGTCCTGGATGTGGACCGTGTCGGTGAGACCCTGACCGACAAAGATGTCATTGATCTTGCCCACGCCATAGACCATCATCCCGGCGTCCTTGCAAAAATCCAGGACGGTCGGTTCGGGTGGGACGACGGAAAAGTCATGCCGGTTGGCCGTGCGTATCCAGTTGCCGGGGTCGCCCACAAAGGGGCGAGCGATGACGCGACTCACCTCGTGTTCGCCGCGCAAAATCTCTCGCGCGATGCGACACATCTGGTACAATTTTTTTATTGGAATGACGTCTTCGTGGGCCGCAATCTGAAAGACGCTATCACCCGACGTGTAGACGATGGGCTTGCCGGTGTGGATGTGCTTTTCGCCCAATTCGTTGATGATGACCGTGCCTGATGCGGGATAGTTGGCCAGTGTGCCCCGGCCGATTTGGGCCTCGAATTCTTTGATGATCTCTGGCGGAAATCCGTTGGGATAGAGGGGAAAGGGCTGTTTCAGTTGGATGCCCATCATCTCCCAATGGCCGGTGGTGGTGTCTTTGCCGGGGGAAACTTCGGCCATTTTCCCGTAGGCGGCTGTTGGCTTTGCTTGCGGGATTACGCCTTCTACAATGACGTAGAGTTGCGCAGCAACTCTTTGAGAGTTGCGTAGCAACTCTACAATGTTCCCCAGGCCCATTGCTTCCATATGGGGTAGTTTCATACCCCCGACGGCCCGCGCCATATTGCCCAGCGTGTGGCTGCCGACGTCGCCAAAGGCGGCGGCATCGGGCAGTTCGCCGATCCCCAGGCTGTCCAGAACGATGACGACAAAACGGTTGATTTGCATATGGCGTTACTCCTTCGGATTGGAACAATCTGCCTTCATCTTGGCCAATAACCATCCTGGGTCAACAGGTAAACGCCGCACCCGCACGCCGACCGCGTCGTAAATGGCATTGCAGATGGCGGGGGCGGTAGGGATGGACGGTAACTCGCCAATGCCCTTGGCCCCATACGGGCCGGTCGATATCGGGTGCTCGCTAATGTGCAAGTCCATCTCTGGCATCTGGCCGATGAGGGGCACTTTGTAGTCGGTCCAACGTAGCGTCTGTGGAACGCCATTCTCGATTTTGTATTCCTCGGTCAGGGCTGTGCCGATGCCCATCACCAAACCACCCTCGATCTGACCCAACAATGCACGCGGGTTGAGGGCTCGTCCGCCGTCGCAGGCAGCCACGATGCGCAGAACGGTTACTTGACCAGTCTCAGTGTTCACGGCAACTTGAGCCGCCTGGGCGCTAAAGCCAAAGGCAACGTGCATGTCTCCGCCCTGACCCAATGGCAGAGTTTTGGGGGCGCGGTAGCGATAGGTAAGGCGGGTTTTGTGCCCCTCTTCCTGGAGCCATACGATTGCCTCTGCCATAGAGGCCGCGTGATCACCAGCCCGTAATTTTTTCCCCTCAAACCGGATGACGTCCGGCGGGACGTCCCATCTCTCGGCTACCACGGCGGCCAATCGTTCGCGCATTGCGCGGGCCGCCAGCCGGGCGGCGTTTCCGGTGACAAAGGTCTGGCGGCTGGCGGTGGTCGCGCCGCCGTCTGGGGTCAGGTCGGTGTCGGAGAGTAGGACGCGTACCTGCTCGAAATCGAGACCCAGTTCCTCGGCGGTGCATTGGGCCATGATGGTGGTCAACCCTTGTCCCATATCGGCCGCACTGCTGCGAATTTCGGCTGTGCCGTCGGGGTAAATTTCCACCTCGGCCCCGGATGCGTCCTCTGCGCCCCCGCCAAAGCCGGTGTTTTTGTAGGCGGCGGCGATTCCCCAACCGATTCGAGCGTTGGGAGTTTTGGGATCGGCCAAGTCTTTGATACGAGATTCGACCCAGTTGAGACAATCCAATAACCCAACGCTTTCTCCTAGCACTTGGCCGGTGGCGGTCGTGGAACCGATCCGCAGTCCATTTTTCTGCCGCAGCGTAAAGGGGTCTATGCTCAGTTCGTGGGCCATGACGTCCATATTGCTTTCTACGGCAAAGGCGGATTGGGTAACGCCGAATCCCCGGAATGCGCCGGATGGTGGATTGTTGGTGTACATGGCGTAGCAGTCGATCTTGGCGTGGGGTACCTGATAAGGGCCGGTGGCGTGAGCAGTGGCGCGTTTGAGCACCTTGGTGGAGAGGCTGGCATAAGCTCCGGCGTCGCCGACCAGTTCAGCTTGTACCGCCGTCAATGTACCGTCCTTTTTGGCCCCGGTTTTGATACGGATGACGGTGGCGTGTCGTTTGGGGTGAGCACGCAGCGATTCGACCCGGTCGTAGAGAATTTTGACGGGTCTGCCGGTGACCTGGGCTAGTAAAGCGGCGTGGATTTGCCCCGCAATGTCTTCTTTGCCGCCAAATCCGCCGCCGATGAGGGCGCCGATCACCCGCACGTCTTTTTGTACCAGGTTTAGGGCGACTGCGATCTGATCCCGATCAGCGTATGGAATTTGCGAGCCGACGTAGACAGTCAGTTTGTGGTGCTCGGTGTCGTAACCGGCGGGCACGCTGATGCTGCATTCAGGTTCCATAAACATGTGCTCGTAGGTCGGTGTGCGATATTCGCGCTCGACGATCACATCCGCCTCGGCAAAGCCCTGTTCCACATTTCCGTGGCGGACCTTGATGTGCTCCAATAGGTTACGGTCCTTCCGCTCCTCGTGAACCAACGGGGCGTCCGGCTGGCGGGCTTGTTCTGCGCTGCTCACAACTGGGAGTGGCTCGTAGGCCACGTCAATCAAATCGAGGGCCTCAGTGGCGATTTCGGGCGAGTCGGCTGCCACAACAGCAACGGCATCTCCTATATAGCGCACCTTGTTGTCGCAGAGCACGGGCCAATCGGGGTAGACCAATCCGTGCCGGTTTCTGCCAGGCACGTCCTTGTGGGTCAGGACCGCATGGACGCCGGGCAGAGCTGCAGCCTTGTGAGTGTCAATCGACAGAATCCGGGCGTGCGGGTAGTCGGCGCGTAACGTTGCGCCATACAACATCCCCGGAAAGGTATAGTCATCGGTGAACTTGGCCGAGCCGGTGACCTTGCTCACCACGTCTGGCCGGGGATGCGAGTGGCCGATGACGCGCAAAGGGGTCAGAGTCTTGATCTCGGATGGCGGGAGCGGCTTGCCCATCTGCTGTTCGTGGATGGCGGACCGTACGGCCCGCAGTACGCTGGCATAGCCGGTACAACGACAAGCATTCCGGCTGAGAGCGCGCTTGATTTCTTCGTCGGTTATGGGCAAATCTAAAGTGGCAATTTTGTCCCACAGCGCAGCGACCGTCATCAACAAGCCCGGTGTGCAAAAGCCGCACTGGACCGCGCCGTGCTCGATGAATGCCCGTTGCAGCGGGTGCAAATCTTTTGGATTTTTCCAACTGGCCGCCAGCCCTTCGATGGTCAGAACCTGTTTACCAGCCGCCCGGCGGGCGGGGTAGACGCAGGCGCGCACGGGTTTGCCGTCCAGCAGCACGGTGCAAGCGCCACACCGCCCTTCGCCGCACCCGATTTTGGTACCCGTCAGCCCTAGATCACGACGCAGCACGTCGGCCAGTTTTGTATTTGGTCCGACCTCAAGGTTGTGTTCTGTACCATTGATGACCAGTTTCATAAGGTGAAATTCTCTTGCTGTTCAAGTTGTTTTAGACTCGAGATGGAGTGGTATCTTTTCAATAAGGTGCGGTAATGTAGACGAGGTTTCCATACCTCGCAGGGGAACGCGATATGGAAATCGCGGCTACGGTACAAGTCCCCCAGAATATTGAGATGATACATGGAGTGGAGCATTCCTAATGCGGCCCATTCAGAAATGCGGGGTGGCTCTTGCAAGATCCACTCGCACAAGGTGTGCTCGCTCCTCCGTCGAGGTGTTGCTTGGCTATTTGCGTACCATCTCCAGTGCAATCCGGTTGTGCCGCTCGATCACTGGCCCCATGTCGATGGTCAATAGGTGTCCGTCCTCCACGACCATCCGTCCGTTGATGACGGAGAGGTCTACCTGACGCGGGTTGCAAAAGATGAGCGCGGCCAGCGGGTCGTGGAGCGCTCCGGCATAGTCCAATTGATTCAGGTGTAGGCCGATAAAGTCGGCGGCTTTGCCCGGGGCCAGTTGGCCGATGTCGTCGCGGCCCAGCACCTGCGCGCCGCCCACCGTCGCCAAGCGCAACGTTTCCTTGGCTGATAGCCCGGCCGGATTGCCAGATACTCGTTGCAGCAAGAGCGCCATCCGAGCCTCGGCCAATAGGTGCGAGGAATCGTTGCTGGCCGAGCCATCTACGCCCAGCCCTACCCGAACACCCTCGTCCAAGTAGGCGCGCACCGGGGCGATGCCAGAAGCCAGCCGCATATTCGAACTCGGGCAATGGCAGACCCCTGTGCCAGTACGGGCCAGGAGCGCGATCTCGGATTCGTCGATGTGAACGCCGTGGGCGTACCAGACGTCGTCTCCCACCCAACCTAGCTCTTGGGCATACGCCACTGGGCGGTGTTCGAATTCGCGCAGACAGAACTGCTCCTCGTCCAGCGTCTCGGCCAGGTGGGTGTGCAGATGTACCCCGTACGAGCGGGCCAAGGCGGCTGCTTCCCGCATCAGGTCAGGCGTGACTGAAAAGGGAGAGCATGGCGCGACGACGATGCGCAACATCGCGTACGGGTCTGCGTCGTGATAGGTTTCGATGGCTCGGCGCGTGTCTTGCAGGATAAAACCCTCGTCCTCGACGACGCTGTCGGGAGGCAGTCCGCCATCGCTCTCTCCCAGACTCATCGAGCCTCGGCTGGCGTGGAAACGGACGCCGATCTCTTGCGCTGCCCGGATTTCGTCGTCAATGCGGTAGCCGCTCTCCGGGGGATAGATGTAGAGGTGATCGGATGCGGTCGTGCAGCCAGAGAGTATCAGTTCGGCCAGCCCCACCAGTGCACTGGTATAGATTGCCTTGGGAGTCAGCCCAGCCCAGATTGGATAAAGAGTCTTGAGCCATTGAAACAGGGTGGCATCCTGCGCCGCCGGTACGGCCCGCGTCAGAGTTTGGTAGAGATGGTGATGGGTGTTGACCAGCCCCGGTAAGACAATCATCCCTCCAGCGTCAATGACGCGATCTGCTTTGGCGTATTCGGGATGAGCGCGCAGCAATTCGTCGGTAGGACCGACTTGCTTGATCACGTTATCCTGCACAAACAGACCTCCGTCGGGGATGCGACGATCATCGTCATTCATCGTCACCAACAGATCGGCGTGTTTCAAAAATAGCGTTGGCATTTTGTATTTCTCCTATCGGTGTTCCAAAATCAGAAAACCCAAAGAGTCGTTAATCCCGTTGATGATCACGGCCATTTCGGCTGCTGTTGCCAGAGACAATGTGCCCTCGAACGCCTCTTTCAACGTTGTCTTTTGGACTGTGAAATCGGGGGTAAAGTTGACGCGAACGTGCGCGTTCTCAAAGGTGAGCGCGTCATCTTGTATCAAAAGTTGTGATTCTTGGCCGCCCTCCCGCCGCCAGATGGTGTTCGGCTCGATGTAAAAAGCATTGTCGTTCTCTTGCTCGAAATCGCCCTTGTCCAAGAACAGCCGGGGCTTGTCTCGATAAGGTTTGCCATCATGCACGCAAAAAGTGGCACAGTTGTCACACTCGTTGCAAAAGTTGTTCACGTGGATGATCTGCCGGACTTGGTTAACCCGAAAGTTCTCTTCACCCGTGATAGTCAACTTGTTGTTTTGACAGATGAGCGTGGGCAGGGTCAGGTTCACCGGCGAGATGAGAAAGGTATAGTTGGCCCGGTTGGGGCATACTTCGACGCACTTGTCGCAGAATGTCGTACACTGCACGCACCTGAGGGCTTCGGCGCGGGCTGCATCTTCGGTCAGGGTGGATTCGATCAGATCCAATCCGCTGCGTTGGGCCAGGGGGAGCATATCGGGCCGGTATTGGGCCACTTTTCTGGTCCGTTCTCGCTTCACTTGGATGATTTCTTTTTCAGAGAGTTCGGCAGGGCGAGAGGATAATTGTTCGAACTGAATGCCAAATTCCGCACAGATTGCCTTGGCAGCCCGTCGACCATCGGCGCAGGCGGCAATGATGCTGTCTGGCCCCTGGACGACGTCTCCTCCGGCATAGATGTGGGGGGAGCCTGCCAGGCCGGTTTCAGGGTCGGCTTCTATGGCTCCGTTTTTGTATAGGGAGACGGTGCTGCCGTCGAGAAAGGTCAGGTCTGGGCTTTGACCGACAGCTATGACAACCGAGTCGGTCTCAATTTGGAACTCGCTTCCCTTGATGGGAACTGGACGCCTGCGCCCATCCGCGCCAGGTTCGCCCAGCTTGTTCCGAATGCACGCTAGCGCGATCACCGTCGGATTCAAGCTCTGGCTTGAATCCGCACTGTCTTTCAAAATCACCTTGGTCGGGGAAACCAACTCTTCCAGGAGATTACCTTCTTCAAAGGCGCCTTCTCTTTCCTCCTCGCTGGCTGGCATCTCTTTTTTAGTCCGCCGGTAGACGACGGTTACTGGGTTGCCCGTGAACCGCTGGGACACTCGTGTGGCATCCATAGCCGTGTCGCCACCGCCGATCACCAATGCCTTGGATCCCAAATCTAGGATTTCCCCGCACCGCGCGCGCTCAAGGATATCGAGAGCTGTAAAGACACCTTTTCCTTCTATGCCGTCGATGTACAGGGGAGTGTCTTTTTGGAATCCGCTGGCGATGTAGACAGCGTCAAAACCATCTTTTAGCAACTCTTCTGGTGGCTTGGTGATGGGGTGGGAGCACTTGATTTCGACACCCATTTCCGTGATCCGGTCTACATCCTGTTGAACGATGGGCCAGGGCAGCCGGAAAACGGGGACGAGGCGCAACATGCCTCCCACCTCGTCTTTGGCCTCAAATATTGTGGCCTGGATGCCGTTCAACGCCAGAAAAGCGGCCGCGGACAGTCCTGACGGACCGCTGCCGATGATGGCGACCTTGTGGCCGCTCTTTGCTTTGGCCGACATTGTGACACGCCCTTTTTCGTTGGCAATCCGTTTCAGCACTCGGATGGCTACCGGCTCGTCGTAATCGTTGCGGGTGCAGCGGGTCTGGCAGAGGTGGGTGCAGACGTAGCCGGTCACGCCCGGCAGCGGGTTGCGCGCGAGAATGACCTCCAATGCCCGGTCATATTTTCCCTGGGAAATCAGCCAGGCGTATTCGGGCACATCCTGGTGAACCGCGCACGGCTCTATGCAGGGAGCGACGACGCAGTCAAACAGATCAAGCCCAGATTCAACCTTGGGCAGACCGTATGGATAGTAGCTCTTTTTATAGTGTGGTTTTTCTAGTGCATCAGCGGCCGCTTGTTCCAGGTTGACCAATTTGTTCTGCGCCAGTTCGTCCAGGCTTGCTATGTCCCGGTCACGCATTTCGGTTTCCAGGTTCTCCAAATATTGCAGGAATCGGGAATAACCGCCTGGTTTCAGTGGGTCAGAGGCGGATGTGACCGACCAGGCACCGGCAGCCAGGATGGTGGTCGCGTTGAGTGCGTCAGCGCCGCCTGCGTAAGAGACGTTCAAGTCACCATCGAATTCTTGGGCGAGTTGGTGAAACAGGTTGATGGTGATGGGATAGAGGGCGCGCCCCGACATGTACATTTCGTCGCCGGGCAGTGTGCGCTTGTGGTTGGCCATTGCCAAGGTGTTGCTCAATTTGACACCAAACGTGAGATTTTGCTCTGCGGCCACCCTTTTCAAAGATTTGATTAATGCGACTGCCCGCTCGTACTTGAGGTCGTGCTCGAACACGGCGTCGGGGATGTGAATCTCATCAAAACCGAGATCGTCGTGGAGAATGGTCATCACTCGCTCTTTACCCAACAGGGTGGGATTCAATTTGACCGCAGTGTGCAATCCTCTTTCCTCCAGCAGGTATCGGGCGATGCGCTCGATTTCGTCTGGGGGGCAGCCATGCATTGTGGAAAGGGTGACATTGTTCGTGAGCTGGGTCGGGATTTCCACGTCAGCGAATTGGGGGAATTGCTCTCGCAGTATGGCCTGAATTTTGGCGATTTCGTCCGAGGCGTCATCCATCTGGTCCATAAAGCGTGTCATTGGCGCGCTCTGCACCCCGGCCAGATCATAGCCGACGCTCATATTAAAGATCGTGCCAAAGGGGGCGCTGTCTTCAAAGCCAAGCAAGCGGCGGAGGACGTGGATCAGTGCCCAGGCGTTGATGTACTCGTGAGTTGACTGATCCAGTTTGAGTTCTTGGGACCATTCGACGTTATATCCCTCGTCCTCCATATCAATGCAGGGTTTGCCGACCTCCAGCTTGTCCATAATCTGAACAGTCTTGAGTTCGATGAAACGACAGCCAGAGAGCCAGGCGCTTACGATATTTTGGCTTAGCTGGGTGTGCGGTCCTGCAGCCGGGCCGATGGGAGTTGCCAAATAATGACCAAACACATCCTCAATGGCGTAGGGGCTGTCTGCTTTTGGTGTGTAGAATAGAGAACGGTGAATCCCAAAAATGGACTGATTTTCTTCAAACTCTTTTAGAATCCAATGGAGCAGAACGTTAAAGGGTTGAACTCTCATAATATCAGACATGCGCTATCCTCCTCTCGAAACTGGTTGTGTTTTGGCTGGACTCGCCGGGCGCCGAACCGCCCGGCTAAGAGCATCGGATGCGTAGCATCCGCACCCTCCTTCGGAGGCTATGGTAAGCCTGCGGAGCGGGGTTTTGCTTTGAGCACGATGGTTTAGCATCGTGCGGTGTGTCAAACTATTCAGACTTTTATCGTGCGCCGCACATCTGCTAAATCCGGAGAGACGATGAGTGGTTCCCCTACCGCCTTCATCGCGCTGGCGACGTCCTTTAAACCAGAGCCTGTCGATAGCACAACCGCGCGCTCATCGGTATCCACCAATCCTTGCTCGACGACCTTGACCAACCCAGCGTATGCAGCGGCAGCCGCTGGTTCCGCAAAGACCCCACATCCCTGGGCCAGAGTGGGGATGGCGGCTAAAATCTCCTCGTCGCTCACGCGGATGTAGACGCCATCAGTCTCGCGCACCGCTCGCAGCGCTTTGATCCGGTCGCGGGGCAGCCCGGCAACGATGCTGTCGGCGACCGAGTGGGCGTTCACTGGCTCCATATCCCATCCCTCCATCCCGCGCTCCCACGCATCCACCAATGGGGACGATCCTGCCGCCTGTACGCCGATGATGCGTGGGATGTGATTGATCCAACCCAATGCCAGTAGGTCTTTGAATCCCTTGTGAACGCCGCCAATGATGCAGCCGTCGCCGACGGAAACCAGGACGACGTCGGGCGCGATCCATTTAGTGGCGGATGGCACGTCTGCCTTGAGCATGTGGGTGAGTTGCTCGCAGACTTCGTAGGTGACGGTCTTTTTTCCCTCGGACATGTACGGGTTGTACCCCGTGTTGCGGTTGTACCAGTTGAATTCGGGCGCGGCCTTGAGGCACAGTTCAAAGGCGTCATCGTACGTGCCGTCTACCAGCATTACGGTGGAACCATAGGCCAAGAGTTGCGCGATCTTGGCCTGGGGCGCGGTCTTGGGCACAAAAATGACGTTGGGCTGGCCTACCGCCGCGCACAGGCCAGAGAGGGCGGCGGCGGCGTTGCCGGTGCTGGCGGTCGTCACCGTCTCATAGCCCAACTCGCGGGTCTTGACGACAGCGATGGCCGAGGCGCGGTCTTTGAAGGATGCGGTCGGTTGGCGGCCATCGTCCTTGACCCACAAGTGCTTGAGGCCCAGGTCTGCGGCCAGGCGTGGGGCGGGGTAGAGGGGTGTCCAGCCGACGCTCGCCAACACGGTGCCTGCTATCAACTCTTGCGTTGTCTCTGGGTTCACTGGCAGCAGCGGCAGGTAGCGCCAGATGGAACGGGTTTGGTCGTTGGACAGCTTGTCTGGCGCGATGCGCTGGGAGATGAGGTCATAGTCGTAGACGACGTCCAGGATGCCGTCGTCGCCGTGGTTGGGGCAGACGTATTCGGCTTGGTCAACGGCGTACTCTGCGCCGCAGATGGTGCATTTTAGTCCTAGAATTTGATCCATTGTCTTTTCTCCTCACAAACCAGTAGAACAGGATGGTCATATCGCCGTGTCCCTGTGTCATCCTGTTATCTGATCTTCTACTCTTATGCCCCCCGCTCCCCACGAATATAAGGCTCACCCAATGCTGCGGGAGCGCCCAAGCGCTTTCGGGCGGCGGCGCGGGAACCCCACACCAGGGCGATGATCGTCAGGATAAAGGGCGTCATCTTGAGGAAGAAGAGAAAGTTTTGGTTGATAAAGAGCGGGTTGTCTAACCCAAACAGTTTGGCCGGGCCTTGCAGGTCCAGGATGCCACGCCGAATCGCGCCAAAGAGATAACCGCCCAACGCGGCCCGGAATGGGTCCCACTGGGCAAAGATTACCAGGCCGACCGCGATCCAGCCCTGGCCGGAGGTGGTCAGGGAACTGTACCACCCCGGCGAGACCGCCAGGCTGATGGTCGCGCCCGCCAACCCGGCCAGCATACCGCCGACAAAGGTGTAAAAGTAACGTGTGCCATAGACGTTGATCCCCAGCGTGTCGGCGGCGGCGGGTTTTTCGCCCACTGCGCGCAGGTGCATTCCGGGGCGGGTCTTGTTGATATAGTACCAGCACAGGGGGGTGAAAAGATAGCCTATGTACACGAGCACGCTGTGATTCTCAAAGAACACCGGCCCGATGAAGGGGATGGTGGAGAGCAGGGGGATGGTGACGTCGGGGATGAGGGCGGGATTTTGCCCCGTCAGGCCCTCGCCCAGTACCAGGGCCAGCCCGGTCCCCAGAAAGGTGAGGGACAACCCGCTCACGACCTGGTCCGCCTGAAAATGGATGGTCACCAGCCCGTGGGCCAGGCTCAGAATCCCGGCGGCGAGCATCGCGACCAGCAGCCCCAACCAGGGGTTGCCCGTCACCAACGAGGTCTTGAACCCCGCCATTGCCCCGATAAGCATCATTCCCTCGACGCCCAGGTTCAAGATGCCCGCCCGCTCGGTGAGCAATTCCCCGATTGCCGCAAACAACAAAATAGTTCCTGTCGCCAGTCCGGCGTGTAAGATGATTTCGAGATTCATTCTGCCTCCGGAGCTTTGCGCGTGATGCTGATTTTGTAGCGTAGCAACACGTCGCTGCTGATGACCATAAAGAGGATGATACCCTGGAGCAAGAGCGCCAGCCCGGCGGGTTGGATCTCTCGCCCGGCGACGATCAGCGCCCCGAACAGGATCGAGACGATGATCACGCCAAAGGGATTGAGCTTTGCCAGCCAGGCCACGATGATACCGGTGAAGCCGTATCCCGCCGAGATGCGCTCCTGTAAACGGTGGACGACGCCGCTGATCTCGGCCATTCCGGCCAGCCCCGCTAACGCGCCGGAGAGCATCATCACCATCACGGTGTTGCGGGCAATGTTCAGACCGGCATAACGCGCCGCATTCGGGTTGTCGCCGATGAGTTTGATCTCGTATCCCCAGCGGCTGCGTTCAAAGATCCACCATATCACCACTGCCGCGACCAACCCAAAGACCACGCCCAGGTGCAGGGTGATGCCAGAAAAAGCCCTGATCTCGCGGGCATAGTCCGCCAGCCGGGGCAGCCAGGCGTTGCGCTCGAATTGGGGTGTCATCTGAAAACCGGCGTCGCTCCATTTGTCAAATATCCAAAAGTTGTTCCAGAAAATGGCGATATAGTTGAGCATCAGCGTAGTGATGATCTCGTTCACGTTGTAGCGCGCTTTCAAAAAACCGGGGATAAAGCCCCACAGCGCGCCGCCCAATAACCCCATCACGATCATCGCTCCAATGACCACGACTTTGGGGCTGTCTGGAGGGACTAGTGGCACCAGCACCACCAAGCTCGCGCCAAACGCCCCCAGGTAGAATTGCCCCTCCGCGCCAATGTTCCACATTTTCATCTTGAACGCCACCGCGCAGGCCAGTCCCACCATGATGAGCGGCGTCGCTTTCACCAGGGTGTCCGAAAAAACCGCCCAACTGCCAAAGGTGGCCTTGAAGAAAAATACCATCACTTTTAATGGCTCGCCGCCGATGAGGGCCAAAATGATGCCGCTGATGATAAATGCGGCCACGACCGAACCGATCGACGTGGCAAAAGGTAACCACTTGGGCACGTCCTCCGTGCGTTTTTCGAAACGAATAGTGAATGGCATGTTCATGCTTTGCTCCCGTCTTGCCGGGTTCCCGTCATCATCAACCCGATCTCGTTAATATCCGCTCCGTCAGCCTCGATCATACCCATGATCTCACCTTCATAGATCACGGCGATCCGGTCGCTCAAGGATAGCAATTCCTCCAACTCTTCCGAGATGAGCAAAATCGCCGTTCCCTTTTCGCGCTGTTCCAACAACAACCTTTGGATGGCCTCAATCGCGCCTACGTCCAGGCCGCGAGTTGGCTGCATCGCCACCATCAATTTGGGAGCCGCCGAAATCTCACGGGCCAGGATCACTTTTTGCAGATTGCCGCCAGAAAGCTTGCGGGCCATGGTTCGTACGTTGGGGGCCAGGATGTCGTATTTGTCTTTTAATTCGCGGGCGTAATCACGAGCGCTGGTGAAATTAATGCTCCAACCATTCCCGATGGGCTCATCACAATAACTCTTCATGATGGTGTTTTCGGTGATGGTCATATTGGGTGCGGAACCTACGCCAGTCCGGTCTTCAGGGACGTGGGCCACGCCAAGATTGATGGCTTTGCTCGGTGGATGGTTGTCGACCTCTTGCCCGTTGATTTTGATCTTGCCCGTGCAGGGACGCAGCCCCGTGATCACCTCTGCCAGTTCGCTTTGCCCGTTCCCCGCAACCCCGGCGATCCCCAGAATCTCGCCGCTGTGCACTTGGAGGGATAGTTTGTTCAGCGCGGTGATGCCTTTGTTGTTCTCGGCACTGACGTCATTTACCGACAGCACCACGTCGCCAGGTTCTTGCTGTTTCTTTTGCACCTGGAAAATCACTTTTCGGCCCACCATCAACTCGGCCAGTTTCTCGCGGGTGATGCCCTCGATGTCGATGCCCTCTGCGGTAGCCACGCCTTTTCTTAGGACGGTGAGCCGGTCCGCCACGGCTGTCACCTCGTGCAATTTGTGGCTGATGAAGATGATGGATTTGCCTTGATCAACCATCGAACGTAAAGTCCCCATAAGCTCGTCGATTTCCTGGGGGGCCAACACCGCGGTAGGTTCATCGAGGATCAGGATATTCGCGCCCCGATAAAGGGTTTTTAGGATTTCGACCCGCTGTTGTTCGCCTACCGAAAGCTGCCAGATTTTCGAGGTAGGGTCGACGCGCAATCCAAATTGATCTTGCAGGGCCAGAATCTTTTTGTCGTATTCCGCCAGATTAATAACAAATCGGGGCTCGTCCAACCCCAGCAGGATGTTTTCCGTCACGGTTTGGGTCGGCACCAACATAAAGTGCTGATGCACCATCCCGATACCTTTGGCGATGGCATCCTTGGGCGAGTTAAAACTGACAGTTTCTCCATGAATTTTGACGGTTCCGGAGGCGGGTTTGTACAGTCCGGCCAATGCATTCATCAGCGTGCTTTTTCCGGCTCCGTTCTCACCCAGCAGGGCGTGAATCTCTCCCTGTTTGAGGGTCAGGTTGACGCGATCGTTCGCCAGCACACCGGGGAAGCGAACGACGATGTCTTTCATATCAACGGCATGTTGTGTACTAGTCATGGGCACATCCTTTGGAAAGAGCCAAGTAGACAAGTACGCAAGTAGACAAGGTGACTATCCCTGTCTACTTGTTTCCTTGTCTACTTGCGTACTTGGATTTTTTACTCTAGTTCGGGTAGTTCTGCCGTGATATTCTCGTTCCACCAGTACATGCAGGTCTCACAGGGAACGCCGAACTGGGCAAAGCCGTCCAGGTCGATTTGCTCCAGGCTGACGCCGTCGGCCAGTATCAGATTGCCCTGGTTGTCGGTGATGGGGCCTTTGAAAACGTCAAAACGGGTGAACTCGCCCTTGAGCATCTTGTCCAGCGTGTCGCGGATCAGTGCCAGGTCCTCTTCGGGCAGATCGGCGACGCCGGGCTGAAGGGTCTCGCCTTCCATAAAGCCGAGCAAGCCCATCGCGCCCGTGTCGGCGTCAAAGTATTCCCAACCACCGACCCATGTGTCCGCGCGGGACTTGTCTACAATGTCGGCATAGACCGTGCCCCAATTCCAGTACATGGAGGTGAGGCAGGTGTCCAGCGTGCAGTTGCCGCTATAGTCATAGGTGATGCCCCATTTGCCATCGGGGGCCACCTCGGCGGGAGCGGGGGTATCTGCGCCGGTCATGACGACCTGGGCGCCACTGTCAAAGAGAGATGACGAAGCATCTTTTTCGACAATAGGGTCGTGCCAGGTGAAAATCCAGCGAACATCGACGGTGCAATCGGGGCAGGTCTGCTGCGCGCCAAGGGCGAAAGCGTTGCCCAAACGGAGCTCTTCGGGGATGGGGAAGGTGGCGATGTAGCCCAAGCGGGGATTGTTATCTACCATCGCGCGAGAACCGGCCAACATTCCGGCCAGGTATTTGATGTCTTCCATTGCGCCCATCAGGTTTCCAAAGTTCTCTTCGTTCGATTTGAAACCGCTGATGTGGATGATGTCTGTGTCGGGGAACTCGCCCGCGACGATTTCGGATGCATCCATAAAGCCAAAGGATGTGGTGAAAATCACGTCAAAGCCTTTGCGGGCTAGGGAGCGGATCACTTGCTCCGAGTCGGCGCCTTCGGCCACGGTCTCGACATAGGCAGTGTGGACGTCGTCCAAATTCGCCTCAACATATTGGCGTCCGACGTCGTGGGCCTGGGTCCAGCCGCCATCGTCGTGCGGGCCAACGTAGACAAAGGCCACGTTGTAGCATCCTTCGATAACCTCGGGGACCTGGTAATTGCCGACTGCTTCGGCGCCCACCTCTGCCCGGCAGTCTACGTCTCCACCAGCAGGTTCGTCAGCCGAGCCACACGCGCTCAATGCCAGAGTCAAAATCATCAGGATGGTCAAAAGCCATTGCGTTTTTCGGGATAACATTTTTCTCCTCCAAAGTGATTTAATGGGTAGACGGTCACGATCAAAGGTTCCGATTACGGTGGTCTATTTTCGGGGCATCACCTCCTCTTTCTCAGCTTGCGTGTAGTATAGCACTCTCCAAGATTGCGTGCAAATGTGCAAACTTGGAGAGTGTACACTTGTATTTAGGCTTTTCCAGTTTTCAAGTCCTCCCAAAATTTACACTGGAGAAGCTCGTAAATCGCATGTGAGTTACAAATTAACCGGAAAAGCTCAAGGAATTCCATCATAATCTGCCTTTCCAGGGCATCGTTGACTGCATCACAAAACCTGTTTGGGAGATTTATTTCTCTGGAATTCCCTTACACTATCCGGCTACGATTCGGGTGCCGGTCTCTCCACGCAGCGCGCGGGTGATATTCTCTGGGTCGGTGATGAGGGCTTCTTTTCCACCAGCTTCCAGGAATTTAATGATGGCCTGAATCTTGGGCAACATACTTCCCTTGGCAAAATGGCCTTTTGCCATATATTCTTTTGCTTCAGAGACGGTTAGTTTGTCCAGTGCTTGCTGGTCGGGCGTGTTAAAGTTGATATAGACTTGCTCCACGGCGGTAGAGATGAGAAATAGGTCGGCGTCAATCGAGTTTGCCAGCAGGGCGGAGGCAAAGTCTTTGTCGATGACCGCTGCCACGCCCTGGAGGTCGTCGTTATCGTCACGGACAACGGGAATGCCGCCGCCGCCCACAGTGATGGTGATGATGCCCGCATCGAGCAGTTGCCGCACCGCGTCCAGTTCGACGATTTCTTCGGGCAGGGGGGAGGGAACAACACGCCGCCAACCGCGACCGGCGTCCTCTACCACGGACCAGTTCTCTTTTTCGGCCCGTTCTTGTGCCTCGGCCTCTTCCATAAAACTGCCGATGGGCTTGCTGGGGTTTTGGAAGGCCGGATCGTCAGCGCCCACTCGCACCTGGGTGACCACCGTGGTGGCGACCTTTTTGATTCCCCGGCGCTTGAACTCGTTTTGCAGGTTTTGTTGGAGATGGTAGCCGATGGCCCCTTGGGTATCGGCCCCGCAGGATTCCAGCGGGACCTCGTGCATATTCTCGACCTTGGCCGCGATCTCGGAACGGCGCAGGATAAAACCAACCTGCGGGCCGTTGCCATGGGCGATGGCAACATTCCAGCCCTGCTCGATCATATCGGCGATGTGGTAACATGTCTCTTTGGCGGCCAGATACTGGTCGTGTACAGTACTGTGTTGCTTGTCCTTGATCAGCGAGTTGCCGCCGATTGCGATGACGGCAAGTTTACGTTCTTTTGTCATAGTATGTGCTCCTCTTACCACATTGTCATAGCCATCACGCCTTTCTGGGCGTGGAGGCGGTTTTCGGCTTGATCGAATACGACAGAGTTGGGGCCGTCCATCACCTCGCTGGTGACTTCGACGTCGCGGTCTGCGGGCAGCGGGTGCATATAGATGGCGTCTTCCTTGGCGAGATCCATACGGCGTTGATCGGTGATCCAACTCTCGTACTTGTCCTGCAATTTCTTGCCCTCGTCCGGGTCTGAGGTGGTGATCATTGGCCCCCAAGACTTGGCATAGACGATGTCAGCATCTTTGAACGCTTCGTCCATATCGTGCACGATCTCGAAACCAGTCTTGTACTTGCGTGCCTGAGCCTGAGCCTCGGCTTCGATGTCTGGCATCAGCTTGAACTCTTTAGGATAGGCAAGCGTGACGTCCAGCCCAAAGCGCGGCATTTGGAGGATCAGCGATTGGGGGACAGACATGGGCTTGAGATATGATGAAGCATATGCCCAAGAGACGACCATTTTTTTCTTTCGCAGGTTTCGGCCTTTCTTTTCGATGATGGTCATCAGATCGGCCAGGCACTGGAAGGGATGGTAAACGTCGCACTGCATATTGAGCACGGGTGAGCGGGATGCATCGGCGACCCAGTTCAGGTATTTGTTGCCATAGTCCCAGTCGCACTGGCGGATGGCAATGCCGTCAAAATAACGGCCCAAGATATCGCCGATTTCCTTGGCGGTGTCGCCATGGGAAACCTGGGTGGTGCGAGAGTCGATAAAGGCGCCGTGCCCGCCCAGTTGGGCCATCCCGGCCTCAAAGGAGCAGCGGGTGCGGGTGCTGCTGAAAAAGAACAGCATCCCTAGGACTTTGTCGCGCAGGTATGCGTGGGGTTCGCCCACGGCTCGCTTACGCTTTAGGTCCCAGGCCATGTCGAGAACGGTTTCCACCTCTTCTTTGCTAAAATCCAGGTCGCCGATCAGATCACGACCGCGTAAATTGGTTATCATTTTGGGTACTCCTATATTTTTGTATCCTTTCAAAGTAGCCGAGGTTTCCATACCTCATGGGGTTAGCGCAATATAGAAATCGCGGCTACAGCACAATCATTTATTCCATCGCCCCCAAGACCAGGGCCAGCAGCGACATGCGCATAACGACGCCGCAGAAGGCTTCTTGCCAGTAGCGGGACCAGCGGGTGATGTCCACATCGGGTGGAATCTCATCCATCCGTGGCAGCGAGTGCAGCAGGATGGCGTCGGACTTGGCCTTGTTGACCAGCAGGTCTCGCGTGATCCGATAGTTGGCGGGGGTCAGACTGACGTCGCCATCGCGCTCGTCGCGGGCCTTGGTGTAATCAGGCTGTACCACTGGCTCAACGAGGATGATGTCCGCGTCGGCAATTGCTTGTTCGACGTGCTCGGCTTCGCTAAAGTTGAGGCTGTAGCCTTTGAGCTCGGCCTTGAACTCGTCGGTGAGGGACATTTCCGGCGGTGATACAAAGGTGATGGGGCAATCGAATTGCGTCAGCGCGTAGGCCAACGAGTGCATGGTGCGCATACGCATATCGCCCACGGCCAGCCACTTGAGGCCATCGAGGTGGCCCCTCTCGCGGTAGATGGTGTACAGATCGGTGAGGACCTGCGTGGGGTGTTCGCCCCAGCCGTCACCGCCGTTGATGACGGGGATGCTGGCCCACTTGGCAGCCTCGTGCGGCGCGCCCTGTTGAAAGTGGCGCATGACGAGCACGTCGCCGTAGTATTCCAGCATTTTGACCGTGTCCTTGATCGACTCTTGGTAAAAGTCGCCCGCGCGCGTCATCTTGGCGTTGGCGAAACCGGTCACGTGCCCGCCCAGGCGGTGCATCGCGGCCTCGTGTGCCAGGCGCGTGCGTGTGGATGGCTGGTAAAAGGCTGTCACCATCGTCTTTTCCGCCAGCATATCTACGTTGCGGCGCTGGCGTGCAATCGGTTCCATTTCCTCGGCTACTTCGAGGACGTGAAAGAACTCGTTGCGCTCAAAATCCTTTAGAGAGAGAATGTCGCGACCCATAAAACTACGCATTGTTCGAACCTCCTATTTTTTATATTGTGGGTAGTTTTCATCAAAAAGCAGAGGGGATCATGTCCGATCCACTCTGCGCATAACGTGAAATTTGAAATAGCCAGGGACAAAATAGCTGATTGAATAGTCCAATACTCTATCATTGTGATTGTACAGTTGTCCAACCAGCTTTAGCAGGGCTGTCCCTGGCGATATCTCCAGCCGAGCAGCTATTTGTTCCTTGGCCTCTTCGGCCATAATCTCAGTGCGAGAGGTAGTGGGAAGTGGCGTACCTCTCTGAAGAAGGATGTCCAAGACAGAGCCGGAAAATTGATCTCCCAAATCTTCCTGACGCAAATAGGTTTGTGGAATCACATCCTTCAGATAGGCGACCGATTTGTCTTTGACCGCGATCACACGATCGACGCTGAGAACGTCCGTTGCTTTGTTTGAGGGAAGAGAAAGCATAGCCAACTCTTTGAGAGTTGCCGGACGCTCTGCGATGTTCAAGTCAACGACTTTTGTATTCAGCCCGATCCGGCGGGCCTGGCGTTCTACACTCTCCAAAACTTGTAGCCCTGATTCCAGGATGGGTGTACGAGAGGTAATAAATGTCCCTACACCGTGACGGCGAGAAACTACCCCTTGTCGTTCGAGGTGCAAGAGTGCTTCGCGCAGGGTGGGGCGCGAGATGCCCAGTTGAGCGGCCAGGTCGATCTCGGAGGGAAGGCGCTCACCCGGCTGGTAGGTCCCATCGTCAATCAGGCTGAGCAAAAGTTGCTGAGCCTGAAGGTAAAGTGGGGTTTTGTTGATCTTTAGTGGTGGTGACATTGTATCATCAGTTGTTAGATGTCTTACGTCTGACCTCTAGTATACAATTGATTGGTGTCTTTGTCAAGCATTTGGGCGACTTGACAGCCAGCACAAAAAGAGATCAGTCCGGTCGGTCATATTTATCTCGCTCTCGTACCATCTTGGTTTTCATCTTTTCTGCCTGACGATCTTGTCGGGATTAAAGTGGCCGTTCAATCCAGAGCGGGTCTGATTCCTCGCGACTTGCTGCGTTCTTTGGTGGCTTTGTCAAACCCCAGTCCCCCTGGTATAATTTGCTTTACAATGAGCAAACGCGGTATTCCTTTCCTGTTCTTGCTTTTACTGGTAGCGTGTATTCCCGCAGGCCCTGTCGGTTCTCGTACCGTCACACTGGTTGCCGATGGCGAGACGCGTACGCTCACCACCGATGTGCTCACCGTTCGTGATCTATTGATCGAGGCCGGCGTCACGCTCGACGAGGATGATCGTGTGGAACCCGTCGAGCCGACCTTTGTCGAGGATAGTATGACGGTCCGCGTTATCCGCGTCGAGGTGCACACCGAGACCGAGCAGCGCGAGATCCCTTTTGAGCGGCAGACTGCCCGCGATGCATCTATCCCCACTGGCGAGACTCGCTTGCTGGAGCCGGGCATCACCGGCATCGAGGAACTGGCCTATCGTGTTACTTTTCAGGATGGCGTCGAGGTTGAGCGACGGTTGGTTCGTCGAGTTATACTTCAAGAGCCTCGCACCGAGGTTGTTCTCATTGGCGTGCAGGCGGAACGTGGCCCCGTGCCCATCACCGGTACCGTGGCCTACATCGCCAGCCGCAATGCTTGGGCAATGCAAACCACCAGTCCCAACCAGCGCCGGTTGACACACGACAGCGATCTAGATAGCCGCGTGTTTGCCCTCTCACCCGATGGTTCCTATTTGCTCTTTACCCGTGTCCCCACTGAGACCGGAGAGACTGCGCCTCTTAACACCCTGTGGGTGATTGATACAGCCGTTGTTGATGCAGAGCCGCTCCGATTGGAGGCGGAGAGCGTCCTTTGGGCGGGGTGGGAGCCTGACTGCGTCGCCAGCACCACGACCTCTGGTTGCCGTATCGCTTACTCGACCGGTTCGGTGGCCGAAGGTACCCCTGGATGGAAGGCGGAGAACGACCTTTGGATCGCTCGGCTGCGTTTGAACGATGGCCGGTTGACAAATCAGCGGCGCATTGTGGAATCCAGCGCTGGCGGAGCTTATGGATGGTGGGGTACTACCTATGCTTGGTCTGCCGATGAGCGCAATCTGGCTTATGCCCGCGCAGACCAAGTTGGCGTTGTCCGCGTCTTTGATGGCAGGGAGACCATACTGGCGCGTTTTCCCCCGTATCGCACCTACGCTCCTTGGGTATGGACGCCGACTGTCAGTTGGTCGCCGGAAGGGGAATTTATCGTGACCACACTGCATGGCCCGGCCCCGACAGGTGAGGATCCGGAGGACAGTCCCGTCTTTGACGTCTGGGCGCTGGCCGCTGATGGCACGATCACGGCGGAACTGGTCAGTGAGGCTGGTATGTGGGCGGTGCCGCGTTACGCATCCGATGGGGATTACGTCGCTCTTGGTCAGGCCCGCAGCCCCTATATCAGCCAGACCAGCGGCTATGATCTCTATTTAATGGACCGTGACGGCTCGGACCGGAGGTTGCTCTTTCCCCCAGAGGGTGAAATAGGGTTGGACTATCCAAAGGTTGCCTGGGGATCAGACGGAGATCGGTTGATCGTCGTCTACCAGGGTAACCTGTATTGGATAGCGCTCGCAGATGACCAGGTACATCAACTGACGGACGAGGGCAGTGTAACGACCGTTTGCTGGCAGTGGTAACGTGCTCCAGGATCAACCTATGATTCGGCGTCCCGGAACTAGCATTTATCTGATTGGTCTTGCGATCAGTCTTGTCCTAATCGGCCTATTGTCGGTTTTTGAGCAACGTATCTTGCTTCAGACCCTCACTACTGACTATGCCGCTCTTCCTGGTGAGGCCGAATGGGAGGGAGATTGGGAATTTTCCGAGTTGGGGGCTGACCCCAGCGAAACGGGCAGTCAAGTTGGCACTGACCGTGTGATTATTCCCTTTGTAGGCACCGGCTTGACTCTACAGGTACGACGTGGGAATTATCGCGGCAACTTTTTCATCATCGTGGATGGGGTACCGGCCAACCAGTTGCCAAAAGAGGACCGTGGCGCTTACCTGGTACTGGTTTCCCCCGATCACGATTCTCAGGTCGTCAGTATCCCCGTCGCCAGCGGATTGGCCGATGGCCCTCATCAAGCAATAGTTATCGCTGACCGTGGATGGGACCAATGGCCGTTGGTTGGTTGGAGCATTAGCCGCACGCCGGATACGAGTGCGTACCGTTTGGGGATGACGGGACTGTGGGTGTTGGGTATTCTCTGTTTATTCGGTCTAGTTTTGCGAGTCATGGGACCGAAGGAACAAGGAGACAAGGGAACAGGGAGACAAGGGCTAGGATCGGGTGTTTGTGATACGAAACTTGTAATCCCCAATCTTCCAGCTTTGATCTCTATCCTTGTCACGGTAATCGTGTTTTACTTTTCGCCTTGGCTTCCGCTCACACTCATCAGTGCTCTGGTGCTAGTTGCCCTCATCTATTTGCGGCTCGATCTAGGACTGGCGCTCGTTGCAGCGACAACTCCATTCTACATGCATCCCCGTCTCTTGCTCGGCAAATCCTTTTCGCTGGCAGAGATACTCGTTCTCCTCTGCGCGCTCTCGTGGGGAGTCAGGCAAATGGCAAGTGGCAAGTGGCAAGAGCACTTGCGTTCTATATCCTCTGTTGATCTTGCTGCTTTGTTTTTCGTACTGGTTGCTATTGTCTCAACCTTTGCTGCCGAATACCGTCACGTCGCGCTGCGCGAGTTGCGCGTTGTCGTCCTGGAGCCTGCTCTTTTTTATCTGATGTTGCGCACGAGTCGTTTGACCGACAAGGCGATCTGGCGCGTGGTGGACTTTTTCGTGTTGGGGGGTGTTGTGGTGGCCCTCATTGGCCTGACGCAATATGCTCTTGGCATCAATATCATCACGGCTGAAGAGGGGTTTCGCCGCTTGCGTTCCGTCTATGGCTCGCCTAATAATGCTGGTTTGTACCTGGGGCGTGTGCTGCCGGTATTGGTGGCCGTCGCTCTGTTTGGTGCGACCTACAGCCGCCGTGTGGCGTATGGGTTGGCTTCCGCACCGGTGGGGCTAGCTGTGCTGCTCAGTTTTTCCAAAGGTGCGCTTATTCTGGGTGTACCGTTCTCCTTGCTGCTGCTGGGCATGTTGGCAGGTGGGCGGTGGCTCTGGGGCTCGTTGGGAGCAGTGGTCGCAGCCATCGTGGCCGCCATTCCGCTTTTGCGCACCCCCCGTTTTGCGTCCCTTCTCGATACTCGCAGCGGTACCACCTTTTTCCGACTTCAACTCTGGCGTGCGTCTTGGATAATGTTCCGCGACCACTTGTGGCTTGGTGTGGGCCCAGATAACTTTTTGTACCAATACCGCAGTCGCTACATCTTGCCCACTGCTTGGCAGGAGCCGGACTTGTCCCACCCACACGATATTTTGCTCGATTACGGATGCCGGTTGGGTCTTTTGGGTATTGCTGCTGGCCTGTGGCTGCAAGTCACTTTCTGGCGGTTGGCGTTACCCTTGCGGCATCTGGTTGATCGCGACCGGCGTGCTCTGGCCCTGGGCCTGATGGGATCGATGGTCAGCTTTGTGGGGCACGGGCTGGTGGATGCTTCTTATTTTGTGATCGATCTAGCCTTTGCTTTTTTCTTGACATTAGGTGTGGTACAATGGTTGTCATCTGAAAGGAGTAAGACAAATGAACTCGAAATTCAATCTTAACACGATCATTCTATTACTGGTCCTGGTCGCTCTCGCTGTCGTCATTGTGGGTGGGTTTACGTTGGTTGGTACGGTTCAAAAAATAGCACAGCCACTGGAACAGGTCGAGGAGGCGCTGCAGGAGCAGTTCGAAGAGATCGCCAACCCGACCCCCACCATCATCCCCGACCCGGTGACAATTATTCTCCAGGTGCAGAACCTCAGCCGGTTGGAGACGGCCTCCTATACCATCGAAAAGGTCATCACTGCCGAATCGGGACAGGGGGCTTTTTCCTTTCTCTTTGGCGACCGGTTGATCTTGGTGGCCCACGGTCAGGTTATCGCTGGTGTCGACTTGGGCAAAATGGATGTGGATGATATCATTGTCGCTGAGAACGAGACGGTGGTTGTGACAATGCCGCCAGCCGAGGTGCTCGTCGTCGATTTGGACAATCAAGACTCGTATGTCTATGATCGGGACACGGGAGTGGTCGGGATGAATCCGGCGCTAGAGACAGAGGCCCGCCGGGCAGCCGAACAGGAGATACTAAACGTGGCCTTGGAAGATGGTATCCTGAATGTGGCGCAGCAGAATGCTGAATCCTACATACGTAATCTTATCATGGCCATGGGCTTTCGCGAGGTTATTTTTGCTGCGCCAGCCCCCACACCGATTCCCACCACAGTCCCATAACGATAAACAGCAGGAGGTAGATATTTTTGCCTCCTGCTGTTTATTATATCCTCTTTTGTCCCCACTGCAGGAACATCTGTAGGGCTTTTCGCACGCTTTCCAGTGTCGCCAGGCCCAAAAAACGCCCTCCCTCGGTCACCGAGATAATTGGACTGCCGCTGGCTTCCATTTTGCGTTGAAGGTCGAGCAGTGTGTCGCTGGTCTGCGCCATGGGGAAATCGGTGCGCATCACCCGTTGAACCAGTACGTTGGCTCCGTATCGCTGGAACCCTTCCGCTGTGTCTTCCCGCGTGAGCATTCCCACTAGGTACCCTCGATCAAAGGCCGCGAAATCTGTCTGACCGTTGCGCAGTGTGATGTCAATTGCCCGTGCCAGTCGGTCGTTGGGTGAGAGTGTCGCACCTCCATACACTAACGCCGCTGATGCTGGTACTTGTTGCATCGACATCCGTAACTGTTTTCCGCGCCATTCCATTCTTGCTCCGGTAAAGATAAACATGGCAATCAGTACCAAGTTCATTGCTCCGGTAAAGAGTCCCAGAAAGCCGAGGAGTACGGCCATTCCCTGCCCTATGCGCATTGCGATGCGCGTTGCGCTCAGTTCGTTTGTCCGTGATGCTAGCAGTGCTCGTAACACGCGCCCGCCGTCCATCGGAAAAGCAGGCAGTAAATTAAAGAGCGCTAGTCCCGCGTTGGCCACCAACAGATCGAGCAGCAATCTTTCCAATCCGATTCCGTTTAAACGTTGCAATAGTAATCCCAAGTCTTTGAGTGCGTGCAAGCCCAACCATGGAACCGCGACTGCGCCAAGCACCACCGTCAACAGGATATTGACGGCCGGTCCAGCGATGGCTACCCAAAACTCGTGGGCGGGGCGTTCCAGTTCACCCTCTAGGCGCGCTACTCCACCGATGGGAAGAAGCGTGATGTCGCGCACCCGTACGCTATAGCGCATAGCCACCAGGCTGTGTGCCAGTTCGTGCAGTGTCACACACAAGAACAACAAGCTGGTGTAGAAAATGCCATAGAGCGCGCCGGTCAGCCCCAAGTTCTGTGTCATGCCCCATTCTATAGCTGCCCAGATCAGCACCAGAATAAAGGTCGCGTGGACCTGAATCTTGATACCTTTTACTTTTGCGAGCGGAAAAGACCAAGTCATAATTTGATGCCTCCAACGTAAGCTACAAAACGCAATTTAGGTGTTGGAAGAACTATACCATGTCGATATTAGAAAAATATGAATGGTGTATTAGAAATTGATTAGAGCAGGTTGGGTTTTTCGTCAACCGTTAGTGGGATTCTTTGGAGAATCGTCTATTGGTTCAGGTCCTCTTACCCAGGCAAATTTGCTGCGCAGCGCCTTGGGATAGTAACGTTCCAAAACATCATAGTCCACTTGTTGCCCCCATTGGTAGACGACTCGTGGATCGATGTAGGATTTGAGACTGGTGCCCAGATTCCAGGTGCGCTTTTTGACGGTGACACCGTCTTTGGTCTTGGCTTTGTCTTGCGCGTCCTGCGCCCGTTGCAGTCTGTTCCTGGCGGTCTCGATCTTCTTTTTGGCCCGCTCGATCTTTTTTGCATAACGGACTTGTAACCGTTTCCGCTGAGTACCGGTCTTGGCATCCTGTTTCTTTTCCCGTGCCTCGTGCCGTAGCTCAGTCAGTGCGTTTTTGGCCTCGCGTACTTGGGCGCGATAAACGGCAACTCGTTCTTGGCGGTTCTCCAGACGTTCCTTGGCACGCTGACGGCGTTCTTTCCAGTTGGCCGGTGCTGTCTTGTAGTGATTGCAAAGCACTGCTGCTTCAAGATTGGCCCGAGAGACCGCAGCCCATTTTTTGTACTCGGGGTCACTCGCCTCGACCTCCGAAGCCAACAAACTGTCGCGAACGGCCTGAGTGGCGTGGTGCGTGCGAAAGACCTTGGCCGTGATCTCGGGGAGAACCTCAGAAAGGTAGGCGTTGACATCGCTGCTGCGGATTTTGGGAAAGAGTTGTGGCTTGTCGCGCGCGGCGCGACGTTTGCCATTATTGACCGAACTGGACGGTTGGGCTTTTTCTACGAGTTTTTTCAGGTTTTGTTGTACCACTGGGGGCAGTGGGATTTTTTTGTGCCACAGCACCGAGTCTTTGCCCAGGAACTTGAACTCGCCGGTGCCGTCGGGGTGGAGTTTGACGTGCTCGGGTCGGAGTGTGGTTGCTCCTACCGTATCGGCCTCATCGGCGTCTTTTTCGTCTCCTACGCGCAAGCAGAGTGCGTCGATCAGATAGCAGGCTGTGGCCACCATCCGCCGTTTGGCGTTCGGGTTGGTCAGACCTTGCTCGATGTGTGCTCGAACTTGGGCCAGATTTTGATGCAAGGCCAGGGCTTGATCGAACTTGGCAGCTTCTCGTTTTTGCTTCACGGGCGCGGTGTCGCTCAACCAGACGTATTTGAGCTTGCCGGAGAGTTTGTCTTTCCAGCGTGCTACCCACAATGATTCAGGCTGCCACACGATTTTTGCCCAGTCACCAGGGGGTGGGGCCGCATCAGGGCTCAGATTCAGGGTGACGTCGCTTTGTTGGGGGCCTTGTTTCCATTTTCCGCGCAGCGGATGTCTGCCGCGCCCCATAAAGATGCCGCTAGGCTCGGTAGCATAGTTGCCCAGCTCGGCAACCTCGTCATCCACGATGGCGTAACCGTATTCTTCCTTGAGTTCTTTGCGCTTTGCTTTGCGTTGGGCCGCCAGCGCTTTGCGCTCTTCCCGAGTCAACTTGTCTTTGGCCGCACGTTCGGCCTGCACAATTCTTATGGCTGGGTCAAAGTTTACCTCGTCAACTGTCAGAGAGGGTTTGATACCCAACTCGGCGCTGAAATCTTGTATGAAATTGCGGACGAACGTAGCGTCTTCTACGTAGGGTGTGCCCTGCTTTTTGGCCCAGGCCATTGCCATCTCGATCTGTCTGTGGGACAATTGCTTGCGCTCGCCACGAATTGTGAGCGTGAGTTGAGATGGTACTGGGATTTCGATGATTATGATACCGTTGTGAACAAGTTGTTTGAGCATATTTCTCTCTCTCGTATGTGATAGGTGATGGAGGATAACGCAAATGTCCCAAGTTGTCAAATGCGCCAATGGTGACCATTTTTGCTTGCCCCTCTGCCGTTCCTGTGGTACACTACGCCCCCGTAAAACCAGAGGAGGGATATATCTGATATGATGACTACAAAGAAAGGCCGTGTCTTTTCCGGCGCTCGTCCCACCGGACGTCAGCATCTGGGCAACTATTTGGGTGCCATTCGCAATTATGTTGCCTTGCAGGACGATTTCGATTGTGTATACAGTGTTGTTGACTTGCACGCGCTGACGACACTCGAAGATACTGACATGCTGCGCGAATGGACCTACGAGATGACGCTGGATTGGCTGGCTTCTGGGATGGACCCCGAACGGGGCACCGTCCTTTTTGTTCAATCTCACGTGCCCCAGGTGGTCGAATTGCATCTGATGCTCTCGATGGCGACTCCGCTGGGCTGGTTGACACGCTTGCCCACGTTTAAAGAAAAAGTGCGCCAACAGCCGGACAATGTCAACTATGGGTTGGTTGGCTACCCTGTACTGATGGCGGCCGACATCACGCTGTACAAGGCAGACACAGTTCCTGTTGGCGTGGACCAGGCTCCCCACTTGGAGTTCACCCGCGAAATCGTACGTCGTTTTAACCATCACTTTGGTGAGGTGCTGATCGAGCCCCAGGCCAAGCATACCGAATTCACCAAGGTGTTGGGAATCGACGGCGAGCACAAGATGAGCAAGTCGTTGAACAATCACATCGAGATCGCTGCGACGCCGGACGAGGTTGAGAAACGGGTGATGCAGATGATGACTGACCCGGCCCGCAAGTATCGCTCGGACCCCGGTCATCCAGAGGTGTGCAACGTCTTTTCTTTGCAAAGCTTTTTCTCATCTGACGAGGTGGCCCAGATCGAACAAGATTGTCGCGGTGCCAGTATTGGTTGTGTGCAGTGCAAGCGACTGTTTGCCAAGAACCTGGTCGATTATTTTACCCCCTTCCGCGAGCGTCGGGCCGAGTTGGCCTCAGATCCAGATCTCGTGTGGGACATTCTGGCTGATGGCGCTCGCCGGGCATCTGTGATCGCTGACGAAACCATGTCCGAGGTCAAAGAGGCGATAGGACTTCCGCAGTCAATCGGCGTATGACTGACCAGAATACCACCTTGGCCGATCTGCGTCAGTGCGTGGCCGAGTTTGTGGCTGCTCGCGATTGGGAACAGTTTCACGTCCCCAAGAACCTAAGCATCGCCGTGGCCATCGAGGCTGCCGAGTTGATGGAGCATTTTCAGTGGCTCACCCACGAACAAACGGCAGACGCTTTACAGGATGATGCGGAGCGGGCTGCCGTGGCCGATGAGTTGGCCGATGTGCTCATCTATGCGTTCAGCCTGGCGAATGCACTCGGCGTGGATGTCAGTACGGCAGTGTTAGACAAGTTGGAACGGAATGAGGAACGGTTTCCTGCTCCAGAGTGGCGGGGGCGGGCAAGAGGAGTTTAGGATGCGGGCGGTTGTGCAACGGGTCAGCCAAGCTTCGGTGAGCGTTGATGGAGAGGTCGTTGGCGCTGTTGAACGGGGGGTAGTCGTGTTGCTGGGTATCACCCACGGCGATACCACGGAACAGGCCGAGTGGCTGGCACGCAAGATCTCTGGGCTGCGTATTTTTGAGGACGACGCAGGTAAAATCAACGCTGGTTTGCTCGACGTAGATGGTGCAGCGCTCGTTATTTCTCAGTTCACACTCTATGCAGATGCGCGCAAAGGCCGTCGCCCGAGCTTTACGGACGCGGCACCACCAAAAGTGGCCGAGCCGTTGGTGGAACACTTTGCTCAAGGGCTAAGAGATCATAATGTACACGTCGAGATGGGCGTCTTTGGCGCACATATGCTGGTAGAGATCCACAATGATGGTCCTGTGACCATTCTGTTGGAGCGATAACATATATCTGGCAAGTTTGAGACGTAATGGTGACTATCCTGCCAAGTCGGATAGTCACCGTTTTGCCTCAAATGAATATTGTTGTATAATCAAGAGGCCACAAGAGGAAAGGTTGGATTATCAAATGCTTTGGCTGCGAGAAAATCTCGCTGCTCATCAGTTGTTACTGCCATTTTTGCATGGGCAGGCTTTTTTTGTGCTAGGTCTGGCAATTGCCTTTATGGCCCGCCGCAGTGCTCGGCTGGAAATCGCTCGTGGGTTTGCGCCGCTAGCGGTCTTTGGGTTTTTTGAGGCGTTGGTGGCTTGGTTACCTGTGTTGTTTTCGAATGCTTCGGTTGCGTCTCCCAGTGTTTCTACCTCTTGGTTACGGCTGATTTTTTTGGGTGTAGCTTATGCTTTCCTACTGACTTTTGCTGTGCAGAGTTGCATACCACCGGAGAAGCGGGGGCTGGCGCACTGGACGCTAGCCGGTGGCCTATTTACGCTGTGGTTGATTGGTTTAGTCGTCGCTCGCTTGGCTGGTGCCTCCTCAGAACAAGTGCGGCTGGGTGGTGAGATTGCTGCACGGTATGGCATGGCCCTGCCTGGCGGTTTTGCTGGGGCATGGGGGCTGCGCAGGCAAACTTATCGCACGATCAGCCCTGAACGATTGCCGTTGGTCAAGCCTCGCCTGCGTGTGATGGGGTTTGCCTTGATGGGATTTGCCGTGTTTGGGGGGCTAGTTGGCCCTGCGGCATCTTTCTTCCCTGCCCTTTGGTTCAACGAGCACATGCTGCTGCAAGCAACGGGGATTCCGATTTCATTCTTTCGTGGTCTGTGCGGCATTATTACTGCTTATGGGGTTGTGCGAGCGTTGGGAGTAGTCTTGAGTGAGATCGATCTCTGGCTGGAGAATATGGAACGGGTGCAGGCGCTGTCGCACGACCGAGAGCGAATTGGGCGCGAGTTGCACGATGGTACGATCCAGTCGATCTATGCCGCTGGCCTTATGCTAGAGGGGGCGCGATACAGTTTGACCGCTGATCCTGGGGCGGCGCGCGCTCAGTTGACACGTGCGATTGATAGCTTGAATCAAACCATCCAGGATATTCGGCGTTATATCTTTGATCTACGGGGTGAGATGCCGGACGATGATATTGAGGCCGGTTTACACAAAATACTCAAGGATTTTCGTATCAATACCCTGCTAGAGACAGAGTTCGTTGTTGAGGGAGAAAGTGTGCGAGTGCTAGGGATTGATCGCCGCCAACATATCTTTCAGGTCGCGCGCGAGGCGTTGACCAATGTGGCCCGGCACGCACAAGCCCAGCGAGTTACGGTATACGTGCGTTATGGTTCGGACGAGTTTCGGCTTTGTGTGTCGGACGATGGTGTTGGACTCCCAGCATTGCCAATCAATAGGAAGGGACAGGGGTTGCGGAATATTCGCGAGCGGGCACGTTTGCTTGATGGATCGCTAGATATGCATACCGCGCTTGACGAGGGCATGACATTGACCCTCACCGTGCCCTATTAACGTAAGAGGTGGAACGAAAAAATTATGACGCTAAAAATCATTATTGTAGATGATCACGAGGTTGTGCGGCTTGGCTTGCGCGCGCTTCTCGATCAGCATCCTGGTTTAACGGTTATCGATGAAGCTGCGACTGTAAAGGAAGCTGTGCGAAAGAGCTTGTTGCTTCGCCCTGATGTGGTGGTGATGGATATTCGACTGCTGGGTGGAAGTGGCATTGATGCTTGCCGGAAGATTGTCGAGCAAGCACCCGAGATCAAAGTCATCATGCTCACATCTTATGCTGAGGATGAAATGCTGTTCGATGCTATTGCTGCTGGTGCGTGTGGTTACGTACTCAAGCAGATTGGGAGTGATGACTTGATCCGGGCCGTAGAGGCGGTGGGGAAGGGAGAGGCACTGTTAGACCCGGCGCTTACCCAGCGTGTTTTTGCTCGCGTTCGAGAAGCGGCGCGCAAAGAGCACGAAGAAGCTTTTGCTAGCCTCACCGATCAAGAGTTGCGCGTGTTGTCGCAAGTGGCCGAGGGCAAGACGAATCGAGAAATTGCTGCCGCATTGTTCCTCGGTGAGGGGACAGTGCGCAACTATGTCAGCAGTGTTCTGAGAAAATTGGACTTGACGAACCGTGCTGAGGCTGCTGCTTATGCGGTGGAACATCACCTAAAAGAGTTTCTCTAGCGTCTAGGGCTGAACAGATTGCCCCCTTACCTTGCTTGTGTTATAATGCCGCAGTAGGTATGCACATGAACAATGAAACCTGGATGCGCATTGCGCTGGCTGAGGGAGAGAAGGCACTGGCGCATGGTGATGTCCCTGTCGGCGCGGTGGCTGTGCGTGATGGGGCCATCATTGGGAGAGGGCACAACCGAAAGGAAGTCGCCGCCGACCCGATCGCCCACGCTGAAATCATAGCACTCCAAGAGGCGGCCCGCACGTTGGGCGGCTGGCGATTGTTGGGCGTAACGCTCTATTGTACGTTGGAGCCTTGCCCGATGTGCGCGGGCGCGATGGTGTCGGCCCGATTGCCCCAACTGGTGTACGGAGCGGATGATCCAAAAGCGGGTGCGGCGGGATCAGTGGTCGAGCTTTTGCGCGATCCACGTTTTAACCACCAGGTTGTGGTTACTCGCGGTGTGCTGATGAAAGAATCACAAGCACTGTTGACGCGATTCTTTGCCAGGTTGCGATAACAAGTTTAACGGTTGCTCAGACTGGCTCTGAGTAAAAAAAATTTCTATCCATCTGTATTCTCGGAAGGGTGCCGGAGTGGACGATCGGGGCGGTCTCGAAAACCGTTGTGGTCTTTGGGCCACCGAGGGTTCGAATCCCTCCCCTTCCGCCAGATAAAAAAGGCCCTTGCATTTGCAAGGGCCTTTTTCGTTTTGAGCGCAGGCTTATATTGACGACGGGTTTTCCTCTTGCCGGATAATGATGATTTCCTGATCGTATACCTCTACCCTATCGCCTGTATGTATGCTGTTGATTTTTACTTGATCGACCATAGGAATGTCGGCAATGATTGCGCCTACCGCTACAACGGGATCGGCTTCGGCGTTGATGATGGCGGCAGGAGCCAGTCCATTGCGAGCCAATCGATAGAGCGTATAAGAGCCGACGGTGCTGCCCTTGCCGGTGGGAAAGACCAGTATGCGGCCAGACACGCACTCGCCTTCGAGTGGGTGTCCGGACTCGATCACTATACCAGTGTCTGGGTCTACTCCACCCAGGAAACCGATGGGGTCAGGTGATACCAGTGCTTTGCCCTTGGCTTGACCGGCTTTGACGATGCGAGCTAGCACACGGTTAATAGCCAAGATCAAACGCCTCGATATTCCACAACTCTAGATATTGACCAGGATCTAGAGCCACGCCGCTCACCTCTGGGCGCGTGGCGACCAGTTTGGGCACGGAATAGAGCGGCAGTATGGGCAAATCATAAGAGAGGATGCGTTGGGCTTCGCGATGAAAGTTGGCGTATGCTTCCATTCCGGGTAGTGCATCTAGTGCGGATTGGCAGGCGGCATCATAGTCGTCGCTGGCGTACCCGGGACTGTTGCTTGCGGCCCACCAGTTCTCCGGCCCCGGAATCTGGGTGGAAAGGTATAGCCCACACGGTGCGTCGAGGCCGTTCATCCAGGAAAAGAGTGCCAAGGAGAACTGCCGTCCAAATATCAAGCCGTTGGGGCCATCGGCAAAAAAATCGTCGCCCGGTAGATGTTTCACTGTTAACTGAATACCACAGTCTGCCAGATTCTCAGACAGGATGCGTGCTGTTTGCTCGCGAGGCGCATAGTCGCTGGTCGTGAGCAGGGTAACGGAGAAAGGCACGCGGTTGGTGACGCCACTTATGCCGTGGGCCTCCCGAACGCCGTCGGCGTCCTCATCCAGCCAACCCACTTGTTCTAACAAATCTATGCCGCTAGGTGGATCATAGTCCCAGTGGTAGAGTTGGCCGTCCGCATAAAGCGGATGGTTGGGGGGAACATAGCTGTGAACGACGCTGGATCCACTGTAGGGGAATACCTCACGCGCCATACGCTCTCGATCTACGCATTGGGCAATGGCTTGCCGCACCTGTACATCGCCAAAGAAATTTGAATAGCTCACCCATTCGGCCGGACCGACGCCGAAATCCAGGTGTTCCCATTCACTGCTGGGTGATGAGATCAATTGCACTGTGCCGGCGTCGGCAGCTTCCATCAGCGGCGTGAGATCACTATCCTCGATCAAGTCTTGACTGATGAGGTCGCACTCGCCTGTTACGAGCATATCGAGCGCTTGCCCAAGGTCGGGGATGAAGCGAAAGATGACGCGGTCGAGGTAGGGCAACCCTTCGGCGGCACGAAAGTAGTGCGAGTTGCGTATCAACTTGATGTACTCGCCTTCTACCCATTCCTCGACGACAAAGGGACCCCAGCCCAACGGCTTGAGGTGCGCGACCTCGGCGCTGAGCAATTGCTCGGCGTCGGAACCAGCCCATACGTGGCGGGGTAGGGGGTGATAAAAGTTCTGGAAATAAAAGGGATCGTGGTAGCCAGGGAGACCGATCCAGGTGACGGTACGCTCGTCTGCGACGTCATAGCTGTAGGTGCGATCCAGGAGCATCCGCAGGGTGGGGTTGTCAAACTCGTTGGCTAATTCGAAAGAGTAACGAGAGTCATTGGCTGTCAATGGCTGACCGTCCGCCCAAGTGATGTCTGTCCGCAATACAAAAGTTGCTGCTATCTGGGTCATTGTGATCATTCCGCCTTCGAACATGACCTCTTGTCCGGCGGCGTTCAAGACGGTCACACCAGGAAATAGTTCCACCGGTATACCGTCAATGTCTACGACCTTTGTGCCCTCCTCGACATCGATGGTTTGCAGAGTGGCGTCTCCATCGGCCAGATTGGGAAGTTTTTCCAGAATTACCGGTTGGAATTGGTACGAATGGCTGTCAACGGGTCCATCATAGATGGCTTCCAGCACGTTGTGGGCAGCTCGTGATGGGCCGCCATAGATAAAGAGCGTGTTGGGTTCAGCAGCCTGGCAGATGGTGAATTCCTTTGGAGGTACTGGGGTTGCTGTGTTGGTGGGTACAGGTGTTACCACGGTGGGTGTTGGCGCAAGCGTGGCAGTAGGTGGAGCGATTGTATCAACAAGAGTAGGGATCGGAGCTACAGACTGGCAGGCCGTAAGCAAGCCGGTCAGCAGCAATACGATAGGTACAATGTGACGATGTCTCATCCTAGCTCCTTATCTGTATTAATAGGCCCGCCCAAATATGGCCTTTTCGTCGGACTTTTCTCCACAGTGGATGCATTTTCCTTTCCCTGACTCTTGCTCCATTGGGATACAGCGCACGGTGGCTTTGGCGTTCTCCTTGATCTGTGCTTCGCAATTCGCATCATCACACCACCAGTCCCCATTGGTTGATCAACATGGGCAAATCCCGGTAGGATTGGATCCATTTGGCGTACATATGGCCGATGACGGTTTCCGAAGTAGGGCGCACGACTAGTGGTTTTTCCAATTCCTTGCCGCCGCCGATGGTAACCACAGCCAGTTCGGGCGAGAATCCCTCCACGTGTTCCGCTTCTTTTTGTATAAAGCTCGTAGGGATAAAGAGTGGAAAGTATGCGTTGACGTGTCCAGTTGCCTCAAAGCGTCGGTCCAGCCCTGCCTTGATGTTTTCCCAAAGTGCATAACCGTGGGGTTTGATGACCATATAACCCTTGACAGGGGCATAATCGGCCAGATCGGCCATCTGGACAACATCCGTATACCAACGAGAATAATCTTTGCTACGAGAGGAGATTTTCATTTTTCCTCCTTGCTTTTCTTTCAGGCCCAAACTTTTGCGGTTTTGTGAACTCTGGATCTATTTCAATTCTTTTTCGGCATTTCGCCTGGTGATCAAGTCTCTCAACAGGCGCAACACGCGCTTGATTGGACGAGTTGCATACTGGTCGGCAAAGTGTTCGGCCGCATGTTCTGTTTCTATCGCGGTGCCAAACTGCTCGCGCAGGTAATGTTGGTGATCCATGATCCACAGATACAAATCTGCCTTGGTGCGGTTCGGAAAATCATCCAAAACGTTCTTTTCGTGGATAATCTGCACCAACGGCCGGTAGAGATGGTCGTACCAATCACAAACCGCTTTATCTTTGGAAATGAAATGTTCCTGTTCCAAGCCCATAAAATAGCGATGCACTGCAATGTGTTTTAGCAGCCGCTCATATCCGCCACCGATGGTGAATTCGATGTTTTGATCAGGCCGCAACTTGTTCAGTTGTGTTCGATCAAGAAAGCGTGCGTATTCTCCCATAATCTCCAGATCATCGGCATCCAGATCTGCCGTCACGGGTACTGCAGTCTTTGCCTCGATCACCTCGGCATCTACGAATTCGATTCCTCGCTCTCGCGCGACTGAGACTCGGTGGTTGCCGTCGAGAACAAAGTAGGCATCCCCAACCTGGTACAGTTTTACTGGAGGCAAATTGACGTCATCATAATAGGCCCTGGCAATCGAGCGCCAGCGATTTGCCAACTTGTTCTGCTTTGGTAAAAAGGCGCGGTCAAAATCATGGTAACGGCCCACACTGCCGATAATTTTGCTCACCGGCACAGCTTGTATTCCTCGGTAGACTTGGCCACGTATCCCTAATTTGCCGCGCACTTTATCCCACGAAAGTAGGCGGTTTGTGCGCTTGCTCAGATGTGAAAGAGCTTCGTGCCAAAACGCCTTGCGTCGGGCTGTATCAAAGTCTACTTGTGCCTGGTTTTTCCCCGCCATTAACGTGTCACCATTCAATCACGCGGTACGGATAGACATTGATGACTTTTGTGTCCAAATAGTTTGTTTGCCACGTGTCTGTTCCGTAGATGTGTTTGTGCCCGTGGAGTAAATAGCGCGGTCGGAAACGGGTCATTAGTGTGAGAAATGCGTTAAAACCACGGTGCGGCCAATCCTCACCATCGTGGATGCCCAGGGGCGGCGCATGCGTGACGAGAATGTCTAGATAACGGCCATAGAATATGCGGTTCATCAGCAAAGTGGGCGTCATCCGCCAGACCTTGTAAGCCATTTCCTTTTCTGTGTATTGGTAGGGAACGTGGGGTTTGTAACGAATCGAACCCTCTAATCCTCCCAGGAGCACATCTCTAGTATTTGATACTTGGCCATCCAAGTTGATCCATCCACTGGGTTCGGTGATCGTGCGTCCGTTAGCTGTATGTTCGGGTTGGTCGTGGTTGCCGTGTACGAAAAGAGCCGGCACATTGAGCATTGAGACGACATACTCGAGATAATAATAGGGTACATCGCCGCATGAAATTACCATATCCACGTCGCCGAACCGATCGCGGATGCGCGAGCTATAAATGCTCTCGACCACTTGGTCGCTGATGGCCAAGATTTTCACTCTTTACTCCTTGGCCCAGTCCCGGTTATAGTTGATCGCCAATTTATCGAGAATAGCCTGCTCCAGGTCTATGCCAGTTAGGTAAGCCAATTGGAGTAGGTAGAGGGCTACGTCGGCCAGTTCTTCGGAAAGTGTATCGTTGTCGGCCTGCTCACTCCATTGAAAGTGTTCCAACACCTCGGATGCCTCCAGGGAGAGCGATATAGCGATATTGCGCGGTGTTTGCTGCCATGGTGAATCCTCTTTGTATCGGCCCATTGCTTCCACAAAGCGGTTCATCTCATCGGTGAGTTCCTGGATGGTCATCACGTTGGCACCCTCATACAAAAACCAGCCCTCAAACGGTCTGGAGGGCTGGTCGATTTACGTTTCAAATGTGCGTTCCCGCGCGCTTAGCCAGACTAGGGGTCTGGTTGTGTAGGAGCGGGTGAGTTGAGCACGCACGGCATGAATACAATGCACATCTTGAAGCCTTGTCTCCGAATTGGAAGGCAGTATACAATGAAAAGAGCAGGATGTCAACGCATTTTTTCACTTGACTAGTTTATGGTAGAATCACGCCACGAATGATGTGAAAGAATTGGATCACTTTGTACAATGGACGGGGTGCTGTTTAGGGCGATTGCATTTATATTTCAGTGCTTCGAGTCCAACACGTAGCATAGCCCCTCGTGGGCGTAAAACGGGCACAAAGGCCCTATGCTACTAGCGAAATTACCGAGTTTTGTGCATAAAACAAGGTTCCACATTGTAAATGCAATTGCCCTAGGGTGCTGTCAGACGATTGATCGTCAACGCGGAAACGATGATACCATGTTTCACCTCCGCATCCGTGGGACAATGCGCATCGACGATCTCTGTCATCTCGAGTTTCTTCAAAATGGGATAGAGGATTAGTATACTTCACACTCAGGGCTGTTCAGTTATAACGATCTTTCGGTACAGATCGCTCACAGCCACCGCACTTGTCCTGAACCCTGTACCTGTCGGTCCAGGACAGGTGCTGCCAAGCCCCTGGTCCTTTGACCCAGGGACAAAGGGTACAGGGTCCCGGGGGCGACCCATGCAACAAAACATCAACTTGTGAGTAATTTTCTACCCCAAATCGCCCTCGGGACGAGGGCTAGGGCCTTATCCCATCAGAGCAGCCAATAGCAAACCGCTTGGCGAACACGTAGAGTTGTGGCGGGTCTCCCATTGCGTCTTTTGTGGCAAGATTGTTTGATCTGATGCAGGCTTATACTGACTTGTTTTCAGGGTGCGGAAAATAGGTTGGGGCAGGGCCGAGATTGTCTTCCTGCTTGACGAAACTCTCAATTGGCTTTACACTAGGCGTCTATGACTGCAAGCGAATTTGCCGTTTCTCAAGATTGGCGAGCGGATCGGCGCGGACCGATGCGCTGGATACTTTCTCACACCCGACGACACAAGCTGGTTCTCCTCGGATTGTTCGGTGGTGCGTTTGGTAACGCTGTGCTGGCTGCCGTTATGCCCATATTTGTAGGGCGTGCCTTTGACGCGGTGATCGGGACTCCGCCAGACCTACGCGGTCTGGCGACATCGTCCGTGATTGTCGTATTGTCGCAACTGGTGCGGGGAGTGCTCCAATTGGGACGTAACTGGGCCGGGGAGACCCTTAGTCAGAGGCTGGAGCGAGATATTCGGGACGAGGTGTATGTCAGCCTGTTGGGCAAGAGTATGTCGTTCCACGACATGCAGCCCAGTGGTGATTTGATGGCCCGTGCTACCAATGATGTGCGGGAGATCAACTATATGTTCAGTCCTGGTTTTAACATGGTCATTGGGTCTGCGATGTTTCTCATCGTGCCGTTCTACTTTGTCCCGCTTATTTACCCGCAACTGGTTATTGTCCCATTGCTTTATTTGGTGGTCTATTTTCTCGTCGTGTGGGTCTATTTGCGTGAACTGCGTCCGGCTACAGAAGGGGTGCGTCGCGAGTTTGGCCTGATGAACACCCGATTGGCCGAGGCCATCGAGGGCATCGAGACGGTCAAGGGGGCGGCCCAAGAACAGCGGGAAATAGGACAGTTCGTACGGGCGATCTCTGGATGGCGCGATGCTTATCTGATCCAGGCGGGAATAGAGGCTCGGTTTATTCCGTTGCTTTTACTGGGCATTCTCCAGGCTGGTGGGCTTTTGTACAGTCTGTTGCTCCTGCGTGCTGGGATTATTGGCGTGGGTGACGTTGCGGCGTTCAGTGGGATACTACAAATGTTTCGTTTCCCCACTTTTGCGGCCCAGTTTGCCTATACGCGTGTCTCATCAGGAATCGCCAGCGCGCGGCGTGTTCTGGAATTGATCAACGCCAAGACCGAGCTGGATCAAAACGTGGCTGGGCATGATACTCCTTTGCAAGGAGAGGTGATTTTTGAGAACGTCACATTTTGTTACCAGGTTCCCGGTCAAATCTGTTCTATCGATGACGGGGAGACCGCGCTGGAGAATGTTAGTTTCCGTGTAGCGCCTGGTCAGACGGTGGCCATTGTCGGGCAGACTGGTTCTGGCAAAAGCACCATCGCCAAGTTGATCAACCGTACCTACGATGTAGATGGCGGACGCATACTGGTAGATGGCGTGGATGTGCGCGATTGGAATATGGAGGCATTGCGCCGCCAGATATCTGTCATCGAACAGGATATCTTTCTTTTTTCGCGGACCATTGCCGAGAATATCGCCTTTGGCCGTCCTGATACAGCCCGAAAAGAGATCGAGGCCGCGGCCCGGGCAGCCCAGGCGCACGACTTTATCAGCGACTTTAAAGATGGCTATGACACCGTCATTGGCGAGCGAGGGGTGACGCTTTCGGGCGGACAGCGGCAGCGTTTGGCATTGGCGCGTGCTTTTTTGACCAGGCCTCCTGTCTTGGTTCTGGATGACGCGACCAGCGCCATCGATAGTGAGACCGAGGATCGCATCCAACGGGCCATCGAGCGAGCTGCGGCGGGCCGCACTACGTTTCTCATTACGCACCGTCTCTCGCAGATTCGCTGGGCTGACCTCATTGTTGTGATGCGCAAAGGACAAGTGGAGACCGTGGGGACGCACAACGAGTTATTACAGGATTCGGCAGCGTATCGGAATATTTTCATGAGATATGACCGATGAAAAACCTCAGTGTTAACGTGTTTGCGTGTGAACGTATTCATGCATCACCATCAAAACTTTCGAGCACTAAAACCGGGTTTTTCATAAGGAAAAGTCCAGTCGAATGTTGGTGCGGATATGGGTTTTGGTCTTTTTATCTCCCCAGTAGAACCAAGGGGTTTTCGGGTTTTTCCCGTAGAGGATAGGCGACGGAATGGGCTTTTTTAGAGGTATGGCCACCGAGGCATACGATCGGCAGTACAGCGATCGTGAACTGGTGCGCCGCATTGCCACTTACTTTAGACCCCATCTGGGGCGTATTCTGGGCATCACTGGGGTGATCTTGGCAGTAGCGGTGGCAGAAGCCGCGCACCCTCTCGTCGTGGCTCGCGGCCTGGATATGCTCGTCGCATCGCCGAGACTGGATACGGTGCTGATCTTGGCCTCGGCGGTGCTGGTCATTGGTGTTATTAGTTGGGGGGGAAACTGGATACGGCGCTGGATCACGGCCAGTGCCATCGCCGATGTCGTGACCGCGTTGCGTCGTGATGCTTTCCAGGCTGCGGTGCAGCACGACATGTCGTTCTTTGACGAGTTTCGCTCGGGGCGTATCATCAGCCGTATCACATCCGATACCGAAGAGTTTTCTCGGGTGACGCAGCTCATCACCGACATACTCAGCCGATTAGTGATGGTTGTCGTCCTGGTGACCATGTTATTTTCCATCTCTTGGCGGCTGACGTTGGTGGTGTTGGTCTTTGCACCGCTTGTGTTTGCGGTTGCATTGGGCTTTCGGCGCATTGCCCGTAGTGTCACCAAGCGGGGTTTTCGCGTGCTGGCCGAGGTTAATGCGGCCATCCAGGAAGCAGTGACCGGGATTAGTGTTGCCAAGAACTTTCGCCAAGAGGCGGCGATCTATGACGAGTTTATAGAGGTCAACCGGAATTCGTACCGTGCCAACCTGCGGCGGGGATACGCTATGTCGTCGTTAGGTCCCATACTAGACGCGCTGGCTGGGGTGGGGACGGCAGTGGTGACGTATTCGGGCGGACTGCCGGTTACTGTGGGGACGATCACTATTGGCAGCCTCTATCTCTTTGTGGATAGCGTAAGGCGCTTTTGGTTCCCTGTGGTCGGGATGGCGGCCTTTTGGAGCCAATTGCAAGGCGGGTTATCGGCGGCGGAGCGCATCTTTGCTTTGATCGACGCCAAGCCGACGGTGCAGCAGACAGACAATCGTTCCATAGAGCAATTGACCGGTGAAATTCGCTTCAAAGGTGTCAATTTCAAGTATACCGATCAAGAACAAATATTGCAAGAGTTCTCGCTTCACATTGCGCCGGGCGAAAGCGTGGCACTGGTAGGGCACACCGGCTCGGGCAAGACCAGCATCGCCCGACTGATCGCCCGTTTCTACGAGTTCCAAGAGGGGCGGATCGATGTGAGCGGGCACGATATCCGCGCCCTCGACCTGCAAAACTATCGCCAGCAATTGGGGATCGTCTCGCAGATGCCGTTTCTCTTTTCTGGCACTGTTGCCGACAACATTCGCTATGCCCGCCCCAATCTGACCAACAGCGAGATTGAGGCCGTGGCACGACAGATTGGTGAGGGGGAGTGGCTGGATACTCTGCCCGCCGGGTTGTCGACCGATGTTGGCGAGCGCGGATCGCGGCTTTCGATGGGGCAGCGGCAACTGGTGGCGTTGATGCGGGTGTTGGTCCAATCCCCCGCCATATTTATCCTGGACGAGGCGACCGCCAGCATCGATCCCTTTACCGAGGCTCAGATCCAAGAGGCGATGGAACTGATTTTACAGCGCAGCACTTCGATCTTGATTGCCCACCGGCTTTCGACCGTGCGCGCAGTGGACCGGATCATTGTGTTAAAAGAGGGGCAGATCATCGAGGAAGGGAACCACGACGAGTTGATGACCCGAGGCGGCCACTATGCGGAATTGTATGATGCGTACTTTCGGCACCAATCGCTGGATTACCGGCCGCCCGCGGGAGAAGACGATTTCGATGCCCAGATGTTCTTGCCCGATCAGTTGCGCGACAGAGATTTGAAACAAGCGTCATAGCGTTTACTTTTATTTTGAGGCAAACCACCACATTACCAAGACAAATAGCACTGTGTAACTGATAACGTTGGCAGCCAGGGAAGCCGACCAGGCCCGGCGCGCAGGGTACTGACGCTCCAGAATCATCAATATTCCTCCCTTGACCAAAACCGACAGTGTGCAAGTGAGGGCCAGGTAGATCGCCGCGAATGTGGAAAGGTGTTCTGGAAGCTGCCAATAGGTAAAGGTGCAGTCTGCCCCGGTTAGCCTTTCGGTCAATCTGGCAGAGATCCCCATCATAGTTCCAAGACTGCAAAGACCAATCACAGTTGTGACCGAGTTCATCAACAATGAGGATCGGGTTGCACGTCCGTGCGGCATCAGACGCCGTAGTATGATTGCTTCGCCCTGGATGATTAGCGGAAACAGGTATATTGGAGCCAAAAAGCCCACGCTCAACACGAGCGTTTTCATGCCTGTATATGAGTCAGGTGGAGGATTCATAGTCTATTTCCTTTCTCGCGACTTGGCAGCGGTCAACGGGCGGAGACCGTCTAACTTGGCCTACTTTATGCGCGCACCAGCGTAATCTCTGTCACTTCTGGTGGGCAGTTGATCCGGTGCGGTATCGGACCGGTGCCAATTCCTCTAGTGGTGTAAACCCACATTCCGTTGGTGTTGTAGAGTCCCTTGGGATACTTTTGAGCATGAGGTGCCGAGGCAACTGGTCCCAATCCTGGTAAACAGATTTGGCCGCCGTGGCTGTGCCCCGACAGTTGCAGCGACACGCGGCCATCAAGGGCAGATTCATCGGCAAAGTCCGGTTCGTGGGCCATCAGGATGGCTGGTGCGCCGAGTGGTAATTTTTTCAAGGTGGCATTTAGATCAGGCCTGCCATCCCAGAGGGCGTCTACACCGGCGATGCAAATGGTTTCCCCAACAACGTCCAAGGCCACTCCCTCGTTCACCAAGACAGATAACCCCGCTTTTTCTAAACTGGCGCGAATGACGACGGGATCGGCCCATACCTCGTGGTTGCCCATACTCGCAAACACGCCGTATTTGGCGTTCAGCGAGCCTAAAACTGGCGCGAGTTCAAAGATTGAATCTAGCTCATCCGTGATATAGTCGCCTGTCAACGCGATCACGTCGGGTTGAAGGCTGTTTGCTAGCTCCATCGCCTCCCGGATAAACTCGATCTGGGTGAATGGGTACAGGTGAATGTCGCTCATATGGACGATCTTGAAACCTTCCAAGGCCGGTTTCAAATTCTTGAGAGGGATTTGAACATGTTCGACGCTCAACCGCTCCGCTTCCACGTTTTTGCCGTATTTGTCGAGACCAACCCCAACGACGGCATAAGTTGCCGCTACCTGACCAAATGATTTGAGGAATTGCCGACGATTCATTTGTATTTTCATTGTGATATTCTCCTGTGCACGAGTTCTAACCGATTCTGTGCTCACTATACCACGATGCGCTTGTAAAGTCCTGAGCAAGATTTGAGCTACTTCTGAACACTGGCCAAGTTTGTCTCATTGTGTGGGCGCCAAACAGGGCAACGGGCGTTGGTTTGCGCACGTATCGTCATCAGAGTATAATTTGATGTGTTGGGGATGATTTTCCACAATCTGCCGAATGAGATGTATCACCTGACCGTCAGCACAAGGAAATGCCCCGTACTACTCCCAAATTCTTGCCAATGTTGCGTCAACAAGAGAGTAGATTGAAAGGGACACCAAAATGACTATTCATAAACATTTTCTATCAAAAGTTGGATCGTATACCGGCGCGATCTGGCAGTGGCTAACCAAACCTGCCGACGCTGTGCGGGAACCGGAATCCCGCCGCCGGGCGCGGCTGCTGGCGGGGATGTTGGTGACCATTATTCCAGCGAGTATATGGATATTCTTTAATTATTTGACCAACGAACTTGCGACCTCGGATCTGATAACGGCATTCAGAGAGAATTTGGTTTTTTCCATTATATTGATTGCTCTTGTCGTTTTTGGTGTTGCTTATAGACTGAGCCGCAGTAAACACTATGTCTGGGGGGCTTTTATTCTCATAGCTATGTTATTTATGGCTGATTTCATTGCGGTGGCTAATACGAACATGGCAATCGGAGTCGTCGGTATATTGTGCTATTTGATTCTATGCATTCTTCTGGGGAGTTTGTTTCTTCCCTTGTGGGGTACGATTAGCCTTTCCGTGGTATGTTTGTTGGGAATGCAAATGCTGCCACTGTTTTCCATACCCATCATTGTCGCCTATCCTGAGAGTATTACGCCTGCGTTTAATGTTGTTTTCCTCGTTGGTGCCTTGATCGTGGTGGCAGCTGCGATGCGACAGCAGGACTTGGGACAAATTCAGCAGCAGGCGCAAGAATTGGTCGAGACAACGTTGGATATTGCCCGGCGCAAGCAGGCTGCAGAGACGATGGCGGAAGAGCGGAATTTGTTACGCACGTTGATAGACAATATTCCGGACCAGATTTTCGTCAAAGATACCGAGTACCGGTTCATCATTAACAACGTCGCGCACATGCATAGCCTGGGAGCATTGTCGCAGGAGGAACTCGTTGGGAAGATGGACGCTGACTTGACGCAAGAAATGGGAGCGCTGTATTATGCCGATGAGCAAAAAGTCGTCCAATTGGCTCAACCACTGATTGACCATGAGGATTTAGTAGCGGGTCCGGATGGCAGAGAGAAATGGCTCTTGACTACCAAGGTGCCTTTGCGTGATGTCGAAGGAGAGATAGTGGGGTTGGTGGGTATAAGCCGCGACATCACCGAGCGCAAGCGGGCTGAGGATGCTCTGCAAGAGTCAAAGGAAATTCAAGACGCGATCCTGTCCAACACCGATGTCTTGCTGGCATATCTGGACAGGGAATTCAATTTTATCACCGTCAACCAGGCGTATGCGGATGCCGGGCGCAGACGTCGAGAGGATTTTGTTGGCAAGAACCACTTTGAGCTCTATCCCGATGCGGAAAACGAGTCTATATTCAGCAAAGTGGTAGAGACGGGAGATGCCCAGTTCTTTTCGGCCAAGCCGTTCGAATACCCAGACCAGCCTGAACGCAGAACAACCTGGTGGAATTGGAGTCTCATTCCGATGAAGGATGAGTCTGGCAGCGTGCGAGCGCTTGTTTTTTCGGTGCTTGACGTTACCGAACGTGTGCGGGCGGAGGAGCAGATCAAGGCATCGCTGCGGGAGAAAGAGGTGCTTTTGCAAGAGATTCACCACCGGGTCAAGAACAACCTGGCCATCGTATCCAGCCTGCTCAGTTTCCAGGCAGAAGCCATCCAGAACGACCAAGTCCACACTGCGTTTCAGGAGAGTCAGAACCGCATCTATGCGATGGCTCGGGTCCATGAACATCTATATCGCTCTTCAGACTTGGCGCGAATTGATATGGCACAATACATCCAGGGAGTGGTGAACCATCTGATCCGATCTTTTGGAGTACGCGCCATCGCTTTCCAGATAGACGTTTTGGACGTTGAACTAGATATTGATCGGGCTACACCTTGTGGTTTGATCATCAACGAATTGATTTCCAATGCCCTCAAGCATGCTTTTCCCCCTGATTGGCAGGGAGCGGATAACGCCGACCGTACCGGTCGGACACATCCGTCGGAATGCGGGCCGAAGGTGTGCGTTGGCCTGCGTTTGGACGATGGTCAGTGTGAACTGACCGTCAGCGATAATGGCGTTGGTTTGCCACCCGATTTGCAGATTGAAAGCGTGGGGTATGAATCCTTGGGCTTGAGGCTGGTCAACTTGCTCAGTCGCCAACTCGAAGGCGATCTTCAAGTGGATGCGGATAAACGACATCCGGCGGATAAACGACATCCGAGGGAGGGGGGGACCACTTTTTGTCTCACTTTTGCCATACCGGAAGAAAGGAGCCATAGTGATGGGAAATAAGAATTATTTGACGGGAACACAAACATCCTTGGACCAAGCACAGATTCTGGTTGTTGAAGACGAACTCATCCTAGCCGAGGATATGCGGAGTAATTTGATCGCCTTGGGCTATAGCGTGCCGGATGTCGTCGTTTCCGGGGAAGAGGCGGTGTGCAAGGCAGACGAGATGCGGCCAGACCTGGTACTGATGGACATCAAACTGCAAGGCGAGATGGACGGTGTCGAGGCCGCTGAGCAGATTCGAACCCGTTTCGATATACCCGTGATCTATATCACTGCATTCTCAGACGACGTGACCTTGCAGCGATCCAAAATTGCCGAACCATTTGGCTATGTCCTCAAACCGATCGAGACGAGAGAGTTGTACGCTGCCGTCGAGATGGCACTCTATCGGCACAAACTGGAAACAAGGTTGAAGGAGAACGAGCGCTGGCTGGATACGACGTTGCGCAGCATCGGTGACGGGGTGATCGCAACTGACGATGTGGGGCGGGTGGTCTTTATGAACCCCGTGGCCGAGGGGCTGACCGGCTGGAGGCAAGCAGAGGCAGTAGGCCAGGATTTGAGCGAGGTGTTTTGCATCGTCAATGAGGCTACGAGAGAAACGGTGGAAAACCCGGCGGCGCGGGTGCTTTGGGAAGGGGCCGTCGTTGGTCTGGCGAATCATACGCTGTTGATCAGAAAAGATGGCGTCGAGATACCGATCGACGATAGCGGCGCTCCTATTCGGGATGATAAAGGTGCGATTACTGGTGTGGTGTTGACCTTTCGCGACATCACCAAGCGTAAGGAGGCAGGGGCGGCGCTACTGGAGAGTATGGAGGCTCTTGACCAGGTGTTCCAGCACGCGGTAGACCCGATCTACAGATACAACCTCATCACTACAGCGTATGACTACTTTAGCCCTTCTTGCATCAAGACACATGGATATACACCAGAGGAAATGATCGCCGGGGGGATCGAGAAGGAGGCATCCCGTATCCACCCAGACGATTTGATTACTTTGCAAGAACACGTCGATGATCTGCTGTCAGGCACCGTGGGGCAGGAAATTCAGCAGGTCATAGAGTATCGCTTCAAGCACAAGACACGCGGCTATCGTTGGCTCAGTGACAGTCGTTCCATACTTTACGATGCGAGTGGAACCCCTATAGCGATTTTTGGCGGCATTCGGGATATCACCGAGCGAAAACGTACCGAACAAACTCTTGAATGCTCGGAACAATTTTTGAGCGATCTGCTCAACCATATTCCCGACCCCATCTTTGTCAAGGATGAACAGCACCGGTGGATAATGCTGAATGACGCTTACTGCAAAGCATCCGGTTATAGTAGAGAGGAACTGTTGGGCAAATCTGACCATGATTTTTATCCAAAAGAACAAGCGGATATTTTTTGGGAAAAGGACAATCTGGTTTTTGAAAGCACGCTTGCCTACGAGAATGAAGAAACCTTTACAGATGCCAAGGGCAACGTTCATACTATACTGACGAAAAAGGCCATGTTCAAAGATTCATCCGGCGCTCAAGTTCTGGTTGGGATTGCTCATGACATCACCGAGCGCGTGCGGGCGGAGGATGCGCTAAATGAAACCCTGGAGCGGTTGAAGGGTTTCGATACGCACAGCACTGAAGGTGTTTATCGTGTTGATATTGCAAAGCCTGTTCCGATCGATCTTCCCCGGGCTGAAATAGTGGACTGGATCAACAAACATTCTGTTGTTGGGGAGGCTAATGACTCTCTGGCACAGATGTACGGAATTGAACCCCAAGACATGATCGGCAGGCCAGCAATAGATTTTGCACCGAACTATGGTGAACGAGCTGTGCTTGTTTTGGAAAGAGAAGGCTACCGGGTTATCAACGAAGAGACTGAGGATGTTGACAAGGACGGAAATGCACTTTACCTTGTTGAAAACTACCACGGCATCGTCAAAGACGGATATCTTGTTGCAATCTGGGGAGCACAAACTAACATTACCGAGCGCAAGCGACTTGAAAAACAGCTTCGCCAGCACGAACGGCTGGCTGCCGTGGGCCAGATGGCGGCTGGTATTGCTCATGACTTTCGCAATCTGCTGACCACCATCATCCTCTATGCGAATATGGGTTTGCGCAAGCCCGATCTGCCACCGAATCTGATACAGAATCTTGAGACCATTATCGGGGAATCGAAAAAGGCAGCGGATTTGGTGCAGCAGATTCTCGACTTTAGCAGCCGGGCGATGATCCAAGTTCAACCATTGGACATCAAGTCCTTTATCGAGGAAATTGCCGACATCCTGCGGCGTACGATCCCAGAGAATGTTCATCTGGTCTTGGAGACGAGACCGGAAGCACGAGTCATTCCGCTCATGGTCGAGGCTGATCCCACTCGCATTCAGCAGGCACTGATGAACCTGGCGACCAACGCACGCGATGCGATGCCGAATGGGGGCGAACTACGGTTCAAGTTGTCCAGGATAGAATTTGGGCCAGATGACGAGTTGCCGGTAACTGATATGCAACCCGGCGAGTGGGTTTGCCTGGCTGTCTCAGACACGGGGGAAGGGATGACGGAGGATGTGCGCGCTCACCTTTTTGAACCCTTTTTCACCACCAAAGAAGTGGGAAAAGGAACGGGTCTGGGGCTAGCGCAAGTGTATGGCATCGTCCGGCAACATGAGGGATATGTTAGTGTAGAGACCGAGGTGGGAAAGGGAACAACGTTCCATATCTATCTGCCGGCCACCAGAGCAGAGACAGAGGTCGTAGAGGAAGATGCCTCGCCTATGCCACAGGGACGAGGAGAGATAATTTTGTTGGTGGAGGATAATGAACGGTTGCAGGTAGCGGGACAAAATATCCTAGAGTTGCTGGGATACCGGGTACTGGTCGCTGCGAACGGGCGCGAGGCGCTGGAGGTTTACCAGGCAAAGGGTGGGGTGGATTTGGTTATCACAGACATGGTGATGCCAGAAATGGGTGGAAAAGAGTTGGTGCAAGAATTGAGCAAGGTAGACCCCAATTTGAAAGCGATAGGCGTCACCGGCTATGTGGCGGAAAAGGTCGCGGTGGAACCAGGGAAGGTGGGCTTTTTGGACGTGATCCACAAGCCTTTTGATGTAGAGACTCTGGCGCGCGTGATCCGTTGTGCATTGGATGCAGATTGATAGACTTTTTCCCGCAGGCTAGTGCAGTGGGGATATTTACGCCCAACTGCATTAGCCTGCGGGAGGGCTGGCTGTCGTTACTCGTTCAACCCCAAATTTTTTCTGCGCTCAGCCAGTTGAGAATCAATTGCGCCTCGGTACAGCACGTCGTCTATTTGCTCGTCGAGGCTGGTGGTCTGCATCTCGGCGGCGGTGGATGCCTTGTCGAGCCGGGCATAGATTCCCTGCGCAATGCGACCGACGTCGGTGTCGCCCGAGCCCATCAAGTTGTCCAGATCCTTGATCGCCTTGACGGTGGTCTCTTTGCTCCTGGCCAATTCGACCAGTGCTTGGAGTTCCTCGCGCTGCTGCTTCATCGTCGTCAGTCGCGCTTCCAACTTGACCTTGGACTCTAACAGCTTTTGATACTCGGCTTGCAAGCGGGTCATTTGTTCCTGGTAGGACTCGACGAGCCGCCGGGTGCTGTTGAGTTTGCTCTGGGCGGCTGTAGCTGCTGCTGTGTTTCCCTGTACCAGAAAAGCATCAATTGCTCGGTCCAACTCTTCTGTCTTTTGCTCAAGATCACTCGATGTGCGCTTGATGGATTTCACTTCTCCACCGACCGTCGCAGCGGCGTCCATCAGGTCATCCAGGTGATTCTCGACCTGGCGGATGTATTGATCTATCACGGCCATATTGTTGCTTTTCAGTGCCTGGTCTATCAGAGCGTGCATGTTTGCAGAGATTAATGTCGTAACCTTTTCTAAAAGTGTTGCCATTTTTATTCCTCCTATGATTAGTTTCTATATTAAAAAGCCAATTCGTGTAATGTTTCCAAGTAATCTTGTAAGCGATGTACCTCCTTTGACACATTGTCGCCCAGCCGTTGATAGTCGGTGATGTGAAAGGTGGAACGGTATGTGAGCAGTTGGGAATAAATTGTGCCGAGCACGGCGGTGGTTCTTTCGATCTGGATGGCGGCGCGCCGTCGTGTGGTTTGTAATTGTTCTAGGGCTTGTTGTTGATTTTTGCGCTGGTGCAGCATTTGTTCCAGATCAGTACGCAAAATGGACAGGTTTTCGGTCGCCAATTGCATTTCCAGGTCGGCGATCATGCCGGGCAAGTGGTACAGGTCGCGCTGAATGATGTGATCATTTTGCCCTAGATCGGTCAGAGTTTGTACCATGACCTGAATTGTTTGCTGCCAGGTGCGGATTTGTGCCAGTAACTGTTGTTGGTGCTTGTTCGGGTTTGCTTGGAGCAATTCTTCGATTCTGTGCGTGTAGCCGATGGCTTGTTGTAAAAGCGGGGTCAGGCTGGTGCGTTCAACCGTTTGCCTCTGGCGGAACATTTGCCGCAGCAACCACCCACATCCTCCCAGACCGACCAGTAGACTAATCCAACGCCCGATTTGAATCCAATGGGCGGGGATGTTTACTTTTGCGTACGGCGAGTTATTGGCGGCAGGCTCGTAGGTAAAGAGATTGACGACGATTACGATCACGACCAGCACTGTGATCCCCGTTCCGATGGTTTGCCCCCAATCCTGCTGCATAGAGGGGGTGGGTGAGGATGTTGATTCGTTCGTGTATTTTTTCATAACTTATCTCTCAAATTGTTGGATCAATATCATCAAAAAACCACCGGTTCTCTGGTGGAATTTCAACAGCCACCAACCCACTTGAGTGGTCACTGTGAGGAAAAGCAGCATCCACACAAAGTGGAGCAATGGATTGATTTTGCTAAATGCGTGACTGGTATCAACGATGGCTGTCTGTATGATGCCTTGAACCATGTACACCAAGCCCACCAAAGTTGCCATTGCCAGGATTGCGACGTTTAGCCAAAAGAATTGCATGATGGTGCCCGTTAGGTTAAATGCCACCATAATAGGGGCAAAGCTAAAGAACACGGTTGCTGCCGCGCAGAGTGAAGTCATCAGAACAGCCACGATCTGGGTAATGCTGCGCTGTGAGCCGGTTAAAACGTCGAGGAGATACATCACCGGCAGGCAGGTGATCAGGCTGCTCAGAAAAAGAAACGGCATAGCGATCGCTACATTGAGGGACAAAAGCAGATAACCAGAGCCAAGCGTTGCCCCGTAAATTGTCAAAAAGACAACACTTGATATGGACAGCGCCCATATTTTCTCTGGCAGGTGGACCCCATCACGAATTTCTCTGATGAATTGCCTTGGCTGTTGCAAGACGGGACCAATGATGGCAAAGCTGTCGGTAAATCTGCGTTGGTGCTTGCCTTTACTCTGTTGACCGGGTATGCTAGGGTCTATCTCGAAAGTTTTTCCAATATTGCTTTCCATAATATATCTCCTTGTGTAATCTCTAATTAATTTCCAAAGACCCGCACCACAATCGCGGGCGTCACATAGACCTCGATGGCGGCAGCCAATGCCAGCAACGGCAAGACGAGGGCGACAAATACTTTGATCAAATCAGCCAGTGCCCGCAGCCACCCTTCGCCCACGGTCATTCCTTTTGGGGGCGACATAAAGGTCGCTCCCAAGCGCACGGCCATTGCCGTGGCAATGATGGCGGCGGGCAGCTCGAACAAACCGTGGGGCAGGATAAAGGCGGCGAAAAAGACGACCGGGTCGTAGCCCATCTGCGCGGCCTGGGCGACGAAAAAGAACACGATGGCCATTGGGGCGATCAACAAAGCCTCTGCCAGTGCGCCAAAGGAGAACACGGCCAGCAGCGTGGCCAGTAGCAGCGCCCGCACATTGTTGCTCAGTATTCCTCGAACCGTAAATGCCGGAAGCCAGTCTATGGCGGGCACCTCTGTGAATGTATCGGCAGAGATATTGTCCAATTGTAACGAGTCTGACGGCAGTGGGTAACGGACGGCAAAGTGATATCCGATGCCCATCGACAGTAATAATCCCACCACGACGAGTAGCAGTGCCAACCGTGACTGACGCAAGATGGCTGGGATATCGCGCACGTACAATCCTCCCAAGGTGCCTGTCCAGCGCAGCCAGGTGGGCGTAGGCTGACTATTTTTCATCGGACGCACATTGTGTCGGAAAAACCACCGCTCCCAGCGAAACTGTTCGCAAAAGGTTCGCCATAGGGAAGCCACGTTCAACTCGTCAATTTCACGTCCTAGCAATTCCTCACGGTTGAAAATGTGAATACCCATCCGTATGAGGATGATGTCTACGATTACCAAAAAGAGAGCGATCCACCACAGTACGTTATAGTTGGCATAGAACATGATCATGGCCTCGACCTGGATCAAGAGTGCTGCCGGAATGATGATGAAACTGGCTAACAGATTTGAGGCGCGCACGCTCGTCGTCTGGCTGGATAGCACTACTGCGCCAGAGACCATCACTATGCCCTCAGCTGTCGTCAATAGGAGAACCAGTGCCAGCAAAATCGGCGATGGTGTCCATCCCTTGAAAAAGTACAACCCAACCAGGTAGACGCCAATGCCCAGGTAAGAGGCCAACAATGGGGGGATCACCGCCGCCAGTGTCTTGCCCAGGTAGAGTTGGGTGTCTGTCAGAGGGGTCGCCAGCAAAGGTTCCAAGCTGTTACGCTCTTTTTCCCCCACAAAAGTTTCCAGCGCGATCACCAGCGAGAACGAGATGGGGAAGAATCCGACCATCAATAGCAGAAAGGGAATCAATCGCTCGCCAATGATGGGATCGCCGTACTTGGCCACCCACCTTAGGGCCAGGTCGGCCACAAAACTCATCAAGGCAGGGAAGAAACTCGTCAGGATGATGATCGGGACGACAATGCGCCAGTCTCGTAGCGTGTCTCGAATTTCGCGTTCTACCAGTGCGATCAACATCCGCAGTGGCTGGATCGGTTGGAAACCGGTCCAAGTCTTGGGTATACGCTTAGATATAGCTGACATTTTCTGCTCCTTCCTCAACTACCTTTAGGTAAACGTCCTCCAGGCTGCGCGGAACCTGGCTTATTGTGATCACCCCCAGCCCCTGCGAGGCCAATGCCTGAAGCAAGAGAGGATTTGTCTGTTGGGGATTGGGTGTGGAAAAGCGCAGCCAATCCTTTCCTTGTGCCTCAACTTGTGCCAGATTCGAGACGAGCTTGGCAGCGCCGTTGAGCGGACTGGACAGATGCAGCTCCATCAACGGCGGGCCTAACAGCCGCATCTTTAACTCGGCCGGGGTTCCTAGCGCGACGATCCGTCCACGCCGGATGATGGCGATGCGGTCGGCCAGGGCCTCGGCCTCGGACAGGTTGTGGGTGCAGAGCACGATGGCGCGGCGGTGGTCGCGTAGGCTGAGCACGGCGTCGCGCACCAATTTGGCGCTGTGGGGGTCCATAGCTGAGGTTGGCTCGTCCAGTAACAGCACCGATGGCTCGTGCAGCATTGCGCGTGCCAGTGCCATCTTTTGGCGCATACCTTTCGAGTACGTCCCCATACGCCGCTCCCACGCTTCGAGCATCCCAAAGCGTTCCAACAGTTCACGGGCCCGACGTTCGCGCTCGCCAGCGTCCACACCCATCAAGCGACCGAAAAAGTCTAGATACTCGCGGCTTTTCATGCGCAGGTAAAGCCCCGGGTTCTCGGTCAAAAGCCCCACTTGGCGCCGGACCTCACGTGGTTGTTCGGCCACGTTGTGCCCGGCTACGAATGCTTGTCCTGCTGTCGGGCGCAGGATCGCGGACAGCATACGAACCGTTGTCGTTTTCCCGGCCCCATTGTGACCTAACAATGCCAGAATCTCGCCCGGTGCTACCGAAAGTGTCACGCCATCCACGGCTGTAAAGTCGTCGAATTTTTTGGTCAGACCATCTAGTTCGATCATTTATGCCTCCTTGATATTTCTTGAGTAGACTATATCACAATAGAGCCGGCAAGTCCTGAGCGCGGACTGAGTGTGTCCTGAGTGATAGTTGAGTTTGTTTCGTTCATGGCGGGGGATATCCATCGAGACGGGCTGCCGTCGGTGAGTGTCGCTGCCCCTCTGCATCTGGTTGGTGTGGATAATTTTCATACGAGCAAGGTGCTTTGGTTTGTGTATGAGCGACCATCAGAGTATAATCTAGGTAGATTGTTGTTTCTATGTGTGGACGTGATATGTAAAGCATTCTTGTATGTCACGTGCCAGATGAGCAATATGCGAAACTTGTCCACTGGGATGCAAAGGTCAAACACATATGCGTCGCACTAAAAAAAGACCCGTGTACTCGACTGATTCTGCTCGTGCCAAACGGTGCCCGCGCTGTGGTACGTTTCCGTGCCGGTGCCCAAAACCCAAGAGCCTGTCACCTGAGCGGCAAGTAGCTTACATACGCAGGGAGAGTAAAGGGCGGCGTGGAAAGACCGTGACTGTGATATGCAACCTACAGTTGACACCAACAGATATGGCGGATTTGTGTAAACGGCTGAAGAAAGCATGTGGCACGGGTGGAACTGTCAAGGAAGGAGTTATAGAGATACAGGGACATCAACGGGAGAGAGTCGCAGCAGAGTTGGAGAAATTGGGCTACAGGACCAAGCTGGCTGGTGGATAGTTTGTTGCTGTTAGCAGTAATTGGAGAAACATAGGTCCATCTTTGGAGAAGTAAAATGGCATCAAGCAGATCGTGGAAATCATACCGCTTCACCTACCGCGCCAGAGAGATGCAGGCTTTGGCCGACTGGGTCTGGGCCGGGCAGAGCGGCTCGGTGATCGGGTTGGCCGGAGCTGGCAAGTCGAATGTGCTGGGCTTTTTGTGCCATCGGCCCGAGGTGTTCCAATCTTACCTTCCCCCCCAAGCTGACCCGGTGGCATTGATCCCCATTGATCTGAACAATCTACCGTCTAATAGGTTGGCAACCTTTTACCGTGTCATCCTACGTTCTTTTTACGAGGTTCGCGATCGCTTTGACCAGCCGTTGCAGCAGACGGTGGCCGATCTCTATCTGGAGAATCGGGCCACACGCGATCCCTTTTTGGCCCAGAGTGCCCTGCGCGAGTTGCTCTTGCAGTTTCAGGTTCAGCAGATGAAGGTTGTATTGGTGATGGACCGCTTTGACAAGTTTGGTCAGACAGCCACATCGCAGATGTTGGACACGCTGCGCGGCCTGCGCGACAGTTTCAAGGACATTCTATGTTATATCGTGGGTATGCGCCAAGAGATGATCTATTTATTCGACCCGACGGCGCTGGGTGAGATGTACGAGATTCTGGACACTCACGTCTGCTGGGTGGGACCGATGGGTGATACTGACGCCCGGCGGCTGATTGCCGAGGAGACCCTCACGATCCCCACGCCTCTTGACGAGGCCGGAACAGCCCACATATTGGCTCTGACCGGTGGTTATCCGGCTTTGCTCAAAGCTGCTTGTCACTGGTGGTTGTCTGTGCCCGACAGTCCCCCCACTGCTGAATGGACTGCTGTGCTCTTGGCCGAGCGTAGCATCCAGTCCCGAATGGAAGAGATATGGACCGGGTTGACCCAGGAGGAGCGGCGGGCGCTGTCAGAGGTGCAAATGCGGCGGGCAGCGGACGTGGGAGGACAGCACAGTTATGCTCTGAGCGGTTTGGCTGCCAAGGGGCTTGTTCAACGGACGGACGCCGGTTGGCGCGTCTTTGCCGATCTGTTCGCCGCCTACGTCGCGGACGCCGAGGGGCAGAGCGGTGGTAAAATTTGGCTGGACGAGACCACCGACGAACTGTACCAGGGCCAAACTGTTTTGGGAGACCTGTCACCTTTGGAAAGGGCAGTTCTTCATTTCTTGGTCCAGCATTCCAGGATTCGGCATACCAAGACGGACTTGATCGTAAACACTTGGCCCGACGAGTTGCGCCGTCAGGGTGTGACCGATGACAGTCTTTATCAAGTGATTCGGGAACTGCGCAAGAGGATCGAGCCTAACCCGGCCAAGCCTTGTTACATCGTCACCTGGCGTGGACGGCCGGAGGGTGGTTACCAATTCTTCCCGGAAGGTCGGCCAGGGTAAGAGTTGCCTGGAGAATCTGATGGTCCGCAACCAGGTGCATGTTGAGAACCCCAAGAGGCTGCCTCTGCCCGCCGAGGTCGAGGCGATCCTCAAACGCACGTTTGCCACTCACCAACGGGTGGTCATCAAGGCCGAGTTGGGGAGTGGCTTTAGTGGCAGCCGAGTCTTTTTGGTGCACCCGATCCAGGATGCACCCGAATTGCCAGCGGTGGTCAAAATAGCGCCGGCCGCTCTGATTGAACGCGAGTATCAAGCCTACCAGAAACACATTCACAACAAGTTGTCTGGTGCCGCCGAGATCAGGAACGAGCCGATCTCGCTTCCGGGCAGCGATTGGGCCGGACTATGCTACCGTCTGGTGGGCAGCGGGATATTTGAGATCGAGAGCTTGAATAGTTTTTGCCGCCACGCCAGCGTCAAGGACATTTGGCATGTTCTAGAAAAACGGCTTTTCAAGCGCATCGCGCCCCTTTGGCAGTTTAGCCACACCAGCCCCCAATTCAACTTGCAGGCCAGCTATGACCGTCTCTTGCCCGTAAACTTACTTTTGGGGCCAACTGCGCTGCCGACGAGCGTGTTGCATCAGCCGCTCAGCCCCGACACTGTAGACGAACGGTCGTTTAAGCAGGGCGACTATGTGCGGTTAGAAGGTTTTGTGGTCACCGAAGTAGACCCGGACAACAGAACCGTCACCCTCAACCTGCCTGCTTCCCCCAATGGTTTGTTCGTCTCCTACCGTGTGCGGTTGCAGCCTGTTGACGTGCCGTCATCCTACCGAGTCAGCGATGTCATTGACTCGGTAGAGTGCGTGGTCACGGCGACCCGTGATGATTTGCTGCGGACCTATGCGCGGCGGGCGCTGGGGTTGGATTTGCTGGATGCGGTGACAGCAGAGACGTTGACGTTGTCTGGTAGTACCGACACGGTTCTGCCTAATCCGCTGGTCGTTCTAGCGGACATATTGAACGAACCACGCCATGTCCGGGTCGCCTACGTCCACGGCGATCTGAATATGGAGAATATTCTGGTTGCCCCCGACACGCGCGATGTTCGCTTGATTGATTTTGCGATGGCCCGTCAAGATCACGTCTTGCACGATCTCTTGCGTCTAGAGACGGGTGTGGTGACTTGGCTTCTCCCAGAAGCCTTGGCCGAGGCTCGGCTACCGGCAGAAACCATCTATCGTTTGTACGAGCAGTTGCATTGGGCTGCCCGTTCGACCGGTTATTTCTCTGTCCCTGAGAAACTCCACCCGGCCATGAGAAAGGCCTTTGTGATGCTGGCGACCATCCGAAAAATGGCCCGTGGATGCCTTTTTGCGCCGGATGATTGGGGGGAATATTACCGAGGGTTGACCCTGTATCTGCTCGGAGCGCTCAAGTTTAAAAACTTGGACGATGTGCCCCAGGCACCTCTGCCCAAACAGGTAGCTTTTTGGGGGGCGGCATCTGCCCAGTGGTTGCTGCAAGAGCGATCGTTACTGGAAGATACTAGCTGGCAGCCGTTGACCAGTATTCTGGATGATCTAACCGGGCAAACGTTGGGTCAGTATGAAATCGGTGAACTGATTGGTAAGGGGAGCATGTCTGTCGTCTATCGGGCGCGCCAGTCCAGATTAAAGCGGGATGTGGCGGTCAAAGTGATGGCGCCCACATTGGCGGCTGATCCTACTTTTCGCCAGCGGTTTGAACATGAGGCGCAAGCGATTGCAAACTTGCGTCATCCCAATATTTTGACGGTCCACGACTATGGGGAGACCGAGGATGATCAGCTTTACTTGGTCGTGGACTATGTGCGAGGGGGCACGCTGCGTGAGTGGCTAGTGTCCCTTGTCTCAACTCTTCCTGCCCTGGAAAAAGCTATAGAGATCATAGTCCAAATGGCCAAAGCGTTGGACTATGCACATCTCCAGGGGATCGTCCACCGAGACGTCAAGCCAAATAACATTCTGCTGACTCTTGACGGGCGACCACTGCTGGCTGATTTTGGGTTGGTCAAATCTGTCCAGGATGACCGACGGCTGACGGCCAATGGTGTGATGTTGGGCACGCCAGACTATGTCGCTCCCGAACAGGCTCAGGGAGCCGATGTAGACAGCCGGGCCGACGTTTATGCCTTGGGCGTGATCCTGTTCGAGATCCTGACTGGTCGGCACCCGTACGTCAGTGAGACGCCGATCAGCGTCATTATCAAGCACATCAGCGAACCGATGCCACGCCCCAGCGAGATCAATCCGGCTCTTTCTGTTATGCTGGATCAAATCGTCGCCAGGGCCACGGCCAAAAAACCTGCGGAACGGTATCAACGGGCAGCGGATATGGCTCGCGATCTGAGAACGGTGTTGGCCTCCGGTGTGATGGCTCAACAGAGTGCATCCGTCTCGGTTGAGGCTGAGACTTTAGCTATCGAGCTTCCCCCCTTTATTGCTGGGCCCCCGATCGCGCATCCCAGCCAGTTCTTTGGGCGTGAGCGAGAACTGAGACGGCTATTTAATTTGTGGAAGCGCACACCATTGCAAAACGCGGCCATTATTGGACCTCGACGCAGCGGCAAGACTTCACTATTGCTGTACCTGAAAAGCATCACTACTACACCGCTATCCCACTTGCGTACCGGTCAGCGCGCTGATTGGTTGCCAGATCCGGAACGTTACTGTTGGGCTTTTGTAGATTTCCAGGACTCGCGGATGCACAGTCAGGAAGAGTTGCTGCGTTATTTGTTGAGCAGCTTGAATTTGCCTGCGGGCAACGCGGTGGATTCAAAGCGGATTCCTTGCGATCTGGATTATTTCATGGATGTGGTGAGCCGCGATTTGCGTACCCCAACCGTCATTCTGTTGGATGAGATCGACGTGGCTTTGCAGCGCTGCCCAGAGCTAGATACTTCTTTTTGGGAGAGCTTGCGCTCGCTGGCCACCAATCACGTGCGAGGGAATCTGGGTTTTGTGCTGGCAGCCCACGAATCACCCGGCGTATTGGCCGAGCACAGCAACATTGGCTCTCCATTTTTCAATATCTTTGGCTATACCACAACTCTGGGGCCGCTGGCGGAGCAGGAAGCTCGTGAATTGATCGCTGGCTCTCCTGTTCCCTTTTCTCCAGCCGACGTGGACTGGATTCTGTCCGCAAGCGGGCGTTGGCCGATGTTGCTGCAAATTCTCTGTCGCGAACGGCTCATTGCTCTGGAGGAGGGCGAGACCGACGACGTTTGGCAGGAGGACGGAAGACGGCAGATGGCGCCGTTTCGGGACCTGCTTGAGGAATGACCGATGAGACGATGAACTCTAAATCTGAAACTCGGAAATTTGAAAATACCTACACCGATGCGCCAGAATTGCACCCAAATTTGGTTCTGGGTAGCTTGCAACTGCTCTTTTGGCTTTTCTTTCATCCCTCGGCTTGGCGCAACTGTGTTGCCCGTATTGATCCTACCCTGCGTCCCGATTTTTGTTTGGCCGAGTTGGAGCAAGAGCACTGGCTTGCTCCGGATATGCAGCGGCTGTTAATTAGAAAATACATCATCTGGCCTCTCATTGTCGGATTGGTGGTCGGTTTGTTGCTGTGGGCGTTGGGAGAGCCGCGCGAAAGTATTTTGGTTGGTATAGGGATTGGGGTAGGGGTCAGTATGGGCGTCAGTATCGTGATCGGTATGGCAGCAAGTTCAGTGATCGGCGTGGTGACTGGCGTGTGCATCGGCATAGAAGCTGGCGTGACGGCTATTGTGGCCAGGGGGGCAGTAGACAATTTGGCCCAAAACGCATCATTGACCGTGATCCTCATCGTGGCGTTTGGTGTGAGTGTGGGTGTCTCAAGCAGTGTAGCTGGCAACGTGGCGAGCCGAGAGACGGCTTATTCATTGGCCAGACAGATGGGGGGTGTTGTTGTCGGTGTTTTGGTCAGCGGCTTGGCTGTTGCTGCGCTGCTCGTCGTCGCGCCCATCACGCCGGTTGGTGTAGCGGGTGCGGCAGCGCTTGGTGTGGCGTCTGGGTGGCGTGCGCGCAACTGGCGTCGTGGTGCGGCATTTGGCGTCGTGCTTGGCGTACTGGGTGGTTTGCTGGCCTTTGACGTGTCACCTATTGTATCAGACAGTGCAATGAGTGGAATGGTGCTGGGTTTGGGGAGCAGTATGCTAATTGCGACCTCTTTTGCCCTGCCGCACGCGGCGGCCGAGCGCATCGCAGGCCCTTGGGCCGGTGCGATAGCGGGCGCGCTGGGCTTGGGAGCATTTGGGGGACTGGTAGCTTTTGCATTGTTGCTCCCCGCGGCCTGGACGTTTATGATCGTTTTTTTGTCCCTGATCGGCACCGCGTTGGGATTACTCCTTTCTGGGTGGCGGCCCGTACTGACCTTTCCTTTTCAGGCGGTGTATGACTTTTTGCTCTACCGCGCCGACGAACAGCGCGCCGGAGATCGGCTCAGTCTGTTGCGCAGGCGTTCTGCTTTTTGGGATGAATTTCAGCGCTTGCGTTTGCCTGGTCTGGAGGATCACCTTGTCCTCGTGATGGAACGCAATCCATCTGAGGGGCAGATCGCTATGGAATACTTGAGCGATGGTCGTCAACGCTGGGCTGCCCAAGCCGCGCAGATCGAGTTGGACGCGCGTGGTTTGGAGCGCTGTGCAGATGTGACGGATATCAGTCAATCTCATCGTGGTTTAGCCGCTGGTGATTTGGAAGGCCCCGCCAGCGCCCTGCTACGTAGTTTTATTCGTGTTAGTCAGGATGTGGAGGCCGCCTTGCGCCAGGAAAGCGCCTACAACCGCCGGTTGGCCCTCAGCGGCATGGAGGATCGCTTGGATGGTTTGTTGCGAGAGTTAACTCGTAGTGGAGAGGATTACGTGGCACGCTTTCGTCCGATTGCCAACAAATGGCGACAGATCGTCGCCGAGCACATGCGTGAACTGACTGGAACGGTCGAAGCACGTCAGGAGATTGATAATCCCTACGTCATCGGTGTGCCTCTCACAGAGATACAAGAGATTTTTGTTGGGCGCACCGATGTTAGCGCTCGTATCGAGCAACTGTTGCTCGACCGGCGACGCCCGCCTTTGCTGCTTTACGGTCAACGGCGTATGGGCAAGACCTCGCTGCTCACTAATTTGGGACGTTTGTTGCCCAGCACGGTTGTTCCGCTCTTTGTGGATTTGCAAGGACCAGCCACACGGGCCAACGATCACGCGGGTTTTCTTTACAATATTGCCCGTGGGATGGCGAGATCGGCTGAGCGGCAGCGAGGGTTGACTTTGCCCTCTCTGACTCGCGAAATGCTGGTCGATGATCCTTTCACGGGCTTTGACGAGTGGTTAGACCAGGTTGAGCAAGTTTTGGGGCAGCGCACGGCACTACTCACTCTGGACGAGTTCGAGGCGCTGGACGGCGCTCTGGCTGAAAAACGCTTTGACGAGACCGCCGTGATGGGCATGATGCGTCATTTGATCCAGCATCGCCCTCGTTTCAAGCTGTTGTTGGCTGGTTCTCACACCCTGGATGAACTGCAACGTTGGTCGTCCTACCTGATCAACGTGCAGGTAGTGCACATTGGTTATTTGGAAGAGAACGAGACGCGCCAACTCGTTGAGCAACCGGTCAAGGATTTTGCATTGTGCTACGAACCGGATGCTTGCCAGCGGGTGTTGGACCTCACGCGGGGGCATCCGGCCCTGGTGCAACTACTCTGTGCCGAGATCGTGGCCCTCAAGAATGAGCAATCGCCCACCGTTCGCCGGTTGGCTTGCCTGGACGATGTAGAGGCCGCGGTACCAGAAGCTCTGAATCACGGTAGTTTTTTCTTTGCCGACATTGAGCGTAACCAAGTCAACGCTGCCGAACTGGCAATGCTCCGTTTCATAGCGGTGCAGGGAGAAAGGGTCGCAGTCAATCAGACTGACCTCCTCGCACTCCAATTTTCTGACAAGGATAAACTGGCCCACGCGCTCGATCTGCTCGTCTTGCGTGAACTGATCGAGCGCACGGGCGAGGGCTACCGGTTCCAGGTAGAATTGATTCGACGTTGGTTTGTTCGGGATGCTCGCTAGGGACTCGGGTTTCGGGTCTACAAAAGTTGCATCTGACGAGTCTACTGCCCTACAAACCGAAACTCGAGCGACGGCGCGCCAGCCCAACTCAGGATATCTTCCAACGTTGGCACTACCGATGAGCGGGCCTGGAAACCATACAGCGTGTCGAGGAAAGATGGCATTGATTCCAACTCGATCACGCGAGGTTCTCCTTCAATGCCGCCCAGTTCCGCGGCCTTTGAGATGGCGTTGTCTGGTACCCCTAACTCATCCACCAACCCACGTTCGAGCGCTTGCCGTCCGGTGTATACGCGGCCGTCGGCCAACTCACGTACATCATCCAGCGGTATATCGCGAGCCTGGGCTACGATTTCTACAAACCCATCATAGACTTCGTCGATGATTTCTCCCCACAGCGCTTGTTCCTCCTCCGTCATCTCACGGTAGGGGCTGCCAATGTCCTTGTTTGGGCCGGAGGTGATGATTACTGCATCCACACCGACTTTGCTCATCAGTTCTTCAACACTGAGGAACTGGCTGATAACGCCGATAGAGCCGGTCAACGTGTCGGGATGAGCAAAGACATAATCAGAGCCGCAGGCGATATAGTAACCGCCCGAGGCCGCCATATCGCCCATCCAGATGACGATAGGTTTATCAAATTCCAAAAAGGCACGGTAAATCTCGTCTGAGGCGACCACACTGCCGCCGGGACTGTTGACGCGCACCACGACGGATTTGATGTCGGGGTTGGCAGCAGCTTGTTCCAACAAGTCGTTCACGAGTTCGGGGGTGATACCCTGTGAGCTAAAGTAATCCTCGGCGGAACCACTAGAGATGCTCCCGTCAAGTCGAATCACAGCCACCGCGTCACCCACACCAGCCATTGTTGGCGTGGATTCCCCTGCCATACTGCTCAGCGCGTTCAGTACGATGAATCCTGTGCCGACGCAACTACATACTGGCATCGCAAAGCCCAGGACAAAGGCCAAAAATATCCACGCAATTGTTCGATCTTTCATTTGACACTCCTTTAAGTTAAAATCGGTGCTTGATATATTTATTTTAGAGTTAGCTGTAGAAAGCGGCGCTTTCCCACTTGCAATATCCCCGCGTTCTCAATATCTGTCTCAATGCTGGTGACGCGTTCATTGTCCAATTTGACGGCTCCTTGCTGCACCAGCCGGCGAGCCTGGCTCTTGCTGGGCGCAAACCCGGCATCGTGGATAATGTTCACGATATTGGTTGGGCCGGTCAGCACGCGGGTGGGTATATCTTTTGGTAACTTGCGCTGTTGGTGTACCCGGGCAAAGTGAGTGGCGGCCTTGTCGGCGGCCTGGTCTCCGTCAAAGATAGAGACGATTTCCCAAGCCAGCTTTTTCTTTGCCTCCATTGGATGTAGTTTTCCTTGCTCCACTGTGTCTAGTAACTCGTTGATCGGCTCTGGGCTCCAACGAGTGACCAGTTCGAACCAGTTACGCATCGCTGTGTCGGGAATGGACATGGTCTTGCCATACTTGTCTTCCGGCGCATCGTTGATGCCAACGTGGTTGCCCGTACTCTTGGACATGCGCATCGTACCGTCGGTACCTACCAGGATGGGCATAGTGACGCATACCTGAGGGCGTTGGCCAAATGCTTCTTGCAACTTGCGCCCGGCCAGGAGATTGAATAGTTGCTCGGTACCACCGACTTGCACATCGGTTTCCATAGCCACGGCGTCGTATCCTTGCATCAGTGCGTAAAAGAATTCGTGTAACCAGATGGCATCACCTTTTTCGTACCGTAGTGTAAAGTTCTCGCGGGCCAGGAATTGTTGGACGGTAAAGTTGGAGGCTAGCCCGATGACGTCTGCAAAAGTGAGCGTGTTCAACCATGTGCCATTCTCGCGCACGACCGTCTTTTCTGGGTCGAGGATCTTGAATGCCTGCTCAGTGTAGCTGCGTGCGTTCTCTGCAACTTGCTCCGGCGTTTGCTGCTGGCGCGCGTTGGTCTTGTCACTGGCATCTCCAATGAGGCCGGTAAAGGTGCCGATGAGGAATGTCACCTCGTGGCCCAACTCTTGAAACTGGCGCAACTTGCGCATTGGCACAGTGTGACCCAGGGTCAGATATGTGGCAGTGGGGTCAAATCCAGTGTATGTGCGAAGCGGGCGTTCGGTTTTTTCGGATTCGATCAATCGCTCGCGCAGTTCTCCCTGCATATGATCTTTGATTTGTTCGTCTCCAAATTCAACACCGCGCATCAGAATGTTGATTTGTTCATCTATTGAAAGGTTAGTCATTGAATGTGTCTCCTTTGTGATCGTAATTTTTGTGATAGAGGTAACAAAAAACCCACCGAATGTGGGTCTGGAGGGGCGGATTGCAGCACAAAGTGGCGCAGGATTGGGGCCACGGCACTACAATCCGCTAGAATAGATGTATGTGTGGAATTTCTGTAACTGGTGTATCAATTCATCTTCCTCAGTTTACGATCTTGCCAAATTATACCGGAAATGGGTGAAAAGACAACTGGTTAGAGCTATTCGGAACTTGGTTCGGTCGGGGCTGGGCTTGTTACTGTGGGACGTATTGTCTTTGTGGGTGGTACAGATGTGGTTGGTACAGGTGTGGGTGAGACAGGTGTGGGTGGTTCAGGTGTGGGTGGTTCAGGTGTGGGTGATGCATGCGTGGATTCGCGTGGGCGCGACGGCTGTGGGGTATTTGTATTTGTCGGCATTGCTGTTGACGTATGTGTGGGGGATGGTAGTACATATATGCGCGTTGGAGTTGGTGAGACTGTGACAGATGCACTCAGCAATATCTCTTCGATCGTTCTGGTAGGACGGCGTGTGGCGGGTCTGATGGTGGGGGTTGGCGTGGGTGTGGGCGTGGTGGTGGGGGAAGGCGGAACTGGCGTGTGCGTGAATGTCGCCGTGGCGGACGGTGTGGATGTCGCTGTTGCTGTGGGAGTGCCTACTATGTTCGTACCACCGATCATCAGTGAGACGATCACTACCAAGGCTGCAAGCCCGATGATCATTAAAACACCCCTAAATCGGTTACCGGTTTCAAGTCTGTCGGTTTCTATCTGCGACAATTGCACTGTGGACCTTGGTACCTCTGTGGCAGGAGTTGTGTCCACTTGGGCGGATGTGACGCTTTGCGTTTCCAGCTTGGGTTGGGTTGGACCAAACAACGCTTGGTGCATTTCTACGACGTTTTGAAATCGCCCGATGGGTTGCAGTTCCATAGCTTTCATAACCACCTGGTTGGTCGTCAAACTTATCTCGTTTCTTTGTGCTTGTACTGCAACCAGGCTCGCTGGGTCTATCACTCGTTCTGCCAACATCGGCGGTGGGTTTCCAACTAGTGCGTGATAAAGCGTCGCACCCAAAGAGTAAATATCTGTGCGCGAATCGGTACGTCGTCCATCCTTGGTATCATATTGTTCAGGAGGTGCATATTCGGGGGTGCCCAGTCCTTGCATCACTGTCCGCGTACGAGGGTTGCTGGGATCCATCAGTTTCGCCAGTCCAAAGTCAACTAATACGGCACATCCGCGTGATGTGATAATTACGTTCTGTGGTTTCACGTCACGGTGGATCACACCTTGCTTGTGGCAGTAAGCGAGGGCTTCCATCAATTGCCGCGCCCAATCCAGAACTCGATTTTCGGACAGGCTGTTGTTTTGGGTAATTACTTGATCCAGGCGTTTGCCATAGATATAATCCATTACCAAATAGACGTTGCCATCTTCTTCAAAGTGGTCGGTGACACGGGGTAAACTGGGGTGGCGAAGTTCTGCCAGCAGACGCGCCTCTTGCTGAAACTGTTCTCGAAGCTGAGGCAGTGCAGTGTCAGAAGTCCCCGGATACGGCATCATCTCCTTGAGCGCGCAACGGAGACTAAGGGTAGTATCGATCACTTCATAGACAGCGCTCATGCCGCCAGGGCTCAGCAAGGTGATGACCCTGTAGCGATCATAAACTATCTGTCCTGGAATGAGGGACATGATGATACCAACTCCTATACCCGTTTGACCTTTGAGAGACGCTGCATTGCGTACGAAAGAGGGTTTTGGCAGGTTTATTGGACAATTTGACCCGGTTACTCAACCCATGTATTATTGTAATTGAGAAGTCGGATGCTGTCAATCAACAGATTTGTTGTCAAGGCGTTGAATCCAGGCCTGACTTGCGACAGCAATAATAATGCTCTCGATGACCAATGGCGCAACGATGACGATAGCTACATCTATCCACAATTTCATAGGGAATAGACGAATCAGGGTGTCGGATAGAGGGAATGTCCAAGTATCGCCTTCGAAAAAGATGCGGTGAAACGTAGTGAAAAAATTTCTCCAGTTGAGTGCCATGTATCCCCCAACGATTCCCAAAAGTCCGAGGGTAAACAAGCTGCCATTCCAAAGCACGGTAGCCACACGTTGGCGTGGATATCTTGTAGCAAGTGATGTGATGATTGCGCCAAGCAGTATCAGGGCGGCAACGATGCCAACTGTCATTATGCGGCTATATACCACCTGTACGTCGAACATGTGGCGCAGTTCCCGTGCGTTAAAGGCGGGGTCGCCGTTGTCAAGTTTTAAATCTCCAAGGAGCGAGATGTCGGCGCTGCTCGCTATATAGTCCACACATACCTCTGCCAGGTCTATGCGTTCTTTTGTGGAGAGGCCGTATGGGTCGGGCGGAAAATTCGCTTTTCCATATTCCCAGTGTACGAACCAGTGGCCGGTAGCCACACGTATATTTGCCGTCAGCAGCACGATGGGTAGGGCCAGCACGAGTACCCATTGGATCAGACGCGGCCATAGTTTGTTATTCATTGGTTCCCTTTCAAGATATAGTCGAATACCAGGGCATTGGTTATCAATTCGATAGCGGCACGGTCGTCGGTAAAGATGACTGTGCTAGGTTCGGTTGGGCGCAGGTTTGCTGCCGCGGTCAATGCTGTTGGATAGAGGAATTCATCGCCTTCTAGGTGGGGTAGATTAGCTAATAGGTTACTCGCCTCAGTAGGCTGTGCGGTGGCAATGATAACGGTATTAAAGCTGTATGGTACGCTGATCACGTGCGCAGAGGGAAAGACTTGAAGCAGCGTGGCTAACATGGCTTCGACCAGTCGATAGTCCTCACCTGCACGCCCAACGTTGATGGCGACGACACCGTTGGGCGTGAGGTGATCGTGCACTTGACGAAAGAACTCTACCGTTGCCAGATGTGGGGGAATGTAGGGTAGACGGTAGGCATCTATGCCAACGATAGTATAGCGCTGATTCGAATGGGCCAGGGCATAACGCCCGTCAGAAACGATAATGTTGAGATTGGGCAGGTTCATCTCAAAATACTCTTGCCCTACGTGCACGATCTTGGGGTCGATCTCTATCCCATCAATGGGAATCGCTCCATAGACGGCAGTGTATTGCCGGGCCATCGTGCCAGCAGCCAGCCCGACGAGAGCCACACGCTGAACTTGATCTGGAGTATAGGGTGCAGGGTTAAAATAAGGGGCAATGAGAAAATAGTCCCACGGGCCAGGCGTGCGTAGTTGGTCGGGGCAATAGACAGAGTGGATTCCTTGCCCTTCGTTTAGCATCAGAGAGCGGCAACCGTGTTCATCTTGTATTACCTGGATATAGTTATAGGCCGATTCGGTCTCGTATATGGTTTCTTTTGTTGCTTTGACCGGTTGTCCACGTAAAAGTAGGGTCAGCAAGATGATGATGACTGGCATCCAAAGGTACAGGAGCAAGCGACGAGGAGCACTGCGCGCCAGACCAATGAATGCAACGGTCAGCAAGAGTAATGACAACAGTACAAAGGTATTGCGTGTGCCGATGATGGGCACGAGTAACAAGTTGGGCAGAAAGGTTCCCAAAAAACTGCCAGTGGTTGATATGGCATAGACGCGACCGGCGGTCTGTCCCGCGCTTTTCACGTCGTCTAGCACCAGCTTTATGATAAAAGGAGAAACGCAGCCCATTAGGGTAACCGGAACGCTAAAGAGAATCATCACGGTGAGGAATGATCCGCCGAGCATGGCGGCATTGTAATTCTCAAAGCCCAGCGATGCCAGTGAGAGTACGGGATAGGCGGCAAAGGGCACGACGCCGGTGAAAAAGCCGGCCCAGGCCACGATCTGGTAGAGAGTGGTGGGGTAGGGGGCGCGATCGGCCCAGCGCCCGCCGACAAAATAACCGGCTGTCAGAAAGAGGAGAATCAGGCCAATGATGCTTGCCCATACCAGGTTGGCAGTACCAAAGTGGTTGCGGAGCAGGCTGGAGGCAGTCATCTCGACGGCCAGTGAGGCTAATCCACCGGCAAAGGCGGTAAAGTAGAGGTAAAAGTTTTTTCTGTGCATACGAGCATTATACCGTCTTTGGGCGTATGGGCAACCTAGCGTGAATGTTTGCTTGACACCTTTTCAAAGTGGTGCTATACTCTCGCCAAGATGGCAATATACACTGTTTTGTTGATTGTTGATAACGATAATTTCTGTGGCCCCCAAGGGCGGCCGACGGTGTGACACGTCTGGTCCTTGCTTTTACCAAAGCCGCCCTACACTGGGCGGCTTGTTTTTTATTCAGGTGTAATACAATTACTCACGTGTTATTGTCGAAAAGGAGCCGATCATGTTGAAAACACACAATTGTAACGAGTTGAATGTCACACACGTTGGCCAAGAAATTACCTTGGCAGGGTGGGTGAATCGTTGGCGCGACCACGGCGGCTTGGCTTTTATAGACCTGCGCGATCGCTCTGGCATTGTGCAAGTGGTAGCTAACCCTGATGCACCGGACGCACACGCGACGTTGCAGCAAGCACGCGGCGAATACGTACTTCAGATCAAGGGCATCGTGCAGGCCAGACCGGAGGGGTTGGCCAATCCGGATATACCCACGGGTGAGATCGAGGTTATAGCTCACACAGTAAAAGTGCTCAATCCGGCCAAGACGCCGCCGTTTTATATTTATAGTGACGGTCATGTGGATGAGGCACTGCGGCTCCAGTATCGTTACTTGGATTTGCGGCGGCCACGTATGCAGCGTAATATGCTTTTGCGCCATCGAGTGGTCAAGTACATTCGCGATTTTCTTACGGATCGAGATTTTGTCGAGATCGAGACGCCAATTTTGTTCAAGACCACGCCAGAGGGTGCTCGGGACTATTTGGTTCCCAGCCGTGTGCATCCGGGCAAGTTTTACGCGCTTCCGCAGTCGCCTCAGCAACTCAAGCAACTGCTAATGGTCGCTGGGTATGAACGATACTTTCAGATCGCTCGCTGCTTCCGGGACGAGGATCAACGGGGTGACCGCCAGCCCGAATTTACGCAACTCGACCTGGAGATGAGCTTTATTGAGCAGGAGGATGTAATAGCGCTCGCCGAGACTCTGATAACTGGCATCATTGAGGATTGCTCCGACCGACAGTTGCTCTCCAAACCATTCCCGCGTCTCACCCACGCCGAGGCGATGCATCGATTTGGCACTGACCGGCCCGATATGAGCTTTGGGGTAGAGTTGATGGACATCTCTGATTTGGTTGCCGAGTGTGGCTTTGGAATATTTAGCAAAACTGTCACTGCTGGTGGACGGGTCAGGGGTATTTGTGCACCCGGTTGTGGCACGTACAGTCGGCGCCAGCTTGATGAGTTGGCCGAAATAGCTCAGGGGGAGGAGGCTAAGGGATTGGCTTGGATGGCATTGGACCAGGAAGGTGCTGTGCGTTCGCCCTTTGCCAAGTTCCTCGCAGAGGACGAGGTGGCGGCCATCATCAAACGGATGGAAGCGGAGCCAGGCGACTTGATGCTCTTTGTGGCCGATCGTCCTTCGATTGTGAACGCGGCGTTGAGCGCGCTGCGGCTAGAGTTGGGGGAGCGGTTGGGGCTGCGAGACCGCCAGATATTGGCTTGCTGCTGGGTGGTTGATTTCCCGCTCTTTGAATGGAGCGAGGACGAGCAGCGTTGGGACCCCAGCCATCACTTATTCACCGCGCCGGTCGAAGAGGACATGGCGCTCTTGGACACCGACCCGGGCGCAGCACGCGGTCAACAGCACGACTTGGTGATCAACGGCGAGGAGACCGGCGGCGGCAGCATCCGAATCCATCAGCGGGATGTGCAAGAAAAGGTATTCGGGTTGATCGGGCTGGACGCGGATGTGGCGCGGGAACGGTTTGGTCACATGTTGGAGGCGTTCGAGTTTGGTACACCGCCTCACGGGGGGATCGCGCCTGGGATCGATCGGTTGGTGATGCTGCTGGCCGGCGAGCCCAACATCCGCGAGGTGATCGCCTTTCCCAAGACTCAACAAGCGGCTGACTTGATGGCTGGCGCGCCGTCATCCGCAGAGGCGAAACAACTGGAGGAATTGCACATTCGGATTGTGAAATCAAAAGAATAGCGAATAGAGCACAGATGAGCAGGAATGAGAAATCAGCATTAACCAATCCTGCTCGTCTGTGTTTTTTGTTATAGAGGAGGAACCCATGTGCGGAATTGTAGGCTATGTAGGACCACGTGATGCGACCCCCATTATTCTCAAAGGTCTAAAACGGCTCGAGTATCGAGGCTACGACTCGGCTGGACTGGCGGTGGTGCAGCCGAATGGCGCCATCGAGGTGCGGCGTGAGGTCGGTAAACTGTCTGGTCTGATGGGACTGGTGGACACTGAACCGGTGAGCGGGCAGATTGGCATCGGGCACACCCGTTGGGCCACTCACGGCGAACCCAGCCGCCGCAACGCTCACCCCCACGTTGGAATTACGGGTGAGGTTACCTCTATTCACAATGGCATCATTGAGAATTTTCTTTCGCTGCGTCAAGAGTTGGAGGCCGAGGGTCGGGATTTTACCTCAGAGACTGACTCGGAAGTAGTTGTGCATTTGGTTGAGGCGTACCTTTCAGAAGGGGCCGACCTGGAGACTGCGGTGCGTCAGGCATTGGTTCACATCAAGGGGGCCAATGCTTTTGTGTTTCTCAGTAGTCGTGAGCCGGGACGTTTGGTGGCGGTTCGTATTGGGAATGCCGGCGGGATTATTGTTGGGGTAGGAATGGATGAGATGTTCATCGCCTCTGATATCCCCGCAATTCTAGAACATACCCGTGATATGATTTTTGTCGAGGACCGGCAGTTGGCGGTGGTAACGCGGGATGGGGTACAGGTGTCCACGTTGGATGGAGAGCCAGTGATGACAGAAACGCACACCATCCCCTGGAATCCCGTAGCGGCGGCCAAGGGGCCATATGATCGGTTCATGCAAAAAGAAATTTACGAGCAAGGACGTTCTATCACCGATACCATTCGTGGGCGGGCCAAACTCGAGACCGGTCAGGTACGGTTGGAGAATCTAGAGTTGACGTCGTCCGAGGCTCGGACGTTGGAGAAAGTGATCATTGTCGCGTGCGGCACCTCGGCCTATGCTGGATTGGTGGGCAAGTTTATTCTCGAGTCGTTGGCCCGCATACCGGTCGAGGTGGATTACGGCTCCGAGTTTCGTTATCGTGATCCCATCGTTAACGGAAATACGGCTGTACTGGCCATTACTCAGAGTGGCGAAACAGTGGACACATTGGCAGCAATGGAGGAGGCGCGAGGCAAGGGCGCGCGCCTATGGAGCATTGTTAACGTCATTGGCAGCCAGGCGATGCGTCTCTCGGATGGTTATATTCTGATGCATGCTGGACCAGAAATCGGTGTGGCCTCTACCAAAGCGTTTACCGCCAGCCTAGTGGACCTCTATCTGCTGGGATGTTACCTGGGAGAGTTGCGGGGTGTACTGGTGAGTGATAAACTCAGGCAGAGGGTGAATGACCTAGCCCGGTTACCCGGTCTGGTAGGGCGTGCGTTGGAGCATGGTGACGAGTACGAATTGTTGGCAAACCGGTTCCAAGATCGAGCGCATGCTCTATACCTCGGACGGGGTATCAACTATCCCATCGCTCTGGAAGGGGCGCTCAAACTGAAAGAAATTTCCTATATCCACGCCGAGGGCTATCCGGCCGGAGAGATGAAACATGGCCCTATTGCATTGATCGACAAGATGATGCCCGTTGTCGCCATTACGGTGCGTGATCACGTCTATGAAAAGATGATTAGCCAAGTCGAACAAGTCAAAGCGCGAGGAGGTATCGTCATCGCGTTGGCGACAGAAGGGGACGACGATATCGCGACTAAGGCCGATCACGTACTCTACGTTCCGCCGACACCCCCTTTGCTCTCGCCCGTAGTCAATGTCATCCCGATGCAACTGTTGGCCTACTATTTGGCAGTACGGAGAGGCTGTGACGTTGATCAACCTCGCAACTTGGCTAAATCAGTGACCGTGGAATAAAGACCCTTTACGTCAATATGGTACTGGTTCAGTTGAATGGGATTACGATGTAGACGAGGTTTCCATACCTCGTAGAGCCTTACGCGCTATGGAAAGCGCGGCTACAAGCTCAATTTCGAGCCACTATTCTCTAAAAATCCCACCCAACTGAACCAGTGCCGTCAATATTTTAAACTATAATATTCGGATTGCGGCAACTAGAGGCCCCACGCAATCACGCTAGTCCCAGGAATGGTTGGAAACTGCGCGACTGGACTCGGCGCAGGTCCAACCAAACTCGACCCCGTACAACACGTTGACAGAAAGGCCGAAACTGTTTACAATGCATTATATTGAGATTCTGGAGGAGCTAACGTCTATGCAAAAATTGGGACCAGCAGTCGAATGCCTGATCTGATCAATGGCCTGATCATCAAAGCACAAAGTGGTTTTTTCACCGTCCATACCGGTAATGGTGATTTTGTTTGCCGGGTGAGAGGACGCCTCAAGAAAAAGCGGCTCGACACCGATCTGGTGGCCCTCGGTGACCGGGTGCGCATTAGCTTGGGCGAGGACGGTAACGGGATGATCGAAGAGATCGCCGAGCGGGAGCGGGTATTGGCACGATTGGCTCCCAGCGGCGGCGGGCGCGGCTCCCGACGATGGAACAAGAGTGGGTATCTGTCCGAACGGGAGCAGGTCCTCGTCGCCAACCCCGACCAGGCGGTTTTTGTCGTAGCCTGTGCAGAGCCATCCCCAAGATTGCGCATGCTCGACCGGTTGCTGGTCGGCGCCGAGCTTCAAGAAATCCCCGCTGTCATCTGCGCCAACAAGATCGACCTGGTGGACCACTCAAAGGCCCAGACGATCTTTGAGATTTACCAAGAGATTGGTTACCCCGTACTCTTTACCTGTGCCAAATCCGGTGATGGGGTAGACGCATTGCGCGATACGTTGCAGGGGAAACTCTCGGCACTGATGGGATCATCGGGCGTGGGCAAGACGAGTTTGCTGAACGCAGTGCAGCCCGAGTTGGGACTGCGCGTGCGTGAGGTGAGCCAGGCCACTACCAAAGGACGTCACACCACCGTCGTGCCCCAACTCGTCCCGTTGGATGTGGGCGGTTGGGTAGCAGATACCCCCGGCATCCGCGCTCTGGCTTTTTTCGATGTGGACCCGGAAGAATTGGACGCTTACTTTCCCGACATTGCGCCGTTGGTGACTGATTGTCGCTTTTCCGACTGTACGCACAGCGTAGAGCCGGATTGTGCCGTATTGAAAGCAGTGGAGGATGGATTGGTGAGCCAGCATCGATACGAGAGTTACGCGCGGTTGCGGACGGAACATCAAAAGTTGGCGGACATGTATTGGTGGGGCATACAATGAGGAATTCTTGAAACGTAAGGCGTGTAATTGCGTAATATCTGTTGGGGGACTTGGTTTTTTGACCGAGTGTGTGCTATAATCTGCCCCTGAGCGATATTCTGACAAACATAGTGAGGAGTGTATGGAAACGGAAAAGACAATTGCGTGGCACAGCCATTCGGTTCAAAAAGTGGCCAAGATCCTAGAGATCGACCCAGAGATAGGCCTTACAGCAGAGCAGGCTAGGGTACGTCCGGATCAATATGGCCTTAACGAATTGGCCGAACGGCCCCGACCGGGCTTTTGGCAGCTGCTGTTGGCTCAATTCAACAATTTCATCATCATGATCCTGATCGTTGCCGCTATTCTCTCTCTTTTGTTGGGCGAGACGATAGAGGCTGGCGCGATTATGGCGATCGTCATCCTCAACGCTGTGCTGGGTGTGGTTCAAGAGGGCAAGGCAGAAGAGGCGTTGGCCGCGCTCAAAAAGATGTCTGCCCCGGAGGCTCACGTGTTGCGAGATGGTCACCGGGTGACCATTCCGGCCCGCGAATTGGTTCCTGGCGATGTCGTCTTTCTCGAAGCCGGTAACTATGTCCCGGCGGATTTGCGCTTGATTCAGAGCTTTAATCTCAGAATCGACGAGGCATCGCTCACGGGCGAATCGGTGCCAGTGGAAAAAATGGCCGCCACCAATTTGCTGGAGGATGTGTCCTTGGGTGATCGCATCAACTGTGCGTTTATGAGCAGCACCGTTACCTATGGGAGAGGCACTGGCGTCGTCGTCGCCACCGGTATGGAGACGCAGATCGGCCTCATTGCCGAGATGATCCAATCCTACGAAGAAGAACCCACGCCACTTCAGGTTCGACTGGATGAACTGGGGCGTTTGCTAGGGTGGGGGTCGTTGGCTATTTGTGGCATTGTTTTTATCCAAGCGATTATCCAGCGCACTGATCTATCCATTATTTCTAGTGACGGATTTGCGCTTTATCTAACCCATACCAAGGAACAGATCGTGGAACTGTTCATCGTCGCCGTAAGCTTGGCGATTGCGGCTGTGCCAGAGGGGCTGGCCGCCGTCGTCACTATTTGCCTGGCGATGGGAATGCGTGAGATGGCGCGCCGCAATGCGCTCATTCGTCGCTTGCCGGCTGTGGAGACGTTGGGCAGTGCTACCGTCATCTGCTCTGACAAGACCGGTACTTTGACCCAAAACGAGATGATGGCCGTGCGGCTCTACGTAGCGGGTTGGCGATTGGATGTGAGCGGTCAGGGATATGCGCCCAAGGGAGAATTCACCAACTATGGGACTCTTTCCGCCCCACAAGACAACATCGAGATGATGGCCCTGCTCACCGGCAGCTTGCTCTGCTCTGATGCTCTGTTGGAAGAAGTCGATCCCGATGATGAGGAGGACGCGAAACGCCACGATGAGGGTGAGCGTTACCACATCGTGGGTGACCCAACGGAAGGAGCAATGGTGGTGGCTGCGGCCAAGGCCGGGTTGTGGCGGAATGCAGTTGAAGCACAGTTCCCACGCGTGAACGAAGTGCCTTTTGACAGCGAGCGCAAGCGGATGAGTACCATCCACAGCATAGATGATTCCCACTCTCTCGCCAAAAAAGATGGAGAGCGCGAGTATATCGCCTACGTCAAGGGTGCGCCCGACGTGGTACTTTCGCTTTGTCACAGCATTTTGGAGAATGGTGGTGATGTGCCACTAACGTCTGCGCGGCGGCAGCATATTGAGAATACGATCCGCGACATGGGGCAAGGTGGGCTGCGCGTGCTGGCGGTGACCTATCGGCATCTGAATCAAATGCCAGAGAAAGTGACTGCCGACACGATAGAACAGGACCTGACCCTGATCGGTTTAGTGGCTATGATCGACCCGGCTCGACCGGAGGTCAGACCGGCGGTGGAGCGGGCACGAACGGCTGGCATTCGCACCGTGATGATCACTGGTGACTTTCCCGATACGGCGTGTGCCGTGGCGCAAGAGATCGGTCTGTTGCGGCCTGGTGGTGGAGTCATCACCGGATCAGAGTTGAACGATACCTCGGACGAGCAACTAGCTGGGCGTATCGAGGATGTAGACGTTTTCGCGCGGGTCTCGCCTCAGCACAAGGTGCGCATCGTCGAGGCGCTCAAGGAACAGGGCCACGTAGTGGCCATGACGGGCGATGGCGTCAACGATGCCCCGGCTCTCAAACGGGCGTCTATCGGCGTGGCGATGGGCATCACCGGTACCGACGTCTCCAAGGAGACGGCCGATATGGTGCTCACCGATGACAATTACGCTTCTATCGTCTCTGCCGTGGAGCAGGGGCGCATCATCTATTCCAACATTCGTAAATTTGTGTATTACCTGATCTCGTGCAATATGGCCGAGATCATGATCATTTTCCTGGCCACGCTGGCCGGTTCGGCGTCGCCGCTGAACGCTATCCAGTTGTTATGGCTCAATCTGCTCACCGACGGTGCGCCAGCGTTGGCCTTGGGTATGGAAAAGGGCGACCCTGACATTATGGAGCAGCCACCACGCCCTGTAAAAGAGCCGATCATCAACCGTCGTATGGTCGTTGGCATCGTCGTGCAGACTATAGCGATCACGGCATCGGTGTTGACCGCTTATTACGTCGGTCTGGGGTGGGATTCGTCGAATCTGGCGTTGGCGCAAACGATGGCCTTTGTCACGCTCTCGGCTTCCGAGTTGCTGCGGGCCTACACCGCTCGCTCAGAACGGGCTTCGCTGCGTCGCATCGGAGTCTTTAGTAACAAATATATGCAGTACGCGATATTGCTTTCTATCGCCTTGTTGCTTAGTGTGGTTTATCTTCCTGTGTTCCAATCCATCTTTAACACGGTGCCTCTGGGGTTTCAGGAATGGTCGGTCGTTCTGCCTCTGCTGTTGGTGCCTGGCGTAGCCGCCGAGATTACCAAGGCTTTTGTGCGGTCGCGTGCCCGGCAGCGCGCGGCTATGGCTGCGGGATAGGACGGCTATGAGATAGTATGTCCAAGGATCACGTTCTGGCTATTGACTGCGGCACGCAGTCGATACGCGCGCTTGTTTTCGATCTGCGGGGCAATCTGATTCACAAAGTCCGAGTCCCGATCGAGTCATACTATTCCAAGCAGCCTGCCTGGGCTGAGCAGGATCCTAATTATTTTTGGAACAACCTCTGCGCGGCCTGCCAGCAGTTGTGGCAAGAAAGCCCTATCTCCAAGGATGCAATAGCCGGGGTGGCCCTCACCACGCAACGGGCTACGATGATCAACGTGAATAAAGAGGGTAAGCCACTCCGGCCAGCCATTGTCTGGCCGGATCAGCGCCGTACCGAAGGATTGCCTCCAGTGAGGGGGGTATGGGGATTGGCCTTTCGCCTAAGTGGGATGACCAACACAGCCGCTTACCTTCAAGCCGAGGCGGAAGCAAATTGGATCCGCACCACGCAGCCAGACGTTTGGGAGCGCACACACAAGTACTTGTTTCTGTCTGGGTATCTGACTTTTAAGCTGGTGGATCGTTTTGTAGACAGCGTCGGGTGCCAAGTTGGATATATTCCTTTCGACTATAAACGGCTGGCTCTGTCGAAAAAGTGGGACTGGAAGTGGCAGGCGGTGCCGGTAGAAAAGCGGATGTTGCCCGATTGGATCCCGCCTACCAAGGTGTTGGGAGAGATTACGCCCCAAGCCGCCGAGGCGACCGGTATCCCGGCTGGTCTACCCCTCATCGCTGCTGCGGCGGACAAAGCGTGTGAAGTGCTGGGAGCGGGGGCACTGGAACCTCACGTTGCTTGTCTTTCTTACGGTACCACCGCCACCGTTAATACTACCAGTCGCCGTTACGTTGAAGTGATCCCCCTTCTTCCACCCTATCCCAGCGCCGTGCCTGGGGCTTACAACTTGGAGATTCAGGTCTACCGTGGGTACTGGATGGTCAGTTGGTTCCGACGGGAGTTTGGCTTGCAAGAGGAACAGTTGGCTCGTGAGCGGGGCTGCGCGCCGGAGACGTTGTTTGACGAGTTGATTAAAGAGGTACCACCAGGATCGATGGGGCTAACGTTGCAGCCATACTGGTCACCGGGACTAAAGTCCCCAGGGCCGGAGGCAAAGGGAGCTATCATCGGCTTTGGTGACGTGCATACCCGTGCCCACGTCTATCGTGCCATTTTGGAAGGGCTGGCCTACGCATTGAGAGAAGGGTTGGAGCGAACACAGAAACGCTTGCGGGTGCGCACGACTGAGGTGCGCGTATCTGGTGGCGGCTCGCAATCGAATGCCGCGATGCAGATCACAGCCGACGTGTTCAACCTGCCAGCCAGCCGTCCACACATCTACGAGACCTCGGGGCTGGGGGCAGCGATGGATGTAGCGGTCGGCTTGGAGCTGCACCCGAACTTTGAGACGGCAGTGGCAGAGATGACGCGGGTGAGCCAAACGTTTGAGCCGTGTCCCGATGCGCGCGACATCTACGAGGAATTGTATCACAAGGTCTATAAGCAAATGTACCGACGGCTGCGCCCGCTTTATGAGGATATTCAGCGCATCACTGGGTATCCCCCCAAATAGGCTGGTAGGGAGACATGATGAAAGTTCAGATCAACCGCACCACTCTGGAATTGGTCCAGGGCGACATTACCCAGATGACCACCGATGCCATCGTCAATGCTGCTACTCAGGGATTGATTCATGGCGGCGGTTTGTCTGAAATCATCTCTCTTGCAGGTGGCCCAATCATCCAACAGGAGAGTAACGAGTGGGTACGTGAGCGCGGTTTGGTCCGCACTGGCTCTGCCGCCATTACGTCTGGCGGAAACCTGAAAGCGCGTTACGTCATCCACGCCGTGGGACCGATCTATGATGCCCAGCCGCGCGCGGCAGAACTCTTGGGATCGGCAGTGAATTCTGTTTTGCAAATAGCAAAAGAGCACAAACTAAAATCTATCACTATACCTCCTGTTAGTACCGGCATTTTTGGCTATCCGATGAATGAAGCGGCGCATGTGATGTTGGGTGCAGTCATTGCTCATTTACGAGGCACAACGGGTCTGAGTTGGGTGATCTTTTGCCTTTCAGATCAGGCTACGTTCGAAATTTTTAGCAAGGAACTGAGGGCCCAGGTGCCTCGTGCAACATAGAGTATAGCATGCGGATATCTACTAAAGCTATCCACAGGACATTGATCTGGAACGGTCTACTGTTTTGCAGGTCTCCACGTCAAATTTCTCCTCTGTCAGTGCTGCCTCTAGTTTGCCTTCGTGGCACGTTACACTGAGGATAGGGGAATTCCATCGAGTGCGACATGTGCACGTCATTCATGAGCGATGTTACATAAGCGTACTGTTCTGCCTGTTCAGTCGTCAAAACCTCTTCGTCTGCCAGGTACTCGACAGCCAGTTCATGATCACCGACTAAAAGCTGCCATTCGAGATTGCCGCCTTCGCAGGTGTAGAAATCAGTTGCGGCATCTTTGTTAACCTGTACATAGATATAACTGTGCTTGAGGTAAGGCACTGGGGTATTTTTCGCAGCCTGTGGCATTGGCGGTAGAAACGTAATCAACGCCAGCTCTTGTTTTATTTAGAGACTAATGACTGGCCAAATTACGAGATCGTTCGCTTTAAAAGTATCTCCACGGGCAGTTTTTGCGCCAAAATCAGGTGATTTTGTCTCTGAAAATGAACAAGTGGATGCGGGTAATTTTAAACCGTTTGGAAAGTGCAAACCTATTTTCATAGAAAAATGAACCATTCCCTTCGACAAGTACTCCTTTTCGATAGCGTACAACTAAATAGATGGGGGAAGTGTACCCAAAATTGAATGGGTATATTTACCCATGTCGTGCTCGAAAAGTGTCGAGATGCAAAATGCTCATGGTCAAAAACCGGTGAATTGACAGTGCTTTCCATTCGTGGTATAGTCCAAAACCAAACTTCGGGCCGAGGTTGCGGCTTTTTAGCAATACAACTCAGATATGCAGGAGGCAAAGATTATGGTAGGCAAGGTCAAGTTTATTGTTGCGGGGATGCTCATTGTGGTCGCCGTGGCATATTTGATCGTCAGTAGCACTGGCAGTACCGCTCATTATTTCCTTACCATCGAGGAGCTTCATGCAATGGGGGACGGTGCTGGCAATCGTAACATTACCATCTCTGGCGCGGTTCTGGGGAGCACGATCTCTTACGATAGTTCTGTTCCCCAGGTGACGTTCACCGTTGTCCAGATACCGGGTGACCCTGGAGAGATAGAGCGGGCCGGGGGTTTGGCGGCTGTTCTCAATACTGCCGTGAACGATCCCAACGCCCCTCGTCTGGATGTCGTGTTTGACGATGTAAAACCCGACCTCTTGCAGCACGAGGCACAGGCCATTATGCGTGGTCAGTTGGGGGCAGATGGCCGCTTTCATGCCGATGAAGTGCTTCTCAAGTGCCCCACACGCTATGAGGAGGATATTCCTGAACAGGCGGAGGGTTCTTGATGCTGGCAGAAGTAGGTTCTTTTCTTACGGGCTTGGCACTGGCCGTGGCTCTTTACGCGGCCTTTGCTGCTTTTTGGGGTGTTCGTCAATCTGATTCACGCTGGGCAAAAAGCGCGCGTAACGGCGTCTATGCCACGACAGGTCTCTTGGCACTGGCTTTTTTGCTCCTTCTGTTTGCCTTTTTGAGTGATCAGTTCCAAGTCCGATACGTAGCCGAACACTCTAACCGGGCGCTTCCGCTCTATTGGAAGATCTCGGCCGTATGGGCGGGGCAAGAAGGGTCGTTGTTGTTGTGGGCCTTTCTTCAGGCGCTTTTCGCTGCTCTGGTCGTGAGTCGCCCCTCAGAACGGATGCGGTCCTTGCTTCCATGGGCAACGGTCTTTCTCAACCTTATTACGGCTTTCTTCACGGCCGTGACTCTATTCCTATCCAATCCATTCTTCCAGCTGACGACAGTGCCCTTGGATGGACAGGGACTGAACCCCCTGCTGCGTCACTTTGGCATGGTTTTCCATCCACCGGCCTTGTATCTAGGATATGTAGGGTTGGCAGTGCCCTTTGCCTTTGCGCTGGCAGCTTTGGCCAAACGGCAAGTGGAAGAGTGGCCTGCCGCTGTCCGTCGCTGGACCTTGGCAGCCTGGCTCTTTCTGGGGTTGGGTCTCTTTTTAGGGGCTCGCTGGGCCTATGACGTGTTGGGCTGGGGTGGATACTGGGCTTGGGATCCGGTGGAGAACGCCGGGTTATTGCCCTGGTTCACGGCCACCGCTCTCTTGCATAGCTCGGTGATGCAAGAACAGAAAAGAGGGTTCCGTGGGTGGAATCTACTTTTGGCTGTATTGTCTTTTGCATTGGTTCTCTTTGGTACCTTTGCCACTCGAAGTGGAGTGATCCAATCGGTTCACGCTTTTGGCCGCTCTAATCTGGGGCCCTACTTTTTGGCCGCTATTGGATTGACACTGATGGGGTCGCTGGTTTTTGCGATCAACCGTCGGGATCTTTTGACCAACCCACGTCCATTGGAGGGATTGCTCTCGCGCGATGGGATGTTTTTCCTAACCCTATTCCTCTTTCTCATCCTCACGGCTTCGGTATTCATCGGCAGCGTGCTCCCCACGATTACAGAGGGCCTCATAGACCAACGTTTTGAGGCTGGTCCCGCTTGGTTCGATCGGGTGACGGGTCCGCAGTTTGCCGTGCTGGCATTGATGATGGGGGTCTGCCCGCTTTTGGGGCAGGCGGCTGCCGCGCTGCGTCGGCTGCGGGCGCGTGGCCTGCCTGCCCTGGTCGGTGCCGTTTTGGTGACGATCACCGCTTACTTGGCGGGTTTTACGCGGGCAATTTCCCTTGTTGGATTTGCTATTGTCGGTCTGGCCGGAGCGACAACCTTGTTAGAGTATGTGCGAGATACCTTTGCCCGCAGTCGACAACTTGAGGAAAGTTTATTTCAAGCCTTTTTGTCTCTCTTTGAGCGCAATCGTCGCAAGTATGGTGGCTACCTCGTACATGTGGGTGTGCTCCTGATGACTCTGGGCATCATTGGTACTCGCATGTATACCATTGAGGATGAGGTGGTGCTCGCTCGCGGGGAACTGGCCTCCGTGGGGGACTACAAGCTGCTCTTTGATACAAATCTGCAATATGAGATTGTTCTCTCTTCTGGCGAGCGAGTTACCGAAAGCGAATACATGCAGCTTCAGAGTAGGCCCGCCATTAACCAAATGGCGACGCGGGCTCCTATCTCGGTCTACCGTGACGAGGTCTATTTGACCACACTCCATCCTCAGATGGATCAGTACGAGGGTTATGATCAGACCGTGGCAATCCCGGCGTTGTGGTCGGGCTTGCGGGAGGATTTGTACCTGGTTCTAGCGGGTTGGGGCGACAATGGGGCGACGGCGACCCTCAAGGTGTACGTCAATCCGCTGGCCAATTTCTTGTGGTTGGGTGGTCTGATTTTTATGGCTGGCGGGGCAATTGCAGCGCTTGGGCCGCCAGTGAAAACCGCGCGTGTGTCTGTTCCGTTTGCCCGTCGCCGGTCATTTGGAGCTACCGTTGGTCTGGCGACAGGGGCGCTATTACTCGTCGTTGCTGGCTGGACGATGTGGTGGCCGCCTGGCCATGGCGTGGCCGCCCGATTTGCGGGGAGGCCCCTTTCCGGTCAGCCGGCACCGGATTTTTCCCTTGATATGCTGGATGGTTCCACGTTGACCCTCTCTGAACTGCGCGGGCAAGTGACCGTAATCAACTTTTGGGCCACCTGGTGCTTGTCCTGTGAAGAAGAAATGCCTGATCTGCAAGCGGTTTGGGAAGAGTATCAAGAGCAGGGAGTTACTTTTGTCGGTGTCGCCTATCAGGATGAGGAGACCGCTGTGCGAGAGATGATCTCCCGCTTTGGCATCACCTATCCACAAGGAATGGATGTGGACGGTGATATCTATACTGCCTACGGCAGCACCGGTGTGCCGGAGACTTTTGTGATAGACTCGCAAGGCAATATGGGCTACTTTCATATCGGCCAGGTGACCGCGGAACAGTTGCGTGTGGAATTGGATAGTCTGTTGGGGAGATAGTGAGGATGGATATGAGTGTTGGATCTGTTCTAGTTGGAATTGCCGCAACTTTGATTGTGGGTGTTTACCTGGCACGGCCTTTTCGTACTGTGGCTGCGAGCGATGGCGCGAACTTGGATCGAGACATCGAAACCTGGGTTGCCCAGGCCCGTTCCCAGGGAGTGGATATGGATTCTGTAAAAGCGGACGCCGAACCCGTAAATTTTTGCTTCCAGTGTGGGCGTCGCGTCCAGTCCAACGACCGTTTTTGTCCGGGATGTGGGACGCAGCTCAAAAGGGAAGATTAGAATGAGAACTCTTTACATTTCACGTCTCTCGTTTGCTCTGGCTCTTTTGGCCTTGTCACTGTCAACGGCCTGGACACCCCTTCCGCAGACAGACGAGATTTCAGTGTTTGGTCAGGTGACCAACGGGACTACTGACGGTGTGATTCCGGCAGATCTGCCTATCACGCTGCATCTCTTTTCTGGGATGGAAGAGGTGGGAACCTACACCACCACGTTATCTGCCGATAACACTTTTTACTTTGATGGCCTCACGCCAGAGGTCGGAGACATTGTTGTAGCGCGCACCGTTTACCAGGACGTGACCTATGCCTCCGAGTTTGTCACCTTTGAACCTGAACAACAGGAAATCAGTCTGCCCGTAATTATCTACGAGACCACAGATGATCCCGCCGAGGTCCAGATTACCCAGATGCACGTGTTTATCAGTGGCGGTGGAGATCGTATTCAGGTAGGCGAATACTGTCTGATCAACAACACAGGCGACCGAACCTATGTGGGCGTCGAGGGCACCGATACAGGACAACGGACCACGTTGAACTTTGCCTTGCCTGACGGCGCGGAAGAACTGCACTTTGACGATCCCGGATCCGAAGAGCGATTTCTGGAATATGCGGGAGGCTTTACCGATACGGAACCAATTCCGCCGGGTAATGCCACCACTGAAGTGCTTTTCAGTTACCAGCTTTTATACCAGGAAGGGATGCAGATAGAGCGCACTTTTGAGGTGCCGGTGACTTCTGTCGTGATTCTGATTTCTGTAGAAGGTTTGGCATTGGAAGGAAACATGATTGTTCCGGGTGAAAGTATGAACACCCAGATGGGCCAGGCGCTTTCCTATACTGCCGGACCGCTGGCAGTGGGAGAGGTCCTGAATTTTGCCCTAGTTGCCCAACCAGAGACAATGATGCCGCCCTCTGCCTTACCAGACTCGACCCTACCCCTCAGCACGACGCAGGAGAGCAGCATTGGGCTGGTGGTACTGGCAGTAGCCGTGGCGGTGATTTACTGGCTGTGGCAATCCCCAAAAACTCTAGAGACGCTCCCGTTACAGGCTCGCTCATTGATAGAGACCATCGCCGCGCTGGACGCAGATTTCGAGGTGGGGCAGGTGGAAGAGGGATCATATCTTAAAAAGCGCCAGTCTCTCAAGCAGCAATTACGTCGTCTAATGAAGGAAGAGGAGTAAAAAGAAGGGTGAGGCGTAGCCGGTTTGATCGTTGGTTGCGTGCTGTGCCTTATCTTTTGACCTTTTTTGGCTTTGCGCTGCGGCTCTACCACATTACCTACCAGAGCTTTTGGTGGGATGAGGCGTATAGCCTTCATATGGCACAGGACGGGCTGGCCGCTATGCTGGGTCTGCCGAGCAGCGTGACGGACGTACACTGGGATCAACCGCCGCTCCACTATGCCCTACTGGCTTTCTGGGCGCGGTTGGCCGGAACCAGCGAGTTGAGTCTCCGTTACCTGTCGTCGTTTTTCGGTGTACTTTTATTGCCCGTCGTTTATCGGGTGGGATACAGCATCTTTCATCGTGATCGTTTCGCTGCCCTGGCGGCTTTGGCTGTAACTGCTTTTTCGCCACTTTACGTTGTTTACTCCCAAGAGGTCCGGGTTTATGCCCTGCTGCCGCTGTTCTACCTGCTGTTGATCTATACCCTCCACCGCTTGGAAGAGTCCGGCGGACACGCCTCTCTCCGACCCTGGGTTGATCTGGCCGTCGTCGAGGCGCTACTTCTCTACTCTCATTTTTTTGCCGTGCTGGGGATCTTTTATGCCAACCTGTTCCTGCTAGCGCTTTGGTTCCTGTGGCGGCGACGGGGATTTTCGCTGCGCCATTGGATCGGCAGCCAGTTTTTGGCTGCTGCTCTGTTTGCGCCCTGGGCGTGGAAGCTATTTCTCAACTGGGACTATTTTCGCACGCGGGGCAGTGTGCGTGAATCCTGGGTTGTGCCTCCTGGCCCACTCGCCTTTGCCCGCCGAATCTGGCGTTTCATTGTCAGTGGAAATGAGGCTGCTGTCGAGGAGATCACATTGCTGGCCGTGGGGATATCTATTCTGGCCTTGGTTGCACCCCTTGCTTTCTTGTTCGCCTCCCGGATTGATCTCCGACCCCGCCGGATGCGGTCCACACTGTTTCTTGGCTTGATTCCTTTGACCTTTTGCTTTGCCCTATGGCAAATCTGGCCCGATGCCCAACCGCGCTACACCCTCGTCTTTTCCATTCCCCTGTTTCTCGTTGCAGGCCGTTCTCTATCTGTACTGCTGACCAATTACTCTCGCACCACTGCACTTTTCCGTCTCGTCGGCGTGCTTTTGGCTCTCACTCTGGCCCTCACTTTTTGCGTGGGGCTATATGTACAATATTTCGATGAACGATTTCACAAGGACGATGTGCGGGGTGTGGCCGCTTATCTGGAAAAGACAGCTACCATTGACGACGTGATCCTGATTGGCCCCGGGGACTATTCGGTACCCTACTACTATGACGGCCCGGCGCTCGTCGCTATGGCCCGCGACGAACCCCGTGCAGACCGGGTGCGGCAAATGGGTGAACTCGCAACTGGCAAACGACGTTTTTTCCTGGTGCGCTGGGCGCCATCCAAAGCTGACCTGCATGGGCTGAGACCGTTCCTGCTGGAGCAAACGGGACGGCTGGAGGAGTGGCGTGACTTTCGTGGCCTCGACGTGCGCACCTATGCGATAGATGGTCCTATTGGTCCATTACCTGAATCGTCCGTGTGGAACGAGTCTCAAACTCAATTTGGGCCATTGACGATAACGGGTATTTGGTACGAACCCAGCGTCACAACCGATAACGCCGTGACCGTTGCACTGCGCTGGCGGCTGGACGAATTGTCCTCAAGCTCGTACAAGGTCGTCGTCATGCTGACCGACGTTGAGGACCGCCGCCTTTCCTCGACCGATGTGTTGTTGCTGGATGAGACTGGCCTTCATACGCAACACTGGCCGGTTGGAACAGAGACGGTGAACTTTTACGTTGTGTCGGTGCCGGTAGGAACACCGCCGTTACCACATCGCCTGGTTGTAGGCGTGTACGACGCGAACACGCTGGCTCGTTTGTCACTAACAGACGAGAGTGGCAAGCTTACTATGGGACAGGACCTATCACTAGGAGAAGTGGTCTTGACGACAGGGCGGAATTTCGACAGCGACCCATACGGCACGTGGGCTGGTGTGGACTGGGAAACGCCCCAAGAGATCTTGATGGCCGATGGATTGCTGCTAGAGCAATTTGCCGTGCTGCCTCGATCCGTATTGCCCGGCAAGCAAGTGACCGTATTGTTGCGCTGGCATGCTGAGGAGGCGTCTCGTCCGTCGGTCGCTCCACAGCTTCGCCTCTCGCAAAATGGCCGAGTGTGGGCCAAGGTTGACGGTTCGCTATTGACCACAGCCTACTCTCCTGACCAGTGGTCTGTTAATGAGGTCATCGTCGAGCGGCGTGAGATGATCTATCCACCTCGGCGCGGTATAGCTGACCTGACACTGGTGACAGATAATAGGACCATCTTGCTGGGACAAATGGAATTGGACGAGCCGGCGATGTTGTGGGAAGCGCCATCGTCGGCTCAGGTTGTCGGCGCGCAGTTTGGTGACTGGAGCGAGTTGCTGGGCTATGAATTGGAGAGTGCCCAAATGGTTGCGGGCCAACCGTTTCGCCTCACCCTCTATTGGCAGGCGTTGAACAACGCACCGCTAGAGACGACTTGTACCGTCTTTGCCCAACTTTTGGCCGCCGACGGGCATCTCATCGCCCAACACGACAGCCCCCCGGCGGAGAACGAACGTCCTACGACCACTTGGGTGGACGGCGAGGTCATAAAAGACACGCACACATTGACCTTTCACGACACGACCTACACAGGCTCTGCCACGCTCATCGTGGGACTGTACGATTCTATGACGGTGACCCGTGTAGGCACAGCTCAAGGCCAAGATCACGTTATCCTATCCAACGAGATCGCCGTCAATGCTAAATAACCGTTTTATTTTTTACAAATTACGTTTCACATGGTGAGTTCAATGATTCAAGTACATAATCTGGTAAAATCCTTTGGTCCTCATACTGCCTTGGCGGGCGTGAACCTTTCAGTGGAGGCGGGAGAATTTGTGACTTTGGTAGGGCCTAATGGGGCAGGCAAGACTACTCTCTTGCGCATATTGGCGACGTTGAGCCGCCCTACTTCCGGCACGCTGCGCATCGCTGGACTAGATCCATCGCAGGCCGGCGACGATGTGCGCCGTCGTATTGGGTTCCTTTCCCATCGCACCTTACTCTACGATGACTTGACCGCTGAGCAAAACCTCAACTTTTACGCGCAGATGTACGATCTGGATGAGACTCGGGCTCGTATTGAAAGTCTGTTAGGGCGCGTAGAACTGGCTACACGACGACATGACCTGGTGCGCACCTTTTCCCGCGGAATGCAGCAACGGTTGTCGGTGGCGCGCGCGGTGCTTCACCAACCCCAAGTGCTCCTGCTAGACGAACCGTACACCGGACTTGATCCCAGCGCGGCCCAGGTCCTGACCGATCTTTTGGCCGATCTGGCAGGAGAGGGGTGTACCGTCATATTGACCACCCACAATATGGAGCGCGGACTGACAGTAGAGCGACGGGTCATCATGTTGGTTCGAGGGCGACTTGTGTACGACGAGCGTGGGGACGCGGTTGATCCGGTAACGTTCGCTGACACATATCGCGCGCTTACTACGTAAACAAGTTCGCCAGTTCTTTCCAAGCCCTTGACGCGCTATGGCTTTGTGCTATAATAAGCATAAGAAAATTATGCGTATGAATCTTTTGGATGAGGTGAAATAATGACGCAAGAAAACGTGACTCTTACAGGCAAGGCGGCGAATGGACCAAATCTTCCTGGTTGTTCTGGCAGCCTCTCGAACCGGCTTTACAGACCAGCAGCAGTGCTGTTTGTAGTAATTGTGGTGCTGGGAGTATTGCTCTCTATAGCTCGCGCTGCGATTTACAAAATTCGTCCCTATGAACGAGGGCTGCACTTGCGCGGGGGGCGATTTATCGAGATAGATGAACCCGGTTGGCACTTTCGCATTCCAATGGTGGATACTACCATTGGAATCAGGATCAACGAGCGCCCAGGAAACGTCGAACAACTTGCAGCGATGACTTCAGATGATGTAACGATGGATGTTTCGTTGCTGTATACATATCGGGTATCTGACCCGAAGCGTTACGCCCTAGAGGTAGATGACCCGGATCGCATAGTCTTTGAGTTTGTCAAAGGCAAACTGCGAGATGTGATCAATACCAGAGAGATGTCAGTAGTGATGCATAGTCGTGCAGAGATCAATGCCGAGCTAATGGAAGCATTGCGTGAAAGAGAGACCCAGTACGGCGTCGAGTTCGTTATGGTGCAACTCCAAAGTGCATCACCACCGGAGGAAGTAGTCACAGCGATCAAGGATCGGATGGTAGCCGTACAACAGCAGCAACAAGCCACGGCTGAAGCCGACCAACGCCGTACGTTAGCCGATGCCGACTTTTACGCGGCTCAAAAACTGGCTGACGGGGAGGCGTATCAAATCATAAAGATGGCCGAGGCCGATGCTCAACGTATCGCTCTGACTGCCCAAGCGCAGCAAGAGGCGGTACGGGCAATGCTGAGTACCCTAGATGACGGGGGGATGCTGGCCGAGCAATACATCCAGGTACTCATTGCCCAGGAACTTGCGGGAAATAGTAAATGGATTATCAGTAATAGTGGGGAGACAGTACCAGTGATAGAGCTAAGAGATGTCTCGCCATCGACAGAAACGGAGGGGTCGCTGGACAGTTCCGAGTAACGGGTGTGGACAAGCACTGCTGCTCGCAATGTGGGGGATACAGGGAGAAAAATATGCCAGGTGACATTGATCAAATGCGCAAGGGAACGACCACGGTGGCGATTCTCAAATTATTGATGGACGAACAAGAGCCACTACATGGTTACGAAATCATCCGGCGACTGGAAGCGCGCAGCCAGGGGTATTTTCGCTTCAAAGAAGGGCTTATCTATCCCAGTTTGCACCGGATGGAACAAGACGGGCTTTTGGAGAGCCAGTGGTTAGGCGAACCTGGTACCCGGCGGCGCAAGGTATACACTATTACCGATCATGGACACCGTCAATTAGAGGTCGAGATGCAGCGGTGGCAGACCTTTAGTCAACAGATGGACCAATTGCTAGGCCTGGAGGCGGCGTGAGCATCGATCACGTGCTGGAGCAAATTCGTGTCCAACTCGATCTGGATGCCGAGAAGGAACATGAATTGTTAGAAGAACTCTGTGGGCATTTGGAGGACGCAGTGGCGACGGCGCAGGCACGGGGACTGGATGAGGATGCTGCACTGGCCGAGGCTGCCGCCCACTTTGGTGTAGAGGCAGTGGGACAGGAGCTTCAAGCCGCCCACCTGGGTTGGGGAACGGCTGACGGTGTCGCTGCGACGGCGTTACCGGTCGTGTGCGCCTTGGTCCTGCGTTGGTTAGTTTTTGCTCCCGATGGCACTGCCGTCGGATGGCAAGAGGTATTGGTACGACCGACGTTTTGGGTTGTATCGGTGGCGGCGTTGTTGTTGCCCCTGTTCAGGTTTCCACGCTGGCGTTATGCGCTGGTCTCGTGGACTTTTTTCTGGGTTTTGTCAGTGATGTTTTTTACTTTGCCTGCATTGCGGTGGTGACAAACGATAGACTTGAATTGCATAGCTCTATTGAATGGAGAGGGTGGGGGGTAGCGTTGCTGCACGCTGTACCTATCGCTCTGTTTATCCTTGGTATCTTTTATTATTGGTTTGGAGTAGCGGATCGGTATGTAGTTTTTCTATATGAGCATTTGGGCGCTACTCCCTTTGATACGATGACGAGTGGTCGTTACTGGATGACCGGGTTGGTTGCTTCTGGTACTGTGATGATCGGATACACGCTCATCAACTGGTTGCTCGGTCAGATCGCGACCTTGCGTCATCGAAATTATTGTTCGCCAGTTTGGTGGCGCGTGTGGGGGCTTTGCGTGCTGCCGCTCATCGTGGGTATACCTTGGATCACAATGACGCTCAACTGGCCAACCTTGCCTTTCGCGAACGCGATTGCGTGCGTGACGGCAGCATTGATTGGCCTGGCCCTCGCTCTGATGCCCGGCTCGTGGGCCTCACAACGTCCGACCGATCTCTGCTGGCTTGCATTCGATGCGTTGGGCTTGATGCCCACATTGACACTGTTGCGTGCCGTGGAACTACCAGCCAGAGGATTGATTAGTGTCTGGGTGGCTTGGTTGATAGCAATCGGCGGTACCGTGATGGGAGCAGTCTGGTTAGGTATTATGACAGGCTTACGTGCCTGGCGACGCAGACCGTTATCCAGTGCGGGTACGTTGTTTGTAGCCGGTTTGTGTCAGAGCTATTTATTGATGCCCTTGGTGCACCACATTTTTTCTACGCCGCCTGGGTATCCGTACATTAGCACAGCGTCAAACTTTTTTGCGTTCACTGTAGGTTTGCAATTGCTAGTCTTTGTTGTGGTCGCCGTTCTGTCAATCGCTGTCACCCGATGGCGACGGTCATTCAAAATCCAACATCCAGGAGGTGTATTGAATGAATAACTTGGCTATTGTTGAAACGATATTGCGTAACCGGCGTCAATTCTTTGTCGAGATTCGTGATGGTGTGGAGTTGAGTCAAAAGATATGGGCGATGGTCATTTCTAGTGTGACCTTTTTCGCTTTGTATGGTTCAGTGATGGGTGCGACTCATAGTCTGTGGCAGACAACGAGTTCCGCTCTCAAGTTGCCGGGGCTCTTTCTGGCGACACTGCTCGTTTGTTCGCCGACGTTATATTTCTTCAATCTCATCTTTGGTTCCAACCAGAGTTTGACGCAGAATTTTTGCCTTATTTTGACAGCGATTACAGTGACGTCAGTGTTGCTGCTTAGCTTTGCGCCCATTCTGCTCTTCTTTTTGCTCACGACGAGCAGTTACCAATTTTTCAAGCTTTTGAACGTAGGTATCTTTGCGATCGCTGGTATCGTGGGAGTGATCTTTCTAAGCCAAGGGATGCGGGTTGTGTCGGCTGGTGGTAGGGAAGGTATTGGTGCCCGGCAGACGGTGGTGCGATTGTGGATTTTTGTCTACGCCTTTGTCGGGAGTCAGATGGCCTGGACGTTACGTCCGTTCATTGGCTCGCCGAGTATGGATTTTGAGTTGTTCCGCCAGTTGGGCGGTAACTTTTATGCCAACATCTTTGCCAGCATTGGCGAGATTTTGGGCTTTGTCACGGCCAGGTAAAAGGAGGGCGACTATGAATGATCAAAAGTCATCCCGTGTGAATCAAATACTCGATTTACTAGTAGAAGAGATCGAAGAGCGCCTACGGGGGCGAGAAAAGTCTGTGCCCTTGACTGAACCGCCGGATGCCTTGCCTCCCAAGCCCGTGGAATCACGTGTTCTTCAGTCTTTCACAAGCTCACCTACCGCACAAGAAGAAATATCCTTGGAATCACAGGGGGGTGTGTCAAAGAGGCATCCTTTAGACCCAGAGCCAGCGATGGAACCCGAGTTACCCCCTTTCTCCCCGGGCCCTTCACACGCTGCCCGCCTGATGGGGCGGTTGGCGCTAGGCTTGCTCATCGCCATAGTGCTAATCAACATCCCCTTCAACCGCCATGGTACGACTCTGGCTACCGCACTGCCCGATAGCGCAGCTCTCGTGGTCCTGGATGGCCTGGTGGTCAAGGAGAAGAACGACGAAAAGATCTATGTCTACGAGGATGAGCAATTTCGCTGGATCAGCAGTATGGATACCTTTGAGCATTTTCATTTCACCTGGGGGGATGTACACATCGTGGAGGATGGTTATCTGGACCGGTTCGAGATCGGATCGCCGATACACGTATTGCTCAAGTGCAACGCTAGCCCGCACATCTATCGCCTGGAAGATGGTGAAAAACGCTGGATTCGCGACATTGAGACCTTTGATGCCGAGGGGCACAAGTGGACAAATGTGAGGTTCGTTTCGTGCGGTTACTTGCGCGGTCTGCCCGACGGCGAGACGATTCCACCCGACTCTGGCCCTCCACCGCAGCCCTGAGACTGTTTTGGTGTGTCTCCTGCACGTAGATGAATTCTTTGCACTTTGTCACGTTTGTGATTGATGAGAAGAAGGATGATACCCTATTCTGTGACAAAGGCCAGAGATATTCGTGGCTTTGGTAAACCTACGGTTAAGAAGAAATCTGTAGCAAAGCAAAGTCTTCACGTTAATTCCAGCATGCAGTTGTTTATTTTTGACAACATAAAACATGGCCACCTGAGCACTGATATCAGGCAAGGTGTAATCTGTTTCATCAGCCAGTCTTTTGTCGTTCCTTTTACCTTCAACTGTCTCGCTAAGAAAACGTATCTTGCATATCACATCAATCAATACAGTATTTTTGATCCCGTGTCGTTTTTTTTACTACTGTAATAGAATCGCTGCTGTTCAGGATTACAGGGACGCGGAATTGGTCGTTCAGTTCCATCATGAAAGTAGATGGTCTCTTTATCTTCAGCGAAGGTCATTTCCGTCATTTGACGGATTTGACATCTCAATAATTCAATTGTAAAGGTGCTTTTGCTGCTTTATGAACCATGCCCCCGTTCGTTTGAGCGTGGAAATGTGCTAATCATAATCCTGCCGAGTTAGTGGGACTCGACGTGCTTGATGATCCGCTCATTCTGCTGGGGTTGGCACCAAAAGTGTCAGTCTAACTTTCCAGGGCTCTGAACCATGCCAAAAGTCCCAACAGCTTGATAAAAAAAAGCCCGCATCAAGCGGGCTTTTTTGATTTGGGTCTATCAACTCTATTGTTTTACCACCACGGCAAAAAGAAAGTCTGTGTTGTCCCTGTTAGAGATTTATAGGTCACTGCTACGGCAATCACTACTTTCTGACCCGGAGATGCCGGAAGGATATCAAAATAGAATCCTGTGAAACCACTATCGTTGGTCAGTTCTTCGAACTCGTAAAATTGGTCACCCGATGGGTATTGGACAACCATCCTGACAGATGCGCCTGGTACAGATTGTTGTAGTTGGTCAGTCACGTAAACAAAGACCGTTTGCCCACCCTCTCGCCCAGTGATGACATACCGTACCGAAGCACTGACATTCAGCTTTGTGACAGTAGATGGCGGGGTAGCCGTGGGTGGTGGTGGAACTGGCGTAGGGACGCCTATTTGCGGAGGAACAGGTTCATCAGAGACATCTGGAATACCAAAACGCTCAACGTAAATCTCCCCAAGTGAAGTCAAGCGCATTTGCGAACCAGAGGTAATTTCAGGGTGCCACTCCATCCGCGCCCTCTGAAAGTACTGCACAATACGGCCATCCTCGTACATAAACTCGGACCTGGGGTAACCAAAGGTATCAATCCCACCGTTTTCACGAAAATGCTCGAGGAATGAATACTCAACAACGTGCCTAGTCTCTGGAAAGTAATGACGAAGGTTCGTGTTAAAAGTGGGAATTTTGTCCGAGCGGGCCGGGGGAAATCGATACCCCAACTCGTCAACTAGCAATCCTAGTTGCACTTGATAAGGGAATGGATTATACGGATGAAACTCCATCCGCACATTTTGGAAAAATTGCACACGCAACCCAAGTATAGGATCATTAAATGCCTCTGTGATTGGGTTACCGTAAATTTCCAACCCGCCCCGTGCATCAAAAAATCCAAGAAACGCGTCACAAACGTAATAACCAGTCTCAGCGAAATATCTGCAATCATTAGATGGCGGTTGTGCGTATGTAGCAGATGCACCACTGAAAAGTGTGGCAGTTAACACTACCACGATCAGGAGAAATCTCTTGCTCCGCATCATCCCATACCTCAATATTATTGCTCTAAATAATTGGTGATCTCAACAACTTTGGCCTTTAGTTGTAACCAAATGGCCTTTGATAGGGGTAGTGTGTAAATATTTCAACACACCTCTCAACCTCGCTATTATTATACACGATATTCATTTTGTCGTCAATGATTTTCTCGACTGTTCTTCACTTCCATCAAAACGACTTTTCGCTACCTGCCCAATTGTCTTTATTACTCCTTGGCTCGCAAATGCGGAAAGAGAATAACCTCGCGAATCGTCGGTTGACCCGTAAAAAGCATCACTAGCCGATCCACTCCCATCCCAAATCCTCCATTGGGCGGCATACCGTATTTCATGGCTCGCAAATAATCCTCGTCCATTGGATGGCTCTCTTCATCATCAGATGCATACAACCGACCCATTTCCAGGAATCTTTCCTCTTGATCAAAAGGATCGTTCAATTCGGTGAAAGCGTTACCCATCTCTAGCCCACCGATAAAAAACTCAAAGCGTTCAACGTGCATTGGATCATCTAGTTTAGTTTTGGCCAATGGTGAAATATCACGAGGATAGTCCATCACAAATGTTGGCTGAATCAACGTTGGCTCAACTGCACCCAAAAGCCCTTTGTCAATCAAATAGCCCCAAGTTGCCCCCGGCTTGACTACAAATCCTTTCGCTCGCATCGCGGAGGCCAACTCGTTTGCGGTGGGATACTGGTAATAATCAATGCCCGTCACCTCAATGGCAGCATCACGCAACGTGACCCGCCTCCATGGGGGATCAAGATTGATTTCGTGCCCCTCATAATGGATTATCGGGCTATCAAGGACATCTCGAGCGACTTGAGCCGTCATCTGCTCACAAAACGCCATCACATCATAATAATCCCAGTAAGCAGCATAGAACTCTATTTGAGTGAATTCTGGGTTGTGCTTGTGAGAAACCCCCTCATTACGAAAGTCATGACCGATTTCATAGACTCTGTCATACATTCCTACTAGGAGCCGTTTCAAGTAGAGTTCGAAAGAAATACGAAGATACAAGTCCTGACGCAACTGATGGTGATGGGTAACAAAGGGACGGGCGGCTGCCCCCCCATAGACTGACTGAAGAATAGGCGTCTCGACCTCCAAGAAATCACGATCGTCGAAAAAGCGACGTAGAGCTTGAAGTGTGCGCGCTCGCACACGAAACCTCTCACGCACATCAGCGTTACAGGCCAAATCCGCATATCGCTGGCGGTAGCGCTCTTCAACATCAGAAAAGACCGTATAGCGCACCAATTCGCCATCCACTTCTTTTTCCTTGATTACGGGAAGCGGACTGATCGCCTTGGATAGCATACGCACCTGTTCTACCAAGACACTGCGTTCGCCACTACGGGTGCGCATTAACGTACCCTCGACACCAACGAAATCGCCAAGGTCAAAGTCTTTTTTGAACATTTCATAGGTTTCTTCGCCCACGTTTTGGATACGTAAGAACAGTTGAATGGAGTTGCTTCCATCTTCAATGTGAGCAAAGATAACTTTTCCCATCACACGCATACTCTGCAATCGTCCGGAGATCGCGACCTGCGGGGCTTGTTCACCCGTGCCCTCGGCTGTCTCCAAAGCGACGAGTGCCTTAGCTATGGTATGTGTGCGCTTGACACGCCTTGGATACGGCTCAATTCCATTGGCACGCAAACGTTCCAGTTTCTCCACACGTTGTTGCTCTAATTCTGTCAGTTCCATATTGCCTCCTATACTCGTTAAGCATTCTTATAAAAACACCCACGCCGATCACCTCATAGGGTTCGGCGCGGGCAACTTGTACCTAAAAATTACTTACTTGATGTTTACGATTTCAAACACCAGCACACCAGCAGGAGCATTAACGGTAGCAGTCTCGCCCACTTTGCGCCCCATCAAGGCTTGTCCTAGAGGTGATTCATTGGAAATAAAGCCTTTGATCGGATCCGCCTCTGCTGACCCTACAACATGATAGGTTTCTGGAGATAGGTCTCCCTCTGAGACTGTAACACGACTACCTAACCCCACTGTCTCACGAGGGCCTTTTTCCTCAATAATGACCGCATTGCCCAACATATTCTTTACCGCAAGAATACGTCCTTCCACAAATGCCTGTTCGTTGCGCGCGGCCTCTAATTCTGCATTCTCCAGAATATCACCCTCCGCCAGTGCGTCGTGGAGGCGCCGGGCAACCTCTTGACGTCGAACTGTACGCAAATGAGATAATTCATCCTCAAGTTTTTGATACCCATTGGAGGTAAGGAATGTTTGTCTATTCATCATCTATTCTTGACGTAAATGTCTATTTTTATGCAAGATTTATTTATTCCACAATCCCACTATATTGTTTCTTTTGGGGAAGCCAGTATATGCATTGCTTAACAAATATAGCCACAAGTATGGTGATTTGTAAAAGAAACACCCCACGCCATAATGGGGAGTAACTTTGATTCAGAAAATTAAGCGGGCAGATTATAACGCAAAGTAATTAATTTGTAAAGTGCTCAACCGTTGAAATTTCTCAAGCTAGTCGCCGACAGTCCAGCATAGCTGATCAGGCATTGCACTTGTCCCCAAGCAAAGTGCTTGATCTGACTCAATCGCTCTCCTCCGCTTGACATCAAATAGACCCAGTAGATCCAAATTTTGAATCAAGGCAGTTGCCAAAGTAGCCAAATAGTGTAACCTGGGGTCTCCGATCAAAACATGCTCGAAGGAGACAAAGATGATCCCAGGATCAAAGATCGATCTCAAGTTAACAGATAAGGACACGCACGACGCTGCCGCAGAACGATTGACAACCTATCTTTCCCTCAACATATCTGGTTACGAGTGTACGCCAGAGGTCATGATTGATGTGTTAATCAAGACTGCCGCAACACAACAAACCATCGAGTTCGTTGCAATGATCTGGACGAGATGGTCAGCGGCGAAAGCATTCGCGGCTATCTTAACGAGCAGATTGGGGTCGATGATTTGTGCGATCTGGAACGACATGTCAATCGAGCATTGGTGGCAGAACTACCCAGACGTTTGTGGAAAGCAAAGCTGCAAATCGCGATAGACTTGCATGACGAGCCATTCTATGGACATACGCTGGAGTTGTTAGCCTTTACCTGCCGCGGGCCGGCCAAAAAGGGTACCACCCGTTTTTTCCGTCTGGCAACTGCCTATGTCATTTTCAAGGATATGCGCGTCACCTTAACGGTACTTTTTGTTCGTCCTGAGGACAAGTTGCCCGATTTAGTAGCCGCCTTACTTTGTCGTCTGCGAATTCTGGGCTTGAATATCGGGCGTTTGTACTTTGACAAGGGCTTTTGCACCACTCCTGTCTTGCGTTATGTCGAGAAAAGCGGCTGACCAGTTATCCTTTCTTGTCCCATTCGAGGCAAGAAAGGCGGTACCTGTGGTCTGTGCCGTGGCCGGGCCAGCTATCACACCCAGCACACCTTCAAGAGTCGAAAGTACGGCAACTACACTGCCCCCATTACAGTGGTCCGCACTTGCACTTCTCGCAAGCGCAGCAAGCGTGGAAAACGGCGGGGCACCTGGTTGGTCTATGTTGTCTTGAACTGCACCTTGACCCTAAAAAGCGTTAGAAAGTGCTATCGCCGTCGCTTTGGCATTGAAACCAGCTATCGCTGTATGCGGCAGGTCAGGGCTTGGACGACCTCACACAATGCCGCTTTGCGTTTTTTGTTGCCAAGTTTGGGCTTCATTTTGGTCAATTTGTGGCTAGAACTCCGTTGGCGCTTTTGCCAAGTCAAACAACGACGTGGGCCACGCAAGATCGACGTCAAGCGATTTGAACTTTAGCGTATGCTCGCTTTCCTCAACCGAGCGATTGATGGAATTTATCGTGTTGTTTCTTTTATTGAAGCCGATGTTGAACCCCTCGGAGCATGAAATTTGGATCTACTGAGACTTGCGCCCGACAGACATGGCTCAGATCATTCGCCACACGGTCGATAACTTTGGCCTGGCCGCCGAAGCAGAGGAGCTAAACCGCATTGTCCAAATCTTGGATAGTCTCGCGCCCGCCCAGGCTGACGCCGACCGCGTTGCGCAGGTGTTGCGCAATCTACTGGTCAATGCTCTGCGCCACACGCCACCCAGCGGCTCGGTCACGGTATCGGCATCCTCTACGACCGAGGCCGTGGAGATCGCCATCGCTGACACAGGCGAGGGCATCGCCCCGGAAGATCTACCTCACGTCTTTGAGCGCTTTTGGCGCGCCGATCCCGCCCGCATGCGCTCACGAGTCGGTGATGAGGGATGATTGGCAGGCGGTACAGGTCTCGGCCTGTCTGTGGTCAAGAGCTTAGTGGAAGCGCAGGGCGGTCTCATCTGGGTCGAAAGCGCGCCGGGCGAGGGAACGGTCTTTCGATTCACGCTGCCGCTTGCACAGCATGACCATTAAAGAATCTACACTCGCTCACAGCCTACCCAAGTTGAACGTCATATATTCATCCCAGGCGTAGCGTAGCGGGGTGTACCAGCGGTCGCGGCCAATGCAGCGAAAATATGGCGGTTGGAAGGCGCGTATCAAGTCACCGATCTTGTAGCGAGGCAGTATCGGCGTCGAGACAACCAGGCTGCCCATCTCGCCGGGCCGCATCTTGTGCAGCATCTTGATACCCGAGCGAGTCTGCACTTCAAAGAAGAACTGGTCATAGTTGGGTACCCAGGCTCGCTTCTCGTCTCGCTGTTGGCCAAACATGCCCTCGGTAGCACCATAGATCTCGCGAATGGCGGTGTTTCGCCCATACAGAGCATTGAGTGCTGGCTGATGATGCGTGTTGATACCAGCCACACTGCCCAGCGTCATAATCTGTGTCTGCCACAGATCTTTGGGGTAGACCTTGTGTGTCTGGCGCAAGTAACGGGCAAACTTGATGGTAGTCGGGCAGACGCCTCCCACCAGAGTCACGTTCTCCTCCTTGCATTTTTCATAGGCCAAATCAAAGCGATTTTCCCAATCATGGATAGTCTTGCCTCCACCCAACGCGTCGATTTCCTCTTGTGCTGGGGCCGAACGGATGGGCGTAAAGGCCGAGACGTGTTTTACATAGATGCCAGAACTGTAGCCGTACTCTACTTCCCGTTCACCAACCTGCACGGTTCCTACCATCGATGGGAAGTTCAAATTCAGATTGACTCCTTCGAACAAGTCATACCGTCCGCTGTCAACCACATAGTTCATCATTGCCCGTCCGGCGCTGAGGCGCATCATCAGGTCGGTATGCGTCATTGGGATGAACTTGGACTCGCCTTCCGTTGTGCCCCGGGTGATAGCCCAACCGACTGGCTCCTCGTTTAGAAGCAGGCTTATTTCTCCGGCCATTACTCGTTGGATGAGGGGTTTATACCCTTCGTAGGTGGTGATTGGGAAAGCACGCCGATAGTCGCCAATGATCTCGATCTGGTCTGCATTGTGTTGTGTGCCATAGTCTGTCTGAGCGTAAATTTTTAGGAGACGATGCAATACTTCTTCTTGAGCTTTTTCTGGATCATCTACCGCGTCGTGCCATGGCTGTAAAAGAGCGGTGAGCATTTCGGACATTGGGTGCGGGGCGATGCTATCCATCAAGTGGGCCTCCTGGAATGAAATTTAGAGTGTTTGACTGGAACACAGTCTACCACATTGCCTCAATGGGGGCAAACGGGTGCAACCCATTTTGCTCATTTGCGTATAGTGTACGGGTGCTGGTTGGCGCTACCTAAATTTTCACAACTATTATGATTAGGAGGTAAACCATGTCAGATTTTCAAGAATCGTCTGAGGGGGGATCAGGAGGCAGACCACACCGTCATCCACCCTCTTTTTTCTGGCCGTTGCTACTCATCGGTGCGGGTGTGATGTTGTTGCTTTCAAACCTGGGCTATTTGCCGTGGGCATCGTGGAACATCATCTGGAGGCTCTGGCCGTTGTTGTTGATCGCGCTGGGCATTGATGTGCTGATTGGTCGCCGCTCGATATTTGGGGCCATTGTCAGTGGTGTGCTGATTTTGATATTGATCGGTGGCGCGGTGGTTCTCGTTCTCTTTGCGCGAAATATCCCCGAATTATCTAGGCTGACTCAAGCACCTGCAGTGCACGTCAGGCATATCGAGTATCCACTGGAGGATGTAGAGAGCGCTACGGTGGACATTGACTGGACCAGTATGCCGGGCCACTTGGGGGCATTGAACGACTCGCCCAATCTCATCGAAGGTGACGTTGCCTATCGCGGCGAGTTGGTCTTTGATGTAGCCGTACGCAACGACCAAGCTGATCTAGTTCTAGATAGTTATTCTTCTGGTCCTTGGGTTTGGACTTTTGATTTTGGCGGTCGGGAGGAGTATCGCTGGGATGTGGATCTGAGTCCCGGCGTATCCCTGGACCTTACCCTGGATGCTGGTTCTGGTTCCTGCGATTTTGATCTGAGTGATCTGCAGGTCAGTGATCTTTTTCTCGACGTTGGCTCTGGGTCAGTTGACCTGGCCTTGCCAGATGACAGTACCTTTGAGGCCCGGGTTGACGGAGGTTCTGGCTCTCTTGACATCACACTGCCAAGAGGGGTGGGGGCGCGCGTGGTGCTTGAATCGGGTAGTGGTTCCTTTCGCGCTGGTGAACAATTCCGGCTGGTGGAGGGGGATCGACACGACGACAGTGTGTGGGAGACGGACGACTTTGACACGGCAGAATATACCGTCGAGTTGAGGATAGATCAGGGTTCGGGTTCAGTTCGTATTCAGTAGGATCAATTTAGAACGCGGATCGGCAGGATGAACGACCAGGTGCCTAAACGGCCAAAATCCCTGAAATCCTGCCGATTTGCGTTTTAGAAATACAAGTTTTCCTACAACGCATCCAACCGTACCATCAACAATGGCACGAGCATTTCTTCTGCCATCAAACTGCCGTGGTGTCCGTGGAATGGTACTGGGTCTTTGGTGAAGAGTAAGCGACTGTTGTCTTGTGCCAAGAGCAACATATCACCCAGGCGCGCGCGTATCTCTGGCGGGGGTTCTGTGCCATTAAGCGGGCCAAAAAGCCCGGCGTTTAGTACATGTTCCGTTTCCAAGAGAAGAAAGCGGTTGTTCAGGTGCTCGGCGATGTAAGCTCGTAGGGATTCGGTCTGGCCAGGGCGGACGTAGAGGTAGGCGGCTCGGGTTTCGGCTGCGGGAGGGATGAGCAGCATACGTTGGAGATCTGGGTGATCGGATAGATGCACGATTTGCTCGGGTGGTGTCGTGGTCTGGCCGTGATCGGCAGTGATGATGAGCAGTGTACCTTCTCGTGCTGCTGTTGGTAGAGCAGCTAAAAAATCCTCCTTCAGAGAACGATCCAGATGACGTATTGCTGCTTGGAAAGGTTCTCCCTCTGGTCCATAGACGTGGGCCGTGTTATCGATGCCGCCCCAGTAACCACTGACAAAGAGGGGGGTATTAGATGACGGGCGTTGGGAAAGGGCGCGACGCAGGTTGATCCACATATCGCTAAAGTCTACGTGACCTCGTATGTTTTCCATCCCGCGCAAAAAGATTCGAGTCAAGTCACCTCCAATAAAGGGCAAGTGAGTGTGGGCGATGGCTCGTATGCCGTTGTTGGTTAACTGTTGGCCCAAGCTGGGAACGGTGACAAATTCTTCCGGGTCCCAACCCCACTTGGAAAGTTCTCCTGGTTTTCGATGGATGGCGGGGCCGAGGGTCAACATATTGGCAAGCAAGCCTTGTTTGCCGAGCAGCAGTTTGGTGCCGAGAAAGCCGTGGTCGAGGGGCGTTCGTCCGGTCCAAAGTGTGGTCAGTGCCGCAACGGTAGTGGAAGGAAAGACGGAGGTGAGGGGAACAAGTCGTCCTGCTTGGGCCAGGCGGTAAAAAGTCGAGTCCTTTTTGGATTCGGCCAGCACTCGTTGCAAATGCAAGTATCCCACGGCGTCGAGTATGACCATAACAACACGCTGCACGCCTGGGGCCATATCGGTCCACAGATTGGCGGGGAGCGGCGGCGCGGCGTCGACTAGCTCTACGCCCAATAGCCGGGCAATGGTGGGGGCAAGATTGGTGATAGAGTAGCCGTCATAGTTGGGTAGGATGAATTCTTCTGGCAGGTGTCCTTCCAGGTCTGAAAGGCGATGTTGGCGGATGGCATGTTCGGTTTGGGCAGCAATGTTCATTGGGATAGATTCCTGTTATAGTTTATAGATCGCTGTATATTTTTCTTCGAGATAGGCCAGGAAGGGAGCGGCGCTCAGATTCTCCCCGGTGACGTGCTGCACCAATTCGGCTGGGGTGAATTTCTTGCCATGGGTGTGGATGTGGCTGCGCATCCATTCTCGTATTGCGCCCAGTTCTCCTTTGGCGATTTGTTCCGGCAGGTCATGGATATCCTGCAGCATTCGAGTGTAAAATTGTACCGAGAGCAAGTTACCGAGGGCGTAGGTGGGGAAATAGCCAAGATAGCCTTGAGACCAGTGGACATCCTGAAGCAGGCCCGATGCGTCGTTGGGAGGTATGATGCCCAGGTATTTTTCCATTTTCGCGTTCCAGGCTTGGGGTAATTGGGCTACTGTCAGTTTACCCGTCAGCAATTCTTGCTCCAATTCGAAACGTAAAAAGATGTGCAAGTTATAGGTTACTTCGTCGGCCTCGACGCGGATAAAAGATGGTTCCACTTTATTGATGGCCCGGTAAAAGGTGTCTTGGTTTACCCAGGCCAGTTGTTGAGGAAAGAACTCGCATAGTTTAGGAAAGTAGTGATCCCAAAAGTTACGACTCCGGGCGATAATGTTTTCCCATAGACGGGACTGGGATTCGTGAACACCGTAGGACGCGCCGTCAAAGAGGGGCGTGCGGCCAATCTCGATACGCATGCCCTGGTTGTAGAGCGCGTGCCCGCCTTCGTGGATCGTGCCAAAGATTCCGGTTTGGAAATGGTCTGGCAGAATACGAGTGGTGATGCGCACGTCGTGGGGGGAAAAGCCGGTGGTAAAGGGATGGACGGACCGATCTTGCCGTCCATAGGTAAAATCAAAGCCCATATCCCGCAGCACTCGTGTGCCAAAGTCCCATTGGACCTGATCTGGGTATTCTTGGTTAAAGACGGCGTCGTCCACTGGTTTACCCTGCTCGGCGATGGCTTTTATGAGAGGGACGAGACCGATTTTTACTTGCTCAAAAACCGCTGCCACCTCTGCTGTTTTCATTTCTGGCTCATATCGATCCAAGAGAGCGTCGTAGAGGGTGTCCTCGTACCCCAGTGCCTCAGCATACTGGATGGAGAGGTCAACGACACGCTCTAGGTGCGGTTGAAAGTGACCAAAGTTGGACTCGGCGCGGGCCCTTACCCAAGCGTCAAGGGCCAGGGCAGAGGCACGGGCGCGCTTTGCCACGAGCGATTCTGGCACACGCCGCAGCTTGTCGTATTCGCGTTGGGCGACGCGCACCAGACTAGCGTCGTCCGAGTCGTAGGATAGGCTGGCGGTCTCGGTAGCGGCTTGTTCGAGCAGTTGGCCTGTTTCATCAGCCGTAAAGAGACTATGGGCAAGAGTTTCCACAGTAGCGAGATGGTGCGCGCGAGCGTCGCTGCCACCTGGGGGCATGTTCACATGTTGATCCCAACCCAGGACAGCGGCGGCTGTTTCGAGATCAGAGACTTGTGCCAGGCGTTCTCTTAATTGTTCGAGACTGGTGCTCATCTTTTTCCTCCTTTGACTGCGTCGGTGTTGACGCGGCCTTTGACCTTTTCTGGGGTGTTTGGGTGTTTGAGTCAGTTTGTGGAGTGTTTTGATGCTTTCATTTTACCACAGAAATATAGAATGGGCTAAGGGAATTCCATAGAAATAAACCTCCCAAACGGATTTTGTGATGCAGTCAACGACACCTTGAACAGTTATATTATGATGGAATTCCTTGAGCTTTTCCACTGCGGATTTTGGGAGGATTTAACATTACCTTTGAATGCATCAAAAAATCACATAACTGAAACCGCGGATGAACGCAGATTTTTACTAAATTCACCACTTTTGCATCTGTGTTGATCTGTGTATATCTGCGGTTCCATTCTAGTTGTGTCATTTCGCGTCGATGTACAAAGGTGATGTTAAGAACTGGAAAAACCTAAATTGATGGAATATTCCCCATATCTGTGGTAGAATAGTGTCCATTATGAGAGTTGAAACATCTACTATCACCATAGTTGGCGGAGGATTGGCTGGAAGTGAGGCGGCCTGGCAGGCGGCTGAGCTAGGTGCACACGTGCTTCTCTACGAGATGAGGCCCGATAAAATGACGCCTGCTCATATTAGTGGCCGGTTGGCTGAATTGGTTTGTTCCAACAGCCTGGGTTCCGATCTGTTTGACCGGGCGGCAGGGCTTCTCAAGGCCGAGTTGCGATATCTAGGCTCGCTGGTGTTGGCTTGTGCCGACGAGACGCGCGTTCCGGCGGGTGGTGCGCTGGCGGTGGATCGGGACGTGTTCGCCGCCGAGGTCACGCGTCGTGTTGAGGCGCATCCGCGCGTGCGCGTGGTGCGCGAGGAGGTAACAACAATACCGGATGGTCCAACCATCATCGCCACCGGGCCTCTCACCTCTGATGCATTGGCACAAGACATCTCCTTGCTGACAGGTCAAGAACACCTCTATTTTTATGATGCTCTGGCTCCTATCGTCGCGGCCGACTCGATTGATATGTCTGTCGCATTTCGGGCTTCCCGCTATGGCAAAGGGGATGCGGACTATATCAACTGCCCAATGACGGAGGGCGACTATGAGCGTTTCGTCGACGCGCTTGTGGCCGCGGAGCGTATTCCACTGCATAAATTTGAGCAGGAGGACGCGCGTTTTTTTGAAGGGTGTTTGGCAGTTGAGGTGATGGGAGCGCGAGGACGAGATACGCTGGCTTATGGTCCACTCCGCCCGGTGGGGCTGACTGATCCTCGCACAGGAAAACGTCCTCACGCGGTGGTGCAGTTACGGCAAGATAACCTGGCTGGGACGTTGTACAATATCGTCGGCTTTCAAACCAACTTGCGCTATGGTGAGCAGGAGCGCGTGTTTCGTCTCATCCCCGGACTAGAGCAGGCCGAGTTTGTGCGCTATGGGCAGATGCATCGCAACACATTCATCAATGCACCGCTGTTGTTGGAGCCGACGATGGGGTTCCGCACCCGCCCTGGCCTTTTCTTCGCCGGGCAGATTACGGGCGTCGAGGGCTATGTGGGCAGCGTGGGCAGTGGGTGGCTGACAGGTGTTAACGCAGCCCGTTTTGTGTTGGGGCAGGAACCCCTAACTCTGCCGCCAGCGACGATGCTGGGGGCATTGTGTCATTATGTGAGTCACGCCGAGCCAGAGGCGTTCCAGCCGATGAAGGCCAACTTTGGCTTGATGCCACCTCTTTCACCGCGGGTGCGGAACAAGCGCAAGCGATATCAAGCCTATGCGGACCGGGCAATGGATAATCTCAAGACCCGGATTCCCACCTGGGAATTCGCATAGGCATTATGGTGTGTGGGAAAGATCTCTCGATGTGAGTTTCCTTTCTTAGAGGCTTTATCAGGCTTTCACTAGCGTATACCCCCCCTTAGCTCACAGGGATCAGAGATTTTGCCTAGCGGGAGTTCCTAATTTGTCGGTTTTGCGCTCGATAATCCAGGGTATTTCCGACGTAGCCGCGCTTTCCATAGCGCGTTGGGCTACAT
>JAAEPW010000405.1 GCA_024232355.1 Chloroflexota bacterium | reverse complement strand
TGATGAGCGTGTAGATGAGAGTGTTGCGATTGGCGATGGCTTGACCGTTGCGCAGATGGGGGCGCTCAATGCCGAGAGCCACAGCCTGGCTGTTGATGCGTTCGGTGGCCGTGCGCTGACGATAGGCGTCCTTGTAAGCCTCGCCCTCTCGATCCAGGGTGTAACGGAGCCGGGCGCCCGCGTTGGTGGGCATCGCCGTGGTGCAGCCCCCCTTGGGCCAGCGCTCGTGATTGACAGGGCAAGAGACATCTTTGCGAGTGTCCTTGGTTTGAAGTGGACAGGTGTACTTGGCGCGCTCGTGTTCGATCAGCGTGGCGGTGCGGTCGATATAGGTGAAGCGCAAAAGCATCGCAAGCCCCGCAGCGCACAGGGGGAGACCCTCGGGTTCGGGGGTAAAACGGCGGTCGGTGACCTTGTAGCCGCCTTTCTGAACAAAGGGGACGGCGGCAAACGCGCCAGGATCGTCATCCCGATGAAAGTAACCGTGGACGTAAAACGCGTCGAATGCAGCATCAAAGGCACCGATACGGGGCCGAAAGCCCAAATGGCGTTCAGTTTCGGCCATCAAGGGGAAAAAATAGGCGACATCCGCGCGGTTGAAGGGCAGGGTCAACTCCGCGATGGCGAACTCGCCCCAATCGGGGACCTTGGAGGCGACGACGCCAGAGCCATAGCCCCAGTAGTACTCCCCCACGCTCAACGTGCTGGCGGGGACAGAATTGTGGGTGGGCGTCTCGACGTCGTCTGGGGTGGTACGTTGATTGTGACGCCTTTTACAGCCGAGTTTACAGTCGGGATCACCGGCGGGTTGCTTGGTCTTGTCGTACCGGTCGGTGACATAGGCTTTGGGATTGTTCTGTTTGACCCAGGCAATGATATGCTTGGTATCGAGCGAGATAGCTTGCGCTACATCGGCGCATTTGGCGGCGGCGAGAGCTTGGAGAATGGCCGCAACGCTGGCCGCGAGCAGGAACTTTGGGGTAGTGTTGGGCATAGTGCGCAGCAAGCGCGTAAAGTGTCGCTGCGTGGGCAGGCTGGCGTCGGGATCGAAACCGTAGGGACTGGTGCGGTCGGGTACGAGAGGGAAGCCGAACAGCCATATGAAAGCGGGGTGTTCGCACAGGTAGGTGCGCAAGTCGGACATATGAACGAGGTTCTCATTGAGCTGGAGGAGGCAGGCGGCAGTCAAGGCCGCATAAGGAACTGTGGGCTGGCCCCAGTTGCGTTGTAGGTCGCGGTCTGGAAGGTGTTGCCAAGGGAGCGGCCCCAGCAGGTCTAGGAGCCGCATCGCGGGAGGTGAGTCAATGACCCACCTGGGCCGTCGCCGATGCATCCAAAGTGTGTGCAAGTCTGCCTGCGGCGGCCACTTGGATTTGTGCAGAAAGCGCGGAAGGTGATTTCTCAAAGTCGAGAAATGCGTTACAATAGACAAGCCTGTCATGGTTTGTACTCCTTTCACTAGAATTGGACTTGGATATCCTTATTCTAACGCAAGAAGCACGCCTGACAGGCATAGTTTGCCGGGTTTTGGGGCGTAACCAGTCATTTGACTGGTTACGCCAGAGTTGAGGTGTTCAGGATGTGGAGTCGGATTGGGTTGAGAGTAGCGTAACAAGTGATTTCACTGGTTACGGTTTGTGGGTTAGCAAGCGGCCAAGGTTCGGCACTGGTTATGATTTAGCGTAACCAGTCATTTCACTGGTCGAACCCTCTCGTTAGAGCACTGAGACACTGCCACATAAATAGCCAGCAGCGCGACTACTCCAGTAGCAGAGACCCTAAAGCTCGTTAGAGCACTGAGACTCACGA
>JAAEPW010000404.1 GCA_024232355.1 Chloroflexota bacterium | reverse complement strand
TTCACTGGTCGCTGACTTCCACCGCAATCTGCTGTACGGCGGTGTTTTCCTCTATCCACCGACCGTGGACAAGCCCGGCGGCAAGCTTCGCCTGCTGTGCGAGGCGGCGCCTCTGGCACTGATCGCCGAGAATGCCGGCGGCTATGCCAGCAACGGCAACATTCCCATCCTCGAGGTGGTACCGGACGAGTTGCATATGCGCGTACCGCTTTATATCGGTTGTCGTGACACGGTCCTGTGGATCGAGCAGACTCTATCCGGAAACGGGAATGGAATCTGAGGGTTGTGCCTTCGAAATTGCATCTATAGTTGGCATAGCCAGCCAAGCGGGCGGCTAATCCTGACTCAGAACGCATACTTCAACGTATGTTTTCGCAGCTTGCCGATAGCCCTAGTCTCCACCGACCCCCAGTAGTACTGTTGCCAGCGAGCAGGCAAGTCGATCCTGGTGACAAACAATCGTTCTGTGAGAATGTCTTGCGCTGTCAGCGGATGATCGCACATAGCCCGCATCATCGCCGGTGTGGGGCTGCCACGTTGCTTTTCTCGCCGTCCTTTCATGTAGTTGCGCCAGATCAGGAACACCGCCAGACGCACCGCGCTCCCCTGGCGACGCTTGGACCAGGCAATGGTTTCACGCTTGTGATTGGCACTGCAGTGGCGAATCAACAGATCCAGCAGATTCACTTCCCATAACGGATTCCGCTGGTCCCGGCGTGCCTGGCTCGAGGTCACCTTGTGGGACACCTGGCAGTCCAGATTCCCGATAGCACGCCGGTAGGCCCGGTGATTGTCGCTAAATACCGTGACCTGTTGACTGCCCGCAGTGACCACGCTGAGCAACTCGCCCACATCCTTGACCACCGCTTGCGGATCCGGTCGGCCGTAGCGTCGCTCCAGCTGATCACGGCGACGTTTCTGCTGTTGCGTCATCCTGCCGCTGCGGCGCACTTCGCTGTCGGTGAAGTACAAAAAGAAATCGGTCTGCTTCTCGACTGCTGTGTGGTGATGGAAAGGGAAGTACTGCGACCACTCGAAGGACACAAATCCGTCAATGACTATTTCCTTGGCAGGATTGATGTTGTGCATCATCAGGGCGTGGAACAGCAGGCAGTGTCTGCCCAGTCGGGCCAGGTGGCGGTTGATGGTTTCTGGTGCAACGGCCAGGTCACGTGCGATCTGCCTGTTGGCCATGCATCCGGTAGTTTTGGTGAACAGTCGAGCGTCTATGTCTGGGCGCTTTTGCCAGTATGTTGTGCTGAAGGTTTGACTACTGAAGTATCTGCCGCAATGCTGACATGTAAACCTCTGGATACGGTGCGGAACAGTTCTGCGGTAGTAGAAACCCGCTTTCTTGAACGGCCAGTGGTGTGCCAACTCTCTGTGGTAGATGCAGTTGGGATTTGGGCAAAAAGGCGGAACGAAGACGTTTTCTGTTGTTGTGACCGTACTCATGCAGGGGCAGATCGCACAGATCAAGCCAGATGCAATTTCGAAGGCACAACTGATTCTATCAACCGTGTTTGCCCGGCTCACCAGGTTGAGACGGGCTCGTCGGTTGAAACCTCCAGAGATATTTCTTCATCGTTGCCGGAAACGCCGCCCTCGTTCTCAGAATCGCCGTTGCTACCAGACGCTGACAAATGGAAGTGAGACAGCAAGCGTACCAGAGTGCTGGTCTGGTTGTTCAGTTCCTTGACTGCGCTGGCGGCATCATCTGCCAGTGAGGCGTTCTGTTGGGTAACGACGTCGATCTGGTCCAGTCCTCCGCTGATCTCGACGATACCGAGGGATTGTTCCTCGGAAGCTGTGGTGATGTCCGATACCAGAGTCGCCACCTGGCCGATTCCCTGGACGACCTCTGTCAGCGACTTTGCCGTATCTTCCGCAGTGGAGGAGCCGACCCCGATCAACTTGACCGAGTCTTCAATCATCGAAGCGGTTTCCCGTGCTGCCTTGGCGCTACGGGCTGCCAGGTTCCGCACCTCATCGGCCACAACCGCAAAGCCCTTGCCGTGTTTGCCGGCGCGAGCTGCTTCGACCGCGGCGTTCAGGGCCAGCAGGTTCGTTTGGAAAGCGATATCGTCGATTACCTGGATGATGTTGGCGATCTTCTGACTGTCACCCTTGATCGTATCCATGGCGCCGACAAGATTCTGCATCTTCTCATCACCGGTATTTGTGGCTGTACGAACCGTGCCCGCCAGTTTGTTGGCCTCGGACGCGCTGCCGAGATTGGCCTGCACCTGCGAGGAAATCTCGGTCATGGAACTGGCGACTTCTTCCAGGCTTGAAGCGGACTTGATGGCTCCTTCAGCGAGGGCAACACTGCGATTGGTGAGGTTCTGGGAGTTGCGGCTGATGATCTCGGCCGTGCGGTAGATCTCTCCGACCAGATTGTTCAGGTCCGCCACCATATTGTGCATCGCCTCGCCCATGATATCGTTCGAGGACAGGACCGCTGTTGTTATGGTCAGATCTCCACGGGCGATCCCACTCAGAGCTTTGGCCCGGTGTTCCAGGTAGTAGGCCATCGCGCGCGCGGACGTATTTAGA
>JAAEPW010000403.1 GCA_024232355.1 Chloroflexota bacterium | reverse complement strand
CAAAGCGAAGGACGGCCCCATCCATGCAGACTTGGGCATGAGGTTTGTTTCACGAAAGAGACTCTGGGATGGAGTTCGCGGCATGAGTTACTCGCCAGGACTGGGAGGTGGCGGTCTATTTCCCCCCGACAAGAGCGGGCCTCGCATCACCATGACGCCCTTCGATCTGGCCGGAATGATGGGGCCTGACGAAGAACGCCATCCAGGCTACTTGATTGAGGAAAGCCAAAATGCGAACGGTGACACCTGTCGCTTCGTGGGAAGTGAGAACATTCGTGGTCGGGATCTGCTGGTCGTTTCTTATGACGAAACTCTTGGCACAGAAAACGTACACACGAAGTACTGGTTCGATCCAGAACGAGGCTTTCTGCCGGTCCAAATGACGCACGAACCAGACAATCCTGAACGAGTTCGTCGAAAGGCGATGGTGACGGACGTGGGCGAGTGTTCCGGCGGACGCTGGTTTCCCATGCGTACGGTACGAATGAACTTCCCGGGGCCAGCGCAAACAGGCAAGGAGATTGAGGTGTACCAGCTTACGGTACAGGAGCTTGACGTAGATACGCCGCCGTCAGATGAGATGCTCGCCCTTGAGATTCCCAAGGGTGCTCGATTGCACAACAGCGTTAGCCCGCAATCACAGAGGACACTTCAGGAGGACCAACGCATTAGCGTTGCTGATCTTGGTGGCGTCAAAGAGGACATGCGCAGCAAAGCAGAGGAGAGACGGCAGGAGCGGGATCAGATGGAAAGGCCACTGGATCAATCGGCT
>JAAEPW010000402.1 GCA_024232355.1 Chloroflexota bacterium | reverse complement strand
AGGAATCCACTATTAGGATGGGCCCCTGCCTTCGCAGGGGTGACGGTGGGGTGCTTGGGAGAGACGGTGGGGTGCTTGGGAGACGGAGGGGTGCTCTTGTAGGGAAGGTTTGTCTTCAAACCTGCCATGTTCTGTAGGTCGTCCGTGCACAACTTGGGACATTGTTTATACCGTCCGGTGGCCCACGGCTTGCCGTGGGTTCCCGAGCGTCTTAGTTCGGTGATGACGGCACGTCCTGCCCTGGCAAGCGCGGGTCACCGGGGAGTAGGTCAAAACGCTTGCCGATTTGACCCCTTTAGCGGAGCTCGATGTCCGAACCTCCGGTTCGGACTGGACGTCAAAACCACAAAGGTATTGACCTACCCCGCCTAAGAACCAACAACATCCGTAATCTCATGTGAAGGGAATCTTTCACTTAGCAGGCCGAATCTAGTCGCGGCAGAGTGAACCCAAGCGGACTTTGGTTTTTCAATGTCGCCACGCCTTAGGTAGCTTGTACAGTAGAACAGATCCAAATTGAGGATGGACTCAATGTCGAGTTGGCCCCCTGCGATACTCTTCAAGGTTTGCAGCGACTTGTACACTATCTTAATAGAGTAATTTGGAGGGACAACGAAGTATCCCTCTCGCTCCTCGGTTGAATCAGCCGAGCTTACGTCCGCTTCGGAACCCGCGAACTGCCGGTCTGCATCAGCAGTACGAGTAGTCTGGGGGCGACGTACCAATTGAACACGTCCAGCATCACTCTTGCGGCTAGGAATGGCTATCTTTAGTAGTGCCCACTGCGTGAAGGTGACAGGAGACATGCCCCTATTGGTGATGCGTACCTCAATGATCAGGTGTCTGACGTCTTCAAGGAGCTTACTGAGCCCATCAACTGAGCGTTGTCCCGTAGCAGCTAGGTTCGAGATTGACCCCTTAGTGTGCAGTAGGAGTTCTCGGAGCGACGGCTCGTGGAAGTAGGCAAAAGCCTTGGCCGCTGGCAGTAGGTACTGATTGTCTCGCTCAGCTCCATAGGTGAGAGTATACCAAGCGTTTCCCAAGTTTATGTCATAGCCGCCTCCTTTGCCACGTTCTCGGTACTCGGCTACCAAGGGCAGCTGCTCAAGTTCATCATCAGATGGCAGCGGCAACACGAGGTCCTTTCTGACCAAGGAAGCCGTGACGACTTCGTCGATCATCTTGTGCTCTGGATTGGCCAAATAGTCCAGGAAGGCAAGCTTCTCCTTGTCTGTTCCCGTGCCAACTACGGGCAACTCCCCTATTCTATGCTCTAGAAATTCAAGCGTATCTTTTGCCTGCGTGAGACGCAATTCTATGGCTTCGATGTAGTCACAAATTTTGTCTGCGTCCACGCTTTCGAAAATGAAGGGTGCCCACGGATCATGTCTGAACTGATTGCTCACGTCAGGAGGTATCGACACTTTCAAGCCGACGAAGTCAGATTTGGTAGCGCCCCTTATCGCAGCGATTGATATGTCGGGCTTCGCTCTATTGAGGTACATACGAAGCCTGTTGCCGATATACGTACCCACAGCGGCGCTTGGCACAATTAGAACCAGCGCGTCGACTATCTTGCTTATGTCGGGAGACATTCCAGGTACCCTCCCCTAGATTACGTACACTTCGTGAAGTTGTCGTATCGTTGTGGCGATTCCCCTATGACATTAGTATAGTTGCCGGCGCCTCATCTGTCAAGCTGCTCGGGTAGCCCACCGTTTGTGGTGGGGCCACATCGTCCAACCTGTGTATTCGATATAAAAGGGGCAGACGAGGGCGTCTGCCGCCAACCGTGGTGAGTCGGCACACAAAAACCGCCCCTTGTGAGGGCGGTTTTTTGCGGTCTATTGACCGTGCGTTTAGATATCCAGATTTCGCACGTATTGCGCGTTCTGCTGGATGAACTCCCGGCGCGGAGCGATCTCGTTGCCCATCAGGGTCGAGAAGAGGTGCGAGGCCTCGGCGCCATCGTCCAGAGTCACCTGCAACAGCGTCCTCTT
>JAAEPW010000401.1 GCA_024232355.1 Chloroflexota bacterium | reverse complement strand
GTTTCCACAAGACAGAAATGGTTATTAGCGAGTCAAATGACCCACTAGTATGTAAGAGACAACTGCGGGTAGTGGCTCATCTAGATGCGGATAATTGACCAGTGGGCGCCAGTTGTAACAACCCAACCTCACCCCGCCCCATTGCTCGTTACCGCTGAAACAGAGGGGCGGTCCCTTGGCGCGCATCGCTTTCTCCCCGTGCAGAACCTGGTGATGAACCTTGGGCCACAGATTGCCACAGGAACCATCGGTCTGAGCTGCTCATTGCCTTCGCCGCCGACGCGCCCCAATCCGCTCCCTCGCCGTCTTCCCCTGGTTTGCACAGGTGGTGCATTGCCTTGTTTCCTTGGGGCGGTGGGTAGCGTTGTCTGTGACCACAAGCGGGGAGGTGATTGCTGCTGATGGGTTGGCCTTGTCGCGGTGATTGGAGGTTTGTGGGGGAATATCAGTTGCCCATTGCCTCCGCCGCCGCCGCTACCCCAGTTCGCTCCCTCGCCGTCTCCCCCTGGTCTGCCCAGGTGGTGCACTGGCTTGTTCCCTTAGACCAGGGACGGTGGTGGAATGCGGGGTGGGGAGTTGGTGGTGAGTGGCGTTGTCTGTGGCCACAAGCGGGAGGGGGAGCGCTGTTGATGGCTTTGGTTTGCTGTGGTGGGTGCGGGGCTGGATTGGGACGACGAGGAAAGGGGGTGGGTGTGCCCACAAATTACCACAAGGTCTATCGTCCTGTCCATTGCCTTCGGCGACAACGCGGTTCAAATCCTATCACTTGCTTTGTCGTGGCTAGAATGAAGTCGAATTACTCCTAAAGACATGCAAGAGGAACAAGTACACTTGCAAATAGTAGCCAAGCACCCCGAACAAAGCGCTCACTAAATAACCAATGGCGGAGATCAAGCGATTCAGTAGCGTATACCCCTCCGGCTTGACAAGCATTGGAGAAACGATTACGATGGCACACAGTCAACCAGTTGTCTACGGATTCGAGTTGCAATCCAGGTAGTACGTAGAGCGAAACTCGATCGAGATCAATCTGAGTCGGGTCTGATTCCTCGCGGCTTGCCGCGTTCTGCGGATGAAAAAACCTTGACATACCCCGCAGCAAGCTGGGGGATGATTGATTTGTCAAGGAGGACAAAAAATGAGCGACGCACGAAGATTATACCAGGCCGTCTTGAAACTGATAAACGATATGATTCCCGATATGTTGGATGAGAATAGAATCACTTTG
>JAAEPW010000400.1 GCA_024232355.1 Chloroflexota bacterium | reverse complement strand
GACACTCAAATTCGGTGTCCAGGCGTTCATTTCCTCTGGGCAGCAATGGGACGATGGTATGATCGAATTGCTGGCTCAGCACATGCACATGCCTTCATCGCCTCAGGGACCGTCTCTGGCCCAGCTGCTGTTCGGGCATCGGACCCACATGGCATTCGAAGTGAGGCCTCCCGATGCTCCTACTGGACAGGTACTTGCCACTCTCCAAGAGAGGGAAGAGAGAGGGCACAAATGTAGCTCTACGCTGCCGAAACCTGTCTCAATTGACACCCAGGAGGCTGAGGAAGGTCATTGGAGTCGATTGTGGCCATTGGTCTGACCAGGGGGCATGGTTTTGGTCAAAGCCGGTCCTGTGCCCAAAGGAAGATCGCCGTATCAGGGACCATTGAAAGTCACTCAGGTCTGGGTTGCTACACGTTCGAACTGAGTGACAGCCAACGATGGAGCGCATGACGGATGAAGCACTGGTACGATGATCCAGCACCCTCGACGATGGTGGAGCCGGCTGACGAGTCGCAGCAACAGCCTGTGCAAGAGGTGCCGCCGAGAAGAGCTGCCATCGAGCTGCGAAGGACCGCACGCCCAACCGCAGGCAAGCCCCCGGACCGCTTCAAACCCTAGGTCCCAATCTAAGCGGG
>JAAEPW010000399.1 GCA_024232355.1 Chloroflexota bacterium | reverse complement strand
TATTGTAAAAAACGCTATGGCAGTTGTGCTGACTTTGAGAACGTCATCGAATCTATTGATGATACCTATGCAAGCGGCAGCACCAACATCGCCCAGGCTCTGTGGTATGGCCTTCTGACATTGATTTCGGGCGAGGAACCCCCGTCCACGGGCAAAGGTTTGCCGCCTGGGCCGGGCACTGTGCATTATGGTCGCCCCGCTGCGGCTCACATTTTGATCTTGATGACCGACGGTCAAGCCAACAAGTATCCCAGCTTGCCATCAGGTTATGGAAACTGCTACAGCGACGATCTGTGGCCAGATCAACCGGGCGAGTCCAGTGCTCAACAGAGATCACGAGAGTGTGTGGCCTGGTTCGGTCAGCAAGCTCGCAATCAGGGCGTGGTGGTCTATACCATCGGCCTGGGGGCGCAGGCCGACAACGAGTTGCTGCGCTATGTGGCCGAACTCACCGGCGGTTGGTACTATCTTGCCCCTAGCGCAGATGATCTGGATGAGATCTTTGACAGCTTGTACGAACGTATTTTCCTGCGCTTGGTAAACTAGTTCAGCCCGCTAGAGCAAATCTGTCAAGAGCGGAAGGCATATTGCCTTCCGCTCTTGTGTTCTCCTCTTGCCTTTGTCCTAAAATCGAGTATAATGGCGCAACAAAAGGTCGTAGGTTGTCAATGTAGAGTAGCTCGTGGTAACCTTTGAGTGATTGGGTCATACAACAAGAGGAGTGATCGAATATGGTAAAACGACGCGCTGGCCTGTTGATTCTTTTGATGATCTTTTTACTGCTATGGCCTGCATGTTCTGCCAAAGAAAAAAGTGTTGAAGAGTATCTGGAAGAGGGACGAAAGCATCTTGAAAGCGGCGACCTTTCCAAAGCAATCACCGCGTTGAGGGAAGCGCTCAAACGAGACTCTGAGTTGGCTGAAGCCCACCGCCTGCTGGGTGAGGCTCTTGGGCGCAGCGAACGCTGGCCTGAAGCCGTGACACAGTTTGAAGTCTATAAAACGCTGGCTGACCAAGACGCTGCTGCCTATGCTTTATTGGGGCAGGCTCATGTTCAGACAGGCGATTTGGAAAAGGCTGCTGCGACTTTTGCCCAAGGTATGCAGGTTGACCCCTCGTTCCTGAGCAACTATCAAG
>JAAEPW010000398.1 GCA_024232355.1 Chloroflexota bacterium | reverse complement strand
TGGTATCAACAATGTCGTGACCACCGATGTCGGTGGCACGAGCTTCGATGTCAGCGTGATCGCTGAGGGGCGCCACATCTATGCACGTGAAAAGCCAATCATGCGCTACCGCGTCAACATCCCAATGATCGACGTAACCAGCATCGGCGCTGGTGGCGGTACCATAGGGTGGGTTGACTCCGCCGGCGGTCTGAAGATGGGGCCAGTAAGTGCCGGCTCCCTGCCCGGACCTGCTTGCTATATCAAGGGTGGAACCGAGCCCACCGCTACAGATGCTGATCTGATGCTGGGCACTTTCAATCCGGATTTCTTCCTGGGCGGACGCGTGAAACTTGATAAAGACGCTGCTACCCAAGCTCTCAAGAAAGTCGGGGACAAGATCGGCATGGATCCCATCGAGGTTGCAGCGGCAATGGTCGAGATTCAAGGTGAGCACATGGCCGACCTCCTTCGCCTGGTGGTCACCAGAACCGGTTATGATCCGCGTGACTTTTCCGTCTTCTGCTTCGGCGGTGGCGGGCCTACCCACGGCGCCATGTACGCCCAACAACTGGGATTTCAGTCGGTATATATGTTCCCGCAATCGTCCGTATGGTCTGCATTCGGGCTATCATCTGCTGATGTATCTCGAATATTTGATAAGTCCGTATTCTATAGAATGCCCATCGAGGCTGATGAGCTAACGAGCCTGTTTGACGATCTGGAGAACGCGGCACTGGATGAGATGCAACGACTCAAATTCAAAGCCGAGGATGTCGTCCTTACCCGAGAAGTAAGCATGAAGTTCGGGCGACAGGTGAATGTAGAACGCATCCCTGTGGCACGCAAAAAATACGAAACTGAAGATGTCCAGAAGATCACCGATGATTTCATCGAGTTCTATCGCAGCGTCTATGGCGAGGGCGCCGGGTTTGTCGAGGCCGGTTTGGAAATGATGTCTCTACACGTTAACGCGACTATTCCCGCTGTTCGCCCGGCCATCGCAAAGATGACCATGGGGCCATCTGATTCTTCGGGCACAATCAAGTTCAAACGTGATGCCTACTGGCATTCTCAGGGTAAGTTCGTATCAACGAACATCTACGATGGCGATCAACTCAAGCCCGGCCATGTGATCGAGGGCCCTGGAATCATAGAACTCGAAACCACCACCATCATGGTACCCTATGATTCCGAACTTCAGATCGATGAATATGGGTTTTTCAAGGTCGTCTACCGATAAGGCATATCTATGGAATTAAGTTGGAGGAAAACAACATGGTAATGCAGCAAGAACCACAGCAGGGACAGAAGATGTTGTACGAGTATACCACACCGCTGGGAGGCAAGCGCACTGATGTCGTCGGCGGATATCTACCGGAATTGGACGACTTACGGAAGTACGAGAAACTGAGCCCGGTGGATTTCGAGATA
>JAAEPW010000397.1 GCA_024232355.1 Chloroflexota bacterium | reverse complement strand
TGATTTTTCTCTAGCGCCTTTTCCGTCGCCCGAGACGAGCGTCGGCGCTGCGCTTGAGAGTTTGGCCGGGCAACCTTTGGGCTCGGTCGGTTCGCTGGCTGCTGCTGCCGTGTTGACCGAGGCTATTGATCGGGCGAGGTTCCCCCGTTGTGGTTTTTCTGGCCTCATGCTGCCGGTGTTGGAAGACACCGTCTTGGCCAGGAGGGTGGCCGAGGGGCATGTTAAAATCAGTGATCTGCTGCAATGGTCGGCTCTGTGTGGGACGGGGCTAGACACGGTGCCGCTCCCGGGCGATGCCAGTGAGGATGCGTTGGCGGCTTTGCTCTTTGACGTGGCCGCTTTGGCCGTGCGCTTGAAAAAGCCTCTTTCTGCCCGGCTGATGCCCATACCCGGCAAGGCCGCTGGCGACCCGGTGCATTTTGATTTTGCCTATTTTACCGACAGTCGCGTGTTGTCTCTCGGCGTCAAGGGTGCGCCAGGTCTTTTGACCCGCACGACTGCGCTGAATCTGTCGCCGCGCTCGTGAGAGACCGTCTGCATCTTGTCAAGAGCCTTAATGTAAATGTAACAGAAAAAATATACAGGATTGGTCAGAATAGCTTGACGTGACCAGTCGGTTATGCTATAATACAATCGCTTGGGGGCATGGACGGGTTTTAAGACACTCAATGTGAAAAGATTGGTGGCCGCTCAGGTTGCGGGCGCTTGTTTTTTACCGGCGGAGTATGGATGCGTTTTGATGTTTCGCATCTTGTGAATGCACCCATCGGTACACAGAGTATGTTACGTCTCGATGTAGAGACTGTGGCTCTGGGTGACGATCTTGATCTGCATTATGTGCGAGGCAAGATTATTTTTTCTCGTAGCACGGATTGTCTGCTGGCAGAGGGTCAGTTGGACACCGCGCTGGATAGCGAATGTGTGCGCTGCCTGACGTCGTTTCCTCTCGCTCTAACAGCACAGCTCGACGATCTCACATTTGCTCTTCCTCATATCTCATCCCAGGACGATCAATATCCTGTTTCAAAGGATGGCTGGATTCACGCAAATCCAGCGTTACGTGAGCAAATTCTATTAAATATCCCCCTTTGTCCGCTTTGCCGCCCGGATTGCCGTGGTTTGTGCAGAGACTGTGGTCAAGACCTCAATAACGGGAGTTGTGACTGTGAGGAAGCAAAGATTGACCCACGTCTGGCGGCGTTACGTAATCTGCTCTAGTCCTGGGATATAACGCTGTTTATTGAGGGCAATGCTTTGCCCCAACATGGTAATTGAGAAATGGAGTCTTGGCCTATGAAGACTTTGCGTGAAGAGATCTTGTTGGTAGAGTTGATTGAAAAAGCAGAAACGCAGGGGTTTTTGTTAACCAACGATATTTTGGAAGCGTTTCCCGAGGCAGAAGAATCCCTGGCGCAGTTGGAAGAAGTCTTTATCAACCTTTATGACTTGGGCATTGAAATCTTTGATCACAAGGATGAGATAAAAGAGGTCATCCTTGACGACTCTGCTGCAGAACCAAGACAGATGGCAGAAGACGAGAACTTTGATCTGAGCAGCGTCTCTAGTGATGATACCGTGGGCCTTTATTTGAAAGAGATGGCCCGCGTCCCACTCTTGACGACCGAAGAAGAGGTGCGTCTGGCCAAGCAGTTGGAGTTGGGCTATCATGCCAGGTATCTATTGTTGAGCGATAATGGCTCTAATCAGCGGCGGAATGAGTTGGAGAGGGTCATTGAGCAAGGCAAGGCTGCGCGCGAGCACTTGATCACGGCCAATACGCGCCTCGTGGTCAGCATCGCCAAAAAGTATATGGGGCGCGGCGTCCCTTTTTTGGATTTGATCCAAGAGGGCAATCTAGGTCTGATGAAGGCGGTAGAAAAGTTTGATTATCGTCGTGGTTATCGTTTCAGTACGTATGCCACGTGGTGGATCCGCCAGACGATTACGCGCGCTATTGCTGATCAAGGGCGCACCATTCGTGTGCCCGTTCACATGAGTGATAGCATCCGTCGCCTTTACAAGGCGGCTCGGCGGCTCGAACAAGAGAATGGGCGCAAGCCGACGCCTGAAGAGATCGCCGAGGACCTGGAGATGGAACCGCGCAAGGTGCGCTGGATGCTCAAGGTCTCGTGGCAGCCGTTGAGCCTGGAGCGACCGGTGGGTGAAGAGGAAGATAGCGAGTTGGGCAGTTTTATCGAGGACAAGTCTACGTTGACGCCAACCCAAACCGCTTATGGCAACTTG
>JAAEPW010000396.1 GCA_024232355.1 Chloroflexota bacterium | reverse complement strand
TTCTCTCATCCCATTCAACAGTGCATACAATTCGTCCATCTGTACCTGTGTCAGTTCCAGATTGTGAACCATATAACCCATCACTGCTTCGCTGTGCTTTGCCGCTTCTACCAGCCAACCTAACACCGTGTCCTTGTCCACTCCAAAGATCCGCCCCACCTTCCGCGGACCCACACCTTCACACAACGCCGCTATCCCTCGCATTATGTCTGCTGCTGGCACACTGCTTCCGTAGAATACCGTTCCTATCGTCTCCTGAAAGTGCTTGCGACACACTACGCAGTACAGTTGCCGCCACCGCCCCCCACTCGGATGCCCATTCGAGATAATGTTCCCTCTCCCCAGCCATCCATAATACCTGCATCCCTTTCTCGGACAAAAGTGCTTGCTCGTGTCTATTTCCGGTTTCCGCCCTCGCTCTCGCTCCACCATTGGTGGCGCTTCTCGCTTCACTTCTTGTTCTTGCTTGTCTGCTTCCGCCGCACATTGCTCGCACACCGGTTTTCGCGTCAATCCTTCGAATGGTTTCGGCGGCTTTTTCCCCTTCCTCGCCTTCTTTCGCTGTTTTGCTGGCCTTCTTTTCCCCTTCTCTCCCCACTTCGCTCCCATTCGAATGTGAAAAAACCAGATTTGCCACACCAACACTACAACCAGACTGACTTGGATTACCTGCTGTATCGTCATTCGCTCCCCCGATCATTTCGAATGACTTTACTTCAGCTTTCCTCCCTTGTCAATTATCCGCATTTCGATGGGCCACTACCCAATCTTATGCTGCTTGGGATTGAGAGCGAAAGAAGAGTAGGTTCCTAGTAGAAACCTGATTACTCCTTAATCTGATGCCCCCTGTCCTATTCCTTCATCACCACTGGTAAATATACCTGATTCCCCAGACCTCGCCAGTTGTGCGCGGTCAACGGTAGATATAATTTGAACACACCCGCATTCAACCCAAACGGCCCGATTGTGGTGACGTTTCCAGCCTGATCATTGGCGTTCACCCAAACTGTGTACTGTCCCACAAGGAGAGGTTGCAAGTCGAACCACCATTGCTCACCATCCCGGGCTGCTCTCTGCCTGTAAAATTCACTGCCGGGTGTTTGAACGTGGACAAATACGTCGGCCAATGGTCCTCCATCAGTGACGGTGCCACTCAGAACAGTTACCGTGTCGCTTAGGGGTACACTCTCAGATATCACGGCGGTCACTGTGATGACCGGCGAGACGTTATCTACCCACACCACGAGGTCCAGTGGATTATCAGTCTGGTTGCCCACAGTGTCTTGACCATATATGGAAACGGTGCGACTCACGTAATCCAGTATCTCCAGGTCGGGTGCCCGCCAAGTCCAGCGCCCCGCCTTGGCAGCGGTGTCCCTCGGTACCAGTACCAAACGACTACCGCGATAGACACCATCGTTTTCCGCAGGGTTCAGATCGCAGATGCGCAGTGTCCAATCACCGGCAGCGTCCTGGCCTTGGAAAGCACGCAGTGGTTCGTCGGGCCGGACAAACTGATCGTAGAACGGCGCGAGAGGGTCGTGATCGCCTTGCGCATCGTCTAGCGCGACGGGCGCAGCGTCGTTCAGCAGAACGTCATAGTTACCGAACTGGGTACCAGAGATGCCATCGTCATTAAGCAGTCGAATGATGGTGCCAGCAGGCGACTGTAATTCGGCCTGTACATCATCCCGGCGGGCGTGCTCAGCGGAGAAACCCACGCTCACCTGGGCAATCGCAAAGCTTTCTGTCACTGAAAAAGTGCGCACGATCTCACCACCTCCGCAGGTAGTCGTGCTGTTGATGGCAATAGGAGTGCTCAAGATGTCGTTGTACGTCACGGAAGATTGTTCGCCCGCTAACTGCAGATTGGCCGTTCGACACGCATCTTCCACACAGACATTCACGCCAGCTACACCACCATCGTCAGCTACGTCGCCGACCAACGTAAAGGCGGTATCGCGGACCAGTGCACCGGAAAAGATCCGAGTCGTCGTGATCTCTACGGTGACGGTGGGGGGCACAGTGTCTACCAAGAAAGGCTGGTCCTTGCTCCACACACTCGCCTGCCCAAAGCCGTCGATAGCCTGGAGCGAGAGTGTAAAGACGTCGCCATTGGCGAGCGGGACGCCGCCATTGCTAGCGGTCGCGTCCCACGCACACGACCACGCGCCATCCTCTGGCTGACTGTCTGCACAAGTGAGCGTGCTGGTGCCTCCGGCTGGCGCTTGAACCTCTACCCCAATCTCGGGTACGCCGACATCGTCGTACGCATAACCGTACAGGTCAATGGCACCCGGCCCGATCAGATATGTAGGCTGCTGGATGCCAAAGAAATTGGGCGGGGTATAGTCCACTCGGTGGTCCACCCAGATCCACTCTAGCGGCGCTCCAGCATCAGGATGCGCGTCATCATAGATCCGTGCATCTAGCGTTGCCCATTGCAGGTAGGGTGTGCAGTCTTCAAGTAGCAAAGTTCCCACGCAATTCTGGTATCCTGTCGAAACGTCAATCACACCCCGGAAGGTCTTGGTGGCATCTTCTCCTGGACTGATGTCACCCAGCAGCACGATCTGATGATCCCGATCAGGCAAATCGCCATCCGGCAAGCGCATAGCGTACTGAGCCGTGACGTCGGCATAGACGCCGGTGGCTGTGATGGTTCCCTGGTTGCGGTAGGTGACGGTATAAGTGATCGTGTGACCATCTCCCACGGTTGGCTGAATAGCACCCAAAAAGCTAAAGAACGAGGTAACGTCAGCCGGTGCGTTGTTGAGCAGCAGGTCTTGCAGCCAGAACAGGTCATCGCCTAACAGGTTGTAGGAGGCCCCCGCCGGATTGGTCGAGATGTACACTTGCACGTCGGTATCCGAGAACGGCGTGGACGTTCCACTGTCGCTGCCATTGGGACACACGCCTGCATTCACCCCATCCCAACGATAGCTGTGGCTAAGGGTAAATACCTGGGTCACGCCGACCAAGGCCGTCGTCTTGGCTGCCCGTTCGCTATTGACGGGATTGACGTCGGGCATCGTCGCCCACAGGCGCAAAGCCCCTTCTTCGCTGGCTAGCGCCACCAGACCCAATCCCTGGCCTGAGGATAGGCCGATCAGGTCGAAGGCCAAGTACAAGTCGGTTTGGCCATCATTCAAGGCAGGGTCAAACCGGTACTGCTCGGTCGAGAGCAGCGTCTCAAAGGCCCATTCGCCTCCATCCCAGTGCAGCAGGACAGCGTTCTTGGAATCCTGCACCCAAACCAGGGTATCCGCTGTCATTTCGTCGGGTAGAGAGATTGCTGTGTTGGTGATGGTGGATAGGTATGGATTGAACACTGTGATCGTACCGCCACTCTCGGTATCTAGGTAGATGAACAGATCACCGTCGGTATTCCAGTTTGCGCCGCTCCAAGCCAGACGTATCGCCTCGGCGTTCCAGGTGGCATAGAGATTTTGTTCCGCGTTCAGCGCTGCGCCAGGCATCGCGCGCAGTTCGACGCGACGGTCCACGCCCACCAGCGTGCACCCGCTCTCCATCCACCCACGGTAGATGCCATCCGCATCCTCCAAAACGACATAGTCGGGTGTGCGAGGGCTGTCCACGTAAATGTGCCCAAATTCCTGCCACCGCTGCTGCGCATAGACATCCTGCGCGGCAACCTGCACCGACAGCTTTTGGCCATCATAGGCGGTCAATTGACTGGATAGTTGATCGGTCAGTTGCTCGGTGACCTGGAGGGTTGACGTGGTCTGAGTCGTCCACCGCACGAGATAATCGGACAGGCCGCTTCCGTCGCTGCTTGCAGTCCAATCGAGAGTCAGCGAGGGTGAGACCTCTCGCAAGATGTCAGCGGGGGCGAGAGGACTTCCTCCGCTGCTCAAGGTGAGTGTCATCGGCGCAGGTGGCGCCACGTCTACGACGACCGTCTTGGTGACCTGAATCGTGTGGCCGACGATATCAAAGGCCTGTGCCGTGATGATAAAGGTCGTCCCGTCGGGCAGAGTGTCCAAACCCAAGCGCCAGGGCGCTATCCAGCGATTGCCGATGAGGGTGGCATCGAACCAGTCACTATCTGTCCCCACGACACTGGCCCGCACGCTCGCCACGCCGTTCGTATCGCTGACCAGGCCAGTCAGGTCGAGGGTTCTCGGTTCGTAGTAGTGGGTGCCCGTGAGTATGGCAGAGGTGATACGGATCTGTGGAGGCTGTGCATCTACGGTGATGGTGATGACGTCGCTGGCGATGCTAGCGTCCCAGGCCGCGACCACCGCCTGGATCACGTGCTGTCCCTCGCTCGCTGGTGTCCAATCAACCCACCAAGTTGCCTCGGTGATGGTATCGCTGGCCCACGAGTCCGTGTAGATGGAAACACTGTCCACTGTGACGGTCAGAGCGCGCAAAGAGGACGTGATGGCATAGGCCCGGCCGGTGATCGAGATAGGAGCGATACTGTCGAGCACGGGAGGCACATTCAGGATGGAGACATTCACCCCCTCAGCCGCCGTTTTCCCGGCCAAAGCTAGAGCACGATCGCTCAACTGCTTCGCGGAGGTTTGGGCTTGTGCGAAAGTTATTTTCTCTGTAGCACAGTTACCGGCACTATCGCACGCCGTGGACTGGGGCAGGATGCCGTCTGGATTCACCACCAACAGCCCATTTTCGTAACTGGCGATATAGGCCAGATCTTGAGAGACGGCGACGCCGCCGTTACGCCCGGTGCGGAACTCACCCGTAAGCTGTGGGTCGCTGGGATCGCTCACGTCCACTACCTGCAAGCCAACGTAGCCGACCAGGTAGGCATCGTGTCCAGAAACAGCCACGGCAAAGCGCGACGGTGTCTCAAAAGTCCCCTCGAGTTGCGGGTTGCCAGGGTTAGACACATCTATCACTTGCAAGCCCTCATAGTCAGGCACGTAGGCGTAGGTCCCCGAAACGACCACGTCCTTGGCATAGCCCGGCAGACCCAGGCTACCGCTAGGCTGCGGATTGCTCGGGTCAGACACATCCATCACCTGCAGGCCGTCGAGTCCATCGGCTATGTAAGCATAGGTCCCAGAGATAGCGATAGCAGTGGCATATCCATCTGTATCCAGACTGCCCGCGTATTGCAGGTCGTCTGGATTGGAGATGTCTAGCACAACCACGCCTGCCTTACCAGTGGCCATGTAGGCGTATTGCCCAGAGACGACGACGTCGAGAGCCTGGTGCCATTCGTAGGGATGCCACCACGCCCACGTGTACCCGCTCACGTACTGAGGATCGCCGGGATTAGATACATCTACTTGCTGCAGGCCAGCACTGCCAGCGGCCACGTAGGCGTAGGTACCGGCGTGGCGCGGGTCGACATTGATCAGGAAAGTGCGAAGGGTCTCGGAAAGGCCATCGGTCACGGCCACAGTCACCATCGCCTCGCCGTATTGCTCGGCAACCGGCGCAAAGCTGAGACTGCCGCTAGAGTCAGGACTGACATAGGTCACAGTGGGATGGGGGATCAGGCCGGGGTAGGATGAGGAAGCCGTTACAGTCAGAGACTGAGTTTCGTTGGTCGCTCCCGTGCCGATGCCCGTCAGGTTGACCACTTGCACACCCGCGTTCTCGTAAGTTTGCAGATCGGGAATCGCGTCCAAGGTTGGTGGATCGTTGACCGGGGCGATGGTGACCTGGAAGGTGCGGACGGTCTCGGAAAGGCCGTCGGTGATGGTCACGATCACCGTAGCCAGGCCAAACTGATCAGCAACCGGATCGAGAACGAGTTCGCCACTGGTGTACGTGCCTACACCGTTGCTGTAGACGACCGTAGGATGAGGAAGCAGTGCCGTGTTGGTAGACGAGGCTGTCATCGCCAGGTCTGGTCGCTGTGCGTTTTCGTTGGTAGGCCCATAACTGATGCCACTCACCGAAACATTCGTCAGGGTGTCCTCGTCGGTTGTTTGGTCAGAGATTGGCAGCATCGTTGGGGGATCGTTGATCGAATTGACTGTGATCTCAAAGGAACGGATGGTCTGAGACAACCCATCACTGACAGTCACCTCTACATGGGCTGTGCCGAACTGATCAGGCAAGGGGGCAAAACTGAGGATACCGCTTGAATCAGGACTGGTGTAGGTGACAATAGGATCAGGAACCACGTCGGGATTGACCACTGTCCTGACGGTCACCGTCAGAGATTGGGTCTCGTTGGCTGCCCCTGTGCTGATACCGCTCAGGGGGACCGTCTGCGTGATCGCGTCTTCGTCAACCGTCCGGTCGGCGATTGCGTTCAGTGTCGGCGGGTCATTGAGCAAGTAGACGGTGACGGTGACGGTCGCCGTATCGGTCAACTCGCCATCGCTGGTGGTGTAGGTAAAGATGTCTGTGCCGCTCCAGTCCGCATCAGGCGTATAGTCCACCGCGTCGCCGGCGATGCCAGTGCTGCCGTTTGCCGGCATGCCCACGGCGCTCAGGAACAGGGTCTGCCCATCAGGGTCGCTATCGTTGTCCAGTACGTCGATCGTCACTGGCATGTCCTCGTCTGTTGTGGCGACGTCGTTTTGGGCCACAGGCGGATCGTTACTACCGCCCACCGAGACGGTGATGGCGGCAGTGTCAGTCAGCGCACCGGGATCGCTGATGGTGTAGGCAAAAACGACAGTGCCGCTAAAGTCCTGCGTAGGTGTAAAGACCACCATGCTGCCGTCCGTCGTGGCGGTGCCGCTGACCGGATCGCCCACGGCGATCACCGTCAAACCGTCACCGTCAGGATCGTCGTCGTTGGCCAGTACGTCGAGGACGTTGCCGCTGGAATCTTTGGCCACGGCAAAACTGTCGTCGTTGGCCACGGGCGGGTTCGCGTTGTTCAGCCACACCGTGTCAGGTCCTGGTTCTCCCGTATCTCCGACAAAGGCATCCAGGTCACCATCACCATCGAGGTCTCCTAGAGCCACGGCCTGTGACCGCGAAACGGACAAGCTCTGACCACTATCAACGTAAACGCTGCTCCCGTCGTTCAGCCAAACCTGAACGACAGTATCGTTGGTGACAAAAGCATCCAGGTCACCATCGCTGTCCACATCTCCCAACGCTACGTCATCAGTGAATCCATTGCCCAGACGTTGTCCAGTATCGGTAAAAACGCCGCTGTCGTTCAACCAGATCGTGTCAGGCAGGGCATAATTCCCGATAAAAGCGTCCAGATCACCGTCGCCGTCCAGGTCTCCCAGCGCCACTGCATGGGTCTTGGTGATGCCCAGGGTTTGGCTGCTATCGGTAAAGACGCCGGTGCCATCGTTTAGCCATATCCGGTTCTCTCCGCCTAGCCAGTCGCCTGAGAACTCGGAGGCATAGTTTCCGACCAGGGCGTCGAGATCGCCGTCGCCATCCACGTCTCCCAGTACCACCGCTTGGGTGGCCGAACCACCGTCCAGAGTCTGGCCGCTGTCAGTGAACACACTGCCATCGTTCAGCCAGACCTGATTTATGCCGCCATTGTAACACGTACCGGGGCAATCAAAGTCGATGTCGGCGTCATTCCCAAGGAAAGCATCGAGATCACCGTCGCCATCCAGGTCTCCCAGGGCCACGGCCAGCGTTTTTGAGACACCTATCGTCTGGCCGCTGTTAGTGAACACGCCGCCTTCGTTCAACCAGACCGTGTTGGGCTGAGCGCCATAGACGTCACCATTGCCGACAAAGGCATCGAGATCGCCATCGTTATCTAGGTCTCCCAACGCTACAGCCTGTGTGCTTGAAACCCCTAGTGTCTGGGAGCTGGCAGTGAATATACCGTCACTGTTTAACCAGACTGTGTTGGTCTCCCTGCTGGTAGCAAAGACGTCGAGATCGCTATCCCCATCCAGATCACCCAGCGCCACGGCAAAGGTCAGGAGACTGCCCAAGCGCTGGCCGCTATCGCTGAAAACACCCGTGCCGTTCACGGTCGCTGCCCGGAACTGCCAGGCGTAGGGATCCAGCGTGCTGCCGTCGGTGGCCCGGATACCGCTGCTCAAGTTGACCACGATCTCCTCGCCCGGCTTGAAATCGTCCGTGGCATCGAACTGCACGGGGCCAAAGGAGTAGATTCCCTCGTAGATACCCGTCTGCTGCCCGCGCACGGTAAAGGTGTGCGTGTTGACCGTGGTGTTGCTCATGGGTGCGCTAAAGGTGGCCGAGATGATCCCGTCACGGGCGATCACCAGCCCGTTGCTCAGTGGACTGGTTGCCGTCACGGTAAAGACAGCCGTCGGTGCCAGGGGAGCAGGCACACGATCAGCTTGGGTGGTCCTTGAGTTGCCGTGTAATTTAGCATTGTGCGGATGGGATGGTTCATTGATCTCGATCATCTCCAAGACGCCGCCTCTATCAGCTACAGCGCCGTAGGTCTGCGCGCGCAAGACCTTGCCTGAACCTGCCAGGGAGAGCACGTCAGGGACAGCATTTCTGGAAACGAGAGCGCTTGTGCTCGTCAAAGGATAGTCAGCGATGGCGACTGCATAGGCGACGCCCGATATGGGGCGCGAGCCGGCGAGTGTCGGGAAACCAGGGTCGGAAATATCCACGATCTGCAAACCACCCAAACCGTCGGGGATGTAGGCATAAGAGCCAGAGATGACGACGTCGTTGGCAAGTCCTGGTGTGTCATAGTCACCGATCTCGCCCTGCATCGCAGTGACGGGCAGTTCGCATTCGGCGGTCAATTGGTAGAGCTTTTGATCGCCCCCGGAAAAGGTCAGGTACCAGGAATCTCCATAGTACCGGCGGTCTGTGATCGTACCCGCGCCGCACGGAGACACAAAGCCCTCCTCTGCCAGATTGAAATCTTCTGCCACCGTGGTGAAATAATAGCCCTCGGCGGTCGCCGTTCGGGTCATAGACACCCGTGGAGCTAGGGTGTCCACCTCGCCTCGCCAGGTTTCCAGGTTGACATCACCGATGTTGTTTGCTACATCCCAACCGCGCACGTCAACCCGGTAAGCGCCTTCTAGCCCAGAGGGTACTTGAGTAGCCCAGGTGGCAAGGTCTGTGCCCGATCCGCTCGTCAGTGTCGTTCCCCGCCAGGTATTTTTATACAATGCATAGATCTCTAACGGCAAGAGCGGACGCGGATAGACGCGCACATCGTCGAGCCATCCCTCAAAGTGCAACAGGCTGGAGGCTGCAGGAGCCACTTGCCAAACGACGTCTGCCGAGATGACTGCGCTTGATGGCAATTTGTACGAGAATTGGTAACTGCCGGAAAAGGAATCACTATTTATCGTGTACGTGCCCATAGAATGCCATGAAATTCCGTTCCATTGTCCTTGGCCCCACTCTATCTCAACCTGCACTGAACCACAGAACTCGGGAGACTGGCCAGTGGCATAGATTCGTTCAGGGTATAGATAGGTATCAGATGTAAATATCACGTCGCCATCGAGTCGCACCCGATAGAATCCACCGCTGTACTCGCTGGGCTTTAGCGTCAACTCTGTAACGACTGGACAGAGTGCCCCGCCGCCAGAGTCGGTGCCGCGACCGAGGTCGAACTGCTGTGTGGGATGCGGCAACTTGCCGGCAAACTGGTCCGTTGAGACCTGCTCCTGACCATTAACATAGATTTTGTAGGTGCTTCCATCAAAAGTCGTCGCCACGTGATTCCAATCGTCCTCTGTCAGGATATCGCCAGTGCTAAACGCGGTGACATCGTTCCCATCACCAAAACCGACGTAAAGCTGGGTGCGATTCACGACGTTCAGGAAGGGATAATCGTAGCGCGTTGTGGTATAGGCTCCGCTGCTCAGGATAGGATACGTGCCGGTGTCTTGAGGATCGGGAAGGACCCAGGCAGCCTGTGTAAATAACCCATCGCTCAGGTCCAACTCATCGCTTGGGGCAACCTGGACGTGATCATCCACGCCGTCAAAGTACAGAGCGGCAGCGCCGACCTGGCCGTACACGGCCTTGTTGTCACCGTCGTCTGCGCCGGTTTGCAGCAAGGCGTAATTACCAAAGCCGGACATGTCCGGCATCGTCGTGCCGTCCAATGCCCAAGGCTCGTCCAAGGGCAATATCAACGTTGGTTCAGAGGACTCGGTAGCCAGCGCGAGAGCCTCGACCTCGCTGGGCGTGAGGGCGCGGCCAAAGATGCGGATCTCGTCTATCAAGCCCTTGAACGGCGTGTAGAGAGTGTTGTTGGGTGGTTTAGAGATCCAAATAGGTGTGCCAGCGTTGATTTCGTTCATATCGGCACTGCTGGTGCCGGAACCAGTCTCACTGCCATCAATGTATGTAGTAAAGTGGCCGCTGCTATCCCTAACGACGACCAGATGATGCCATCCATCAGTCTGCAATCGACCACCGTTCGAGATAACTGTCCCCCCACTATAACCTATTACCAGATAAACTTGGACACGATTATCTTGGCCCAAGGAGATTTTGAACGAGTTTTCCCCACCATTGCTCCAGTTCAGGATATGACTCCAAGAATCCCCCTCGTTATTGAGCCACATACTGATCGCGAATGGCCCAGTGCCGAAATCAAAATCGGACGAGTCAGGAATGCGCACCAGGTCATCTACCCCGTCGAAATGGGTGGCGCTCCCGACTTTGCCAGGCTCTCCGGTCAATGGGCAACGGTCGCCGTTGCAGGTGGCGTCGTGGCCCAGGCCGGAAGTGTCTTGGAAGGTCAGCGTACCATTGGCGGCGGGAGTGTCGTCGAGAGGCAAGTGAAGCACGGGATCAGGAATCCCAGCCGGATTATAAAAGGGTGAACCGGGCAGGATCGGCGTAAAGGCGATCTGCACGCCATTCACTCCGGCAACTGGTGTGTCGGGATTGCAGGCAGAAGAATCTGCGGTGAAGGATATGGTATAGCTGTATCCGTAACTGTCGCTCCAGTTCGCCACCTGGCTGCCGCAGATCCGGACGGTGCCGGTCACTCCGCCGTCGCCAGCGCTATCGGTCAAGCTGACCTGGCAAGCAGCATTGTGGTGGACCTGTCCTTTCCAGTTATGGGTGGTCGCCTGGGGAGGAAATGCCCCCGGTTCAGCCGAGTAGAGCGTCACCCCGCCACACGCAATCGTCAGGCTGGCCTCTTCGCCGCCCTCGTCGGTCAGCCAGGTCACCAGAAGCGGGACAGGGCGCTCGGTGGCCACTCCACTGATCACCGTCGTTTTGGTGATAGCCACCGGCATATCGCTCAAATCCAGGTTGGCGACCGGGGCGGTCGCATCCACATAGATGGTGGTCTCGGTGATGGTGGTGTGGCGCGCGATCTGCTCCGCACTGATCTTGGGGTAAAGGGCAATCCGGTCAGCCGCCTCGACAGTGACGGTGTACGGACCATTGGGTCGCGCCTCGTCAAGCGCATAGTCCACCGCCCACCAGATATTTCCTGTGACCGCCGCCTGTGCCTCCGGGCCGGCGAGCGCACCGTTGGTGTCAAAGAGGCGCACCTTGACCGTATCTGTGGCTACCCCGCTGCCCAGGTAGTCATATTGATCAAGGACCCAGCCGGAAAGATGGAGTGTCCAGGCATTCCGGCGGGTGGGGTGTGGAGCGGGCGTCATCCGTGTCTCGTCCGCAAAGTCAAAGCCCACGACAGGCGGCGCGTCGTCCACATAGACGGTGACCCGGCTGGATGCACCGATGTGACCTACCAGGTCGGTGGCGCGTGCCCAGAGCGTGTAACTCGCGTCGCCGCCAGAAGGCACAAAGGTGGGACACCAGGTTTGACCGCCTCTACAGCGCGGGGCGTCCGTCCAGACGTAATTACCCGCGTCATATCTTCTCACACCCAGTTCTACCTTTGTCACGCCGGAGGTCAGGTCTTGGGCCGTGACAAGCAACTGTACGTCCTGGTTGGGTAGATGAGTGGCAGGCACAACCAGTTCCACGACCGGATCGTCGGCGTCCACGGTGACGTCGTGGCTCTGCCGGTCCTCGACCCACTTTGCCTGGTACTGAAAGATTGCTTCGATATCTTGCTTTGAAAGCGCGTGGCGGTAGATGGTCACTTCGTCCAGACGGCCGGCAAACCCATCGTGCCGGTACGGGAATGGCAATGAATTCCCGCGATAGCCTCCAACCCGCAGCGGATGAATGTTCTTGCACGGTATCGCCTCATTGAGATCATACGAGTTTCTGCCCTGTGGAACGCCGTTCACATAGATGGTGAGCCAATGTCCATCGTACGTCCCCACCACGTGATTCCACTGGTTCATCACCAGAGGCACCTTGCTCGTCGCTCTGTAACCTGACGTATCATTGCAATTACTCGCGAATTGAAAGACAGGTGTCATTCCGTCTTTTTCAATGTACAACCTATAGTTGATGTCCGTGATATTCCAGGCGATTCCCTGCCCCTTTGTGTACTTTCCTACCAGTTCCTGCGGATAGGTGGTGTTGACGGCAGCAGGTCTGACCCAGGCCCCGACGCTAAATTCGTTCAGGTCCAGGGCCCATTTATCGGGGACCTCGAGCTTGTCGTAAGAGCCATCGAACTCGGCTGCCCAGCCAAGTTGGCCTTCTATGCCCATACCGACCTGTGGGCAAGCGGGATCGGTACAGGTGGCGTGGTTGTTGTTCCCGGAATCGTCGACGAACTGGGTGGCTCCTTGATTCTCGTCAAAGTGCATCTGGAAAACCGGTGCGCGGCGATAGATGTTCTTGATCTCGTGCTCCGGGAGCGCCCGCTGGAAGACGTAGACGTCGTCAATCTGACCATCGAACTGCTGGGTAAGGGATGCACTGTTTACCAGCGTCGTCGCGCCAAATAGCAACTCGTCGTCGATATCCGCAGCGGCAGGCGATGTATGATCGACTTGGCCCATCAAGGCGCCGTCCACATAAAAGCTGACGTTGTTTTCACCATCCATAACGGCTGCTACGTGGGTCCACCGGTCAGCCTGTAGCTCTATCCCTGTGATGTCGTAATTATGGACGTCAAAGGTAGTAAAGCGCAGGTTGGTGCCGTTGGTGCCAAACGCAAAGCCGTTGGTACTCTGTGTTCGCGCCGTGGCAACTATTCTCTGGATGTCGGATAGCTGGGTCGGCTTGATCCACGCTGCCACCGTGAAATCTTTGGTCAGTTGATTGATGCCGCTGTTGGCGATGCTCAAGTGGTCCTGTTCCGCCGCCTCGAACCAGGCCGCCCCGTTGACGCGGCCAATGACGCCAGATGTGGGACACGCACCGCCATCGCAGGCAGCATCGTGCTCGCCCACCGCATCCTGGAAACTGGTCTCGCCAGGCGGGTCGTCCAGTTGCAGGTGTAGAACAGTGGTCGCGGCCCGATACAGATCGACCACGTCGTACTCGGTGAGCGCCCGTTTGTAGATCTGCACCTCGTCGATCTTGCCGTGGAAAGGTATCGAGTTATTGGCGTATGTCGAGAACAAGCGTCCCGTGACATCACCGGAGAAACTCTTACTGGTGGAACCATACCCGGGATCAGTCGTGGAAAAATTCCAGGTATCAATCAGTTGATCATTACCATTGGGCGCAGAGCCGCATTTCGGGTTGCTGTCATTCTCCCACATTTTCAGAGTACCCTGACCGTAAAAGTTCCTGATGCGGTCTATGGGATAGGGATCAAGGGCGCCATCCCCATCCTCATCGTGATGCGCATTGACTGATTGGTTGAATATCTCGCTGCCGTCAAAGGCCATACACAGTTCGGCGTCCCCTGGATCATCCTCGTCGGTTACCAGAACGCTTTGGAAGGTGATCTTGCCCCTATTGCTGGACCGCCCAATAGTAAAATCTGTCACCGCGGAGGGAACCTCGCCATGGAACGTGGTGGTGTCCTCGCCCTGGAGTTCGCCGTTGACGTAGAGCTTGAGGGTATCGGTATAAAATGTGACCACCACATGGTTCCAGGTATGCTCGGTCAGAACATCGCCGCTAGTGTATTCCAGCCACTCGCTACCCGTACCAAAGCCAAACCGGATCGCGTGCTCGACCTCGCCGTGGGCCAAATCATAGACGTCCACCCGTTGCAAACTTGGGTAGCCGTTCGTTTCACCGCTGCGCCGTCCCAAGATACCCTCCGGATGCCAGGCCAGGCACGTCGTCCCGTCGTGCCAGTACTCGACACAGTGCTTGGGAGATGCCTTGGGGTAAATCCAGGCCGCGATAGTGAACTGGCCATCATTCAAGTTCAGGCTGGGATCAGAGTCAATCGAGATGTGATCGCCTCCGTCGAACTTGGCGGCCTTTCCAGATACGCTTTCGCTTACACGGCTGGGGCAGGCGTCGCCTTGGCAAGAGCCGTCATTACCGAAAGCCGAGTGATCTTTCCAGCCAGCGTTCTCATCGAATGTCATGTCAAAGACCGGTTGATTGAATAGGGTCTGTACTTTTGACGAGGTAAGCCCCTCGTTAAAAACGCGCACGTCGTCAATCCGGCCGTTGAACTGAAAATATTCGATAAACAGACTGTCAGGATCGAGCGAGCGGCCAATGTCGACTCCATGCTGGCTTGGGAAATCCTCCGCGGTCCTCGAACCACTGCCCACCAGCAGACCGTCGACGTAGAGTTTGTGACCGCCGACCGTGCTGCCAAAGGTCTGCACGACGTGATGCCAATCACCGTCATTATAGCTAGTGTCTCCGGTGCAAAGGTCTTCAAAAACGACAACGGTGCTATGGATGCCATAGTTCCACGGCACCCGCGAGCATACGTTCCCATCTTCCACAGAGACTTGCACACCTCTCTCGCCGGCGGAGAACAGTCCCCCGTCGGCCTGACCTGTCCTGAACCACAGCGACACCGCATAGTTAATCTCAGAGGGGTCAAAGTCTGAGGTCATGTAACTGTTCCCGTACAAGCGCATAGCGTCGCCATACAGTCCTGGGAGAGATTGGCATGTACCCACGCAGATGCCGTCGTGGGACGGCTGACTGCCCGACCGGTCCATCGTAATAGGGTCCTCAAAGGGCATCCAAAGATCCGCGTGACCAGACACCTCGCTCCAATCAGTGATCAACGCGCCTGCCACCTGAGTCAAGCTGTAGATGCCAGAGGTGGCAACGCCATCCACATCCACCTCGCCGGCGATCGTCTGCTGCTCCTGGGGGTACAGGATAAAGTCCTCTGGCGGCACGGCCACGGCATCCATTTCGCGGGGAAAGTCGGTTTCCAGCAATCCCTGCGCATAGCGGTTGTACAGTTCGTTGGTGACCGTGGCCTCATAGTGAAGGGTATCGCCGGGCGCGACGAATCCATCCGATGTCGTGTAAGCACCGCCACCCGCATCTTCCATGACTACCGATTCCAGTGTCAGAACATTGGCACCGGAGAGCCAGCGGGGGTGGAAACCAAAGGTCTTTTCTTGGAAATCGGTCAAGCCGTCGCCATCGGTATCCACCGCCAGCGGGTCAGACGCGACCCAAGTGGTGTGCACGTCGCCGTCCTTCTCCATAGCGTAGACAAACTCCCAACCTCCGGACCACGAACCAACTGCGTCGCATCGCGGGCCAGAACCATCACCAAAGATATCCGCCACCAAGACCTGGTGAAAGACCTCCTCGCAATCCAACAACCCATCGCCGTCGCTATCTGCACGACCAGGATAGGTACCCAACCGGGCCTCCTGGTAGTCGGTCAGTCCGTCTCCATCACTGTCTGGACTCGTGGAATCGCTGCCAGTCTGGGTCTCGTGCCAGTCCGAAAGACCGTCATAGTCGGCGTCCCACAAATTGTCGTGCTGGTCATAGTTCATCCCATCGCCATCGGCGTCCTGCAACTGGGGAAAGGTCACATCACCCTCCTGGCCCCAGGCCAAAGTCCAACCCCACTGCTTTGGCGTCAGATCATAGAACCCATCCAACGTGACCGGAAAGATGTCAAACTTGAGGCCCTGGCCCAGGTCATAATGCTCTGTGCCCCTTTCTGTCTGAATGGTGCAGACGCCCACGTAACACTCTTGGAGGGGGATGGCATACCCTTCTGAAACGTATAGTCCCGCCGGACGGTTGATACCAGGCTCCGGCAAGGGAAGGCCATCCTCACTGCGGATCGTTTCTGTGATGAAAAAGGGCCGCCCGCTATCTGTACGCCGCCACTCGTTCTTCATCGTATTGCGGGACAGTTCATCGTGAAAATCAACCTCCTCGGACTGTAATCGATATTCAAAAGTAGAACTCTGCAACGCGCCGTCGCTGTACTGATACCAGTAGCCCCCTCCCAGGTTGGAGGGGATTTTGATCAGATCAATGGTGTTGGTGAGTGAGATTCCGTACTGGATCAGATTGCCCTCGGAAAAACCCTTGGCGGGGTCCACGAAATCGTTGGCGTCAAAGCTGCTGAACTCGAGTCGTTCATAGTCCTCGGGCTGCATATCGACCATCACGTTGCTGCTAAAGATAATAAACTTGATGAGGTTGGTAACGGTACCGGTGAGACCGCCACATAGCCACTGACCGGCATCCCCTTGCTGCTGTTCATCCGAGAGAAAAGCACTGCAAAGCAGGGTCACGGCGGTATCGATCAAGGCGATCACGGCGACGATGAGCGGTCCAACCAGGGGAATCAGCTCGACGACGAACATGATGACGGCCACGATGGTGCTGGCAATGGCTCCCGCGATGGCATATCCCCACTCGACGCGCGACATGCCGCCCGAAAGTCCTGCCTGCAGTCCAAAAGCGGCCCACGTAATCACTGCTCCGAGAACCAGACCGGCGACAGCCGCTTTAGTCACACATCCCTTGAGTCCATTGGCGGCACGGACGGCCGTTTTCACCGCAGCAGCGACGGAACCCGCCGTCTTGGCCGCTTGTAGCAGGGCAGAAGCGGTGCGCACCACCGCCGCGATTGCCAGCACTGTGCCCAGGCCAAGCAATACCCGCACGGCAACCTCTATCCCGCTGCTGCCCTTGCTGGCAGCATAGATAGAGATGCCCAGCGCGGCGACAGCACCCAAGGCGACCACACCCCCGATCACAGCCGTCCGCGCCTTGCCCAGGTTTTCTACAAGCGTTTTCCAGGGGGTGATGAAAAATTCCTTCATCGCCTTACCGAGGGATTCAAAAAGAGATCGCTCCCGCATTTCTGTCGCTATTTCAAAGACACCTGTCTCCATATCCATGATCCCAAAATCCAACTCGACCACATACTTGAGGTTTCTCAATGTGGCTTTGGCAACCTGCTTGGCAGCCACTTTGACTCCGCTAACCGACGACTTGAGCTGGGTAGTGAGGAACCGATCCGAGTCTTCCTGGTCAGGGTCAGAGGTCCACATCACATCCAAGCCGTTCTCCACCTGGCTTACGATCCCATGGACGAGCGAGATGTAGAACGACCGGGCGACGACCATACGGCCCAGGTTGACGTATTCCGAGTCCTCAGGATCAAGCAACTCGAACTGATCCGTGAGATCGATCTCCATCTGATCCCAGTACTCGTCAATGGGATAGGACTCCCAGCCGACAACCTGACCGTCTGAACCGATGTCGCTGTTGTAGCGGTAAGGTGCCCACTGCAACGCGGCGATAGTCACGGCTTTGGCTGACGTCGCATCAATGGACAAAATGCCATCGTCCCAGACTCCCGTGCCCAGGTCGACGCCGCGATAGCGCTCCTCGCGGGCAAAGAGCAGCGTGGGAGCGACATCGTGTGAGAATTGATCCAGAATACGGGGCGTCTCTGTCATTGCGATGTAGGTGATATAATCCTGGTGGTCATAACGGGGGAGGTTTTCCACGCGCAGCGTATTTTTGGGAATGGCCCACCGCTTTTTCTCGGGAACGTTGGTGGAGGGATCGGGATCAAAGCGATCCTTGATGGTCGAGTTACCAGTGTGCATCCCGGCTTGGTCAGTGTCAAAGATGGTGATGTCGCGTTCGTTATCTCCGTTGGAATCGCGGCCGGCGGCAAACGTACTGCCCAGGCCCCATGCCAGATGCCATAGGGCGTCTTCGTTGTAAGGGTCAGTGTCGGTGGCGGGGTTTTCGTAGGCCACGGCCACGTCCAGGCCGTGATCCTCGCGCACCGAGAGGCCGGTGAGATACCACTCCTCGTCGTACATGTGCACGATCTGGATATCGTCCATCGTCCGGTTGGCGGAATCGGCGCACCAGGCATCAAGCTCGTCACTGTACTGGTCAGGGTCATCCTCAGCCTCGTTAGAAGGCTGAAATCCGGTCTCGTCACACCAATCGGTCAACATCTGCACCAGCCACACCACGCGCACGTACTGGGCTTGCTCCCAGATGGCGTCAGCGCCGGGCCAGTATATCATGCGAGCAGAAAAGGCCGCCTTGCCGCCACCAGTGTCGTCGGCCTGTAGATTCAGCGGCACATAGGCCAACAGCGTGCCAGACTCGTCGGCTTCCCGCACCGAGATGCCGTAAGGTTGTAGTGGCGCAGGATCTATCATCTTGTCCGTATACGGCCCGTTAATCACATTGTCTATCCGCGTGCAGGTCCATTCCGACACGGCGTCGTAAAAGATCAACTGGTGCTCTCCGTTGGCCAAATCTGTGAGCCTGCCATCTATGGTACAGGTCTCTTGGTCCGAGTCAACGTAGCATTGGTAATCTGATGCGGAGGAAGGTGGAGAGGCAGGACAAGCGCCTTCCCAAACCCCGGCATAATAAGTCTGTTCGTCCCCTCTCGTAAACTCTAGGACAGTTTGGTTGGAATCGCTGTCATGTTGTTCCATCTGAACCGTGGCCGAGATGTCGCCGCGCACCTGGACGGTGACAGCCGGATTGGTCAGTGCCAGGGGTACCTTGTCGCCTACTTTGACGGGCATCTCGATCTCTAACATCGGGATCAAGCGCATGTCGCCGTTGGCGGCCCGCGGGTCGTACTCGTCTCTCACCTGGGGGTTGTCCGAGGTGGCAAAAGTGGTGTTTTTGACTCGCTGAATCTGGCCCTCACTATCATCACCAGGCCAATCTAGTACGTTAAGGGCATACGAAAGGTGAGTGGCTGTGACAGGGCGTAACTGAAAGTCCACCAAAACCGGCTCATCGGCGGTCAAACCGTCCACCTGGAGGGCAAAGGGATGGTCACCATCAAAGGGGCTCAGGCTGGCGATATCGTCACGCTTTCCCCAACGGTCCACCACGCCGTTGGGGGAAATGTCCACTTTGTCGGGCACACCGTCGTCGTCATTGTCATAGTCAAAGACATCGGGGATGTTGTCATTATCCGTGTCGGAGCAATAGAAAGCGTCCGCATCGTCCTCGCCCACCAAGTCGGGGCACTCGGTCGTGTCCACCTGACCGTCCTCGTTGGTGTCTGGGCTTTTCGGATCGAGATACCAACGCTGGCTTTGGCCTGGGAGCGTGAAGCCTGCCACTTCCACGTTATCGGCAATACCGTCGCCGTCGGTATCCGGGTTCAGAGGATCGGTGCCCAGGCGAAGGACTTCTACACCGTCGTCGAGGTCGTCGCCATCCGAGTCGGCAACTGCTGGATCGGTTTCCAGGGCCTCCTCAAGCCCGTTGGTCAGCCCATCTTGATCGAGGTCAGGGTCACCTTCATCGTCAGCGACCAGACTCGAGTGTGTAGATTGTGAGTTGAAAAGTGTAGCGCGCGACGACGACAAATCACTGGCTACATGCAATTGAGGGTCGACCGCTAGAGGGTCACGGTGAGGGTGCCAATCGGAGGCCGAGAGTTCCTCCTGTAGCTCACGGGTGGTCTCTTGCTCCTGTACACGCTGTTCATACTGCGCCGCCCGGGCTGACTGGCGTTCATAAAAAGCATAGACATGGTGGCTTTGCAACAAGGGTGTGACAACCATCGAGACGACGACGATCAAGATTAGGATTGCATAGACCTTCCGCGTCGCACGGCGCGCGAGGAGCATCATCAGAAACCCCAAAAAGCTCACCACCAAAACAGCCCGTTGCCCAATCTGCTGCCACTCGCGGGGCGTGCGGGATAGATCGAGCTTTATCATTACACCACGTGCGATAGGGGAATCGGAGACTTGTGGCGACTGCGGTGCAAAACCCGCAAAGTCATTCTTGATGTCGGCCTCAACGCGCTCGCCATTGTCTTGCTCAGGATAGACCAGATGCACGGTCAGACGCAGAGGCAGGCCTTGACTATCGATCCACACCTCTCCCTGACCGGTCATATCCAGGTATGTGCGAGAGGTGTCCAATGTCATTCCAAGTGGCAGTTCACCTTTCTCTCGCAAATAAGTCTCCAGCCGGTCGCGCACGTGACGAGCGAACACAGGGCCGTCCACGTCGAAGGAATAGCGGGTAAAGGTGACTGTTGTTATTTCGCTCTCATCTGGAGAGGGTAGTTGACGGGTATCAGTATCTAGCTCTTGTACATTCTTTGCCCCTACCAAGTAGGACATCAGATCACTGCTTGGTGCAAAGGCACCAGTAAAGTCATCTATCTCCTGCCACGCCCCTCCAGTTTGACGGACGTACGCACGGTCGCCTTCGATGCGTATTTCGACGCCGTCCCGTCGGGGATTCAGCACGGTGCCGCCATCTTGCCATAGGCTCATCCACATAGTGTGCATCGGTAGATCTAGATCTCCCTCGATGTACACCGCCTCTTGCCGGCTGCTGCGGCCCAAGTTAGCCATCGTTGGGGCCGGGTACGTCGTTTGCACAATCTCAGTAGTAAAGTGGTATGCGCCTGACTCTTGGGCCAACTGCCACGCACGCTGCACCACTTTTTCTGGCGTGGGGGGACGATCGGCTCCTAAAACTGATGGAACCGCCGCGAACCCTAACAGAAGCAACGTGATGCTCAAGGTCAAAATCCAATAACCATATTGACGAGAACGGTTCATTCTTTTTCTCCTCCCATTGTATCAGACTGAGATTTATTATCGGTCTTTTCCTTCAAGAACGCAAACAACGTTTCCAGATCGACAAATCCCTGGCGTTCGCCGGTGTGGGGACTTTCCAGGGACGCCCGCCAAGCTGGGCCTTTGCCGGTATTGGTTTTCCACAAGCGCAACATGTACGCCAGATAATGTTGTCGTCGCTTGTCGTTCATAGATGCTCCTACAGATATTGATTGTTTGCCGCGAATTGCACGAATTACCACGAATGTGAAAGTAAAAATTCGTGGTAAACACGGACCAAAACATCTCCATTGTACCAGTTAAACGTGGCGAGAACGTGGCGGACGGATGTTGATAAACCCCATTGATTTGGTATAATGCCCCTAATCCTTACGTGTTGCGATATGACCCACTTATCACTTGCCTTTCTCGGAACCTTTCACGTAACGCTAGACGACGAGCCGGTAACGACCTTCAAGTCGGACAAGGTACGGGCACTGCTGGCTTACCTGGCTGTCGAAGCGGACCGTCCGCACCGGCGCGACGTGCTGGCCGGGCTGCTGTGGCCTGAGTGGTCTAATCAAGACGCCCGTAGCAACCTGCGTTACGCCCTCTACAACCTGCGCACAGTCATCAGAGACCACACGGCGACGCATCCTTTCTTGCTCGTCACCCGAGACACGATCCAATTCAACGCCACCAGCGATCACAACCTGGACGTGGCGGACTTGCAGCAGCATCTCGCCGCCAGCCGCCGTCACATGGCGGACGAAAGTGATCTGAGCTTGGCAGTTCAGTTGTATTGTGGGGCTTTTCTGGAAGGCTTTTCGGTGAAAGACAGCCCTGCTTTTGAGGAATGGGCGCTGTTCAAGCGAGAACAGATCGCCCGTCAAGTAGCGGACGCGCTCCATCTCCTGGCAAGCATCTACGAGAGACGCGGAGAATACGCCCAGGCCCAGGGTCACGTCCGACGGCAACTCGAATTAGAGTTGTGGGATGAACAGGCCCACCGACACCTGATGCGTATGCTAGCGCTCGATGGTCAGCGCAATGCTGCTTTGACCCAGTACGAGACGTGCCGCCGCCTGCTGAACGACGAGTTGAGCATCGAACCGGAGCGGGAGACGACTGCGTTGTCCGAAAGCATCCGCGATGGAATGCTGTCCGGCCAGGAAAAGAGGGCAGTTCTGATTGCTCCATCCTTGATCGAGGCAGAGAAATCGGTTTTTGTTGGGCGAGAGCGCGAGTTGATCAGATTGGATGGATTTCTCGATGCGGTTTTGGCGAGGCAGGGACAAGTTGCTTTTGTCGTCGGTGACGCGGGTACCGGTAAAACTGTGCTGGTCAACAAATTTACCCGGCGAGCGATGGAAAAGCACGGCGACGTCGTCGTGGCCCACGGAAACTGCAATGCACATACCGGCATCGGCGATCCCTATTTGCCCTTTCGCGAGATACTGCAAATGCTCACCGGAGACGTAGAGGCCAAACGAGCGAGCGGCGCGATTGGGTATGAATCTGCCCGTCGCCTATGGCGCGTGTTGCCCGATGCGGTTCAAACGTTGGTAGATGCCGGTCCCGGTCTAATAGATATCCTCGTGCCCGGAGCGGCACTGGTGTTGCGCACCGAAGCGTTTGCCCCCGCAGGATCCGCTTGGAAAGAACGGTTGGAAGAGATTGTAAAGCGCAAAGCACTCCAACAAAGCAGCGACAAACTCGATACCACCCCGAAACAGATGGACCTGTTTGAGCAAGTCACCAAAGTGTTGCTGGCATTGGCACGTTGGCACCCATTGATCCTCGTGTTGGACGATTTGCAGTGGGCAGACATTGGGTCTATTAGCTTGCTCTTTCATCTGGGGCGGCGGCTGGCGGGAACACGGATTTTGATCGTCGGTGCGTACCGCCCGGGTGACGTGGCGCTGGGACAGGATGGGGCACGTCACCCGCTAGAGCCGATCGTCCACGAGTTGCAGCGTGATCTGGGAGACATCCAAATAGACCTGGCGCAGGTTGATGACCGGGGATTTGTAGATGCTTTGATAGACGTCGAGCCTAATCGCCTGAACGCTGCGTTCCGCGAGACATTCTACCAACACACCGGTGGCAATCCGTTGTTCGCCGTCGAACTGCTGCAGGGGTTGCGAGAGCGTAAAGACCTGGTGCAAGACCAGGCCGGTCAGTGGATCGAAGGAGCAACCTTGAACTGGGAACAACTGCCGGCACGGGTCGAGGCAGTCATCGCCGAGCGCTTGGGTCGGTTATCACTCGAATGGCAGGCAGCGTTGGCAGTAGCCAGCGTGGAGGGCGAGACGTTCACCGCAGAAGTAGTAGCCCGCGTACAGGGCCTTGAAGAAGTTGAAACCATACGGCACTTGAGCGATGTATTCGGCAAGCAGCATCGCCTGGTACGTGCCTCAAGTCTACGGCGGTTGGGCACGCTGAGACTGTCTCGCTATCGCTTTCGGCACATTTTGTTCCAAAAGTATCTGTACAACCGGCTGGACGACGTAGAGCGTGCCCATTTACATGAGGCTGTGGGAAACACCCTGGAGACAATGTACGCGGAGAATAGAGCCGAGGCGGTGGATATGGCAACTGTCGCTGGCCAATTGGCGTGGCACTTTGAGGTCGCAGGAATGGTCGACAAGGCCGTGGACTATTTGTTCCAAGCGGGGGAGCGGGCTGTGCAAATGTCTGCCAACGAGGAAGCTCTTGTACATTATACACGTGGGCTGGAACTGCTCGAAACGCTGCCGGGCTCTCCAGAGCGCGCCCAGCACGAACTCTCGTTCCAACTTGCCCTGGGAGTACCACTGCGAGCCATCAAGAGCTATGGAACCCCAGAGCGTGGTCGCGTCTACGACCGGGCCCACCAACTGAGCCAACAAATCGGCGAACCCTCCCAGATATTCCAGACACTGCTTATGCAATGGAGTTATTGTATGCCGAGAGCGGAACACCGGAAAGCACTGGGTATGGCCAAGCAAGCTCTCGACCTCGCTCGGCAAATAGAGGATCCGGTGCAGACAGCAGCAGCCCACACAGCGTTAGGAATGAACTTGGTATATTTAGGCGAGTTCACACAGGCTCGCATCAATTTTGAACTCGCACTAGCTGACTATGATCCCCGCCAGCGTCAGTCCCTGATTTCATTGATTGGTCAAGATATAAAGGTAACTTGCCTGGCATACCTGAGCTGGGTTCTGTGGTTCTTGGGATACCCTGACCAGGCCCTGCAACGAACGGACGAGGCGATCGCCCTGGCTCGAGATCTGGGCCAGCCCTTTGGCCTAGGCTTTGCTCTGGGTATCGCCGGCTGCGTCGTCCACCTTCGCTGCGGGAAATATGACGTGGCCCTGGAAGAAGCGGAGACTCTACTAGAACTTTGGGCTGAGCATGGATTCGCGCTGTACCAGGCATGGGGCAAATGCGTCAAAGGTCGAGCGTTGACCGAATTGGGACGAACAGAAGAGGGGTTGTCCACCCTGCGGGAGGGGGTGGTGGCCTGCAAATCCGTGGGGATACTGGCATCCCACACCCAGCAGCTCGCCAACTTTGCCAAGGCGTGCGCCAGCGCAGGCCAGATTGAAGAGGGGTTGAGCGTGATCGCAGAGGCACTGGCGCTGGTGGAAGAGGCCGACGAACGTCACTTTGAAGCAGACCTTTCCCTGCGCAAGGGAGAGCTGCTGATGGTGAAAGGGCGCGCGCATTGGGTTGAGGCTCAAGACTGTTTGTACCAAGCCATTGAGGTCGCTCGACGGCAGAGCGCCAAATCGTGGGAACTGCGGGCGGTCACGATCCTGTGCCGTTTGTGGCGGGAGCAGGACAAGCACAAGGAAGCCCGGCAACTCCTGGCCAAGACGTTAGGTTGGCTCACCGAGGGATTCGATACAATCGACTTGCAGCAAGCCAAGGCGCTGCTTGAAGAACTCGTACAGGATTAAGAACTATATCGGCTGAAGAAACCTGGGCAGCGATATTTTCTGATCCGATACTTGTGATGCCACTTGCGGGAGCGACGGGCGTCATTCACGCAAGAGACATCATAACCGGCCCGGAGAATGTCTCCGAGCCGATTTATTTTGATTAGCCCAATCGATCTTGCACTAAATATCCGAGAGAAACGAACGTCCTCGTTCCGGCAGGCTCCGCCACTGGCTCTACCTTTATGGCGCTTTTCTCAAAACGATAGGCAGGTAACAGAGCGGCATCTCCGAGACGACCACGATATCCACCGGTATGGCGGTTGCCAGTAATAGTGTGTCCGTCGTGTGCAGGGTGGCGCTGAGCGTGTGCGTCCCCACCAACAGCGATATCTGCGTGGTGTGGGTGAGTATCGGGCTGGCGAGCACTGCGCCATCCGCCCACAAGGCCCAGTAGCCCTCGTCGGACAGCACAGTGTAGGGTGTGTCCACGCGGACAGGCACAGTGGCGCTCACGCCGTTAGTCGCAGAGAATACATCGCCCGCATCGGGGTAGATGAACGAGACCAGTTCCAGCGCGATCTTGAACGTCGCCCGTGGCGTGACACCGCTGCCAAAGCCCGGCGCGCTAAAGGTGGCGGTATTGACCACAGTGCTCCCTTGCAGATTCAGGCTCTCGGTGACACGTGCAGTAAAGGCCAGTGTGTAGCTCTCTCCGGCTGTCAGATCCAGCGGCCCCCACGTGAGTGCGCCATCCGGCTGCACCTGGTAGGGTGCGCCCCACACCATCGCGATGGGCGCCACTTCTGCCGGGAGATGGTCGGTGATGAGCAATCCTGCGATGTCGGTATCCTG
>JAAEPW010000395.1 GCA_024232355.1 Chloroflexota bacterium | reverse complement strand
GAAAGACCGAGCATGATGTCAGCACATAACAAAGCGCTGCACCGGCGGCAATGGAGCATAGCGGAATTGCCGCCGGTGCAGCGCTTTGCCGTTACCCACGATCCGGAGAAACTAACCAATGCAAACCGCCACCCACAACAACGAACCCGTCACCGCCGCCCCAGATGCCCCCACCACCGCTACCTGCCCCGACTGCGGCGACGCCGTAACCCTTCGCAAGCGTAAGCGGATGGACGGCACAACCACCCACTTTTACCGTCACAAGCAGGGACAGGGCAACGGCTGCCCCCGCCGCCACCGGCCCACGTAAAGATAATTCTCATCGCCGCAACCTGCTTATACCGATTATACGGGAGGATGACCAATGAAACGGATTTTTATCGCATCAACACAACCAACGGATTGGAAACGCCTGCTTGCTGATCCGGAGAAGCAATGGCGGACCGGTTTTTCTGCCAAATCATTGGCACATTGTTGGGAAGATACAGATAATTTCCCTCAAGAAATCGCTCGTCTGTTTGTAGAATCGAACATCTTGGCCTTCCAAGGTATCAAAGTTTTGCTAATACTGCCAGAGTACAAAGTGCCACTAGCTGGTGGTCGTAGACCGTCACACAACGACATTTTTGTTTTGGCCAAGGCACAAGAACAACTCATCAGTATCACGGTAGAAGGTAAAGTTTCAGAGTCATTTGGTCCGACCCTGAAGCAATGGAACGCAAAGGCATCCAAAGGAAAAATGCGCCGGTTGGCGTTTCTAAAAGAACAGTTGGGCTTGTCGCAAGATCTGTCGCTGCATATTCGCTATCAATTGTTGCATCGTACAGCCTCCGCCGTCATTGAAGCACAGAAATTCAACGCGAAAAGCGCAGTGATGCTGGTGCATTCGTTCAGTCAAAATGAGGAAGGGTTTGAAGACTATCAAGCGTTCCTGAACCTGTTTGATGTTACAGCAGAACCAAATCAATTGGTCTCTGCTAAACACACACAAGGCATTGATCTATACTGTGGTTGGGCAAGAGGCAACGCCAAGTACCTCAAAGCATAGCCAGAGGAGCAGGCCAAGTTGCAAATTTCCCGCGATGCGGATTGCTTTCTTGGCGTCTTGGCGTTGAAAGAAGGCTGCAAATTTGTGCAATTCGTGTAATTCGTGGCAAGAAACATCCGGGAGAAAATGGAATGCCCTCCAAGCCCAACCAAATCCAAGCGATTGCCCCAATCGCCCTCGCCCGCGACGCCCGCTCCCACGCCACCATCACCCTAGACCTCTCCCGCCCCCGCGCCATATTCGTCACCGGCAAACGCGGCAGCGGCAAAACCACCACCCTACATCGCCTGGCCACAGCCGCCGCCAAAGCCGGAGCCACCGTCATAGCCATAGACCCCATCGGCGCCCTCCTCACACTTGTACGGGCGACGCATCCCGTTCCAGAAACACCTCAACAAACCCCATCCCCCACCACGTCAGCTGCTCCCACCATAGTGAGCGTCCCTGGGAATGCATCGTCCCGCATTACCCGGAATGCGTCGCCCTCCACGTCACAACTCCTCCTCAACCCCTCCGACCTCTCCACCGACGCCTGGCTCGCCCTCTTCAACCTCTCACTCTCCAAGCCCGGCGGCATCCTACTGTCCCGCGCCCTCCGCCAAGCCCGCCGACTCACCTCTCCCCCCTCCCAGGGGGGAGCCGGAGGGGGGTACCTCATCCCCGACCTGATCACCCAAATCGAAAACGACGACCGTGCCAACGAATCCACCAAACAAGCCATCGCCAACCGCCTAGAAGCCGCCCACCACGATTGGGGCATCTTTCGTCAACACGGCTACCAGAACCTAGCCGAAACCTTCACCCCCGGCCTCCACCTCATCGACCTCTCCAGCCTCGACCCCGGCCCCAACTCCCTCCGAAACCTAACCGTATCCCTCCTAGTCTCCCGCCTCTTCGCCCAAGCGCAAGCCGCTCGACATACTCGAGCCGCCCAACCCGCCCACACCTCCCCCCCAGCGGGGGGGACTGAGGGGGGGAGAAATCCCATCCTCATCATCGACGAAGCCCACAATTTCGCCCGCTCCCCAGCCCTCGCCGCCCGGCCCGTCGAACGCTGGGCGCGCGAAGGCCGCAACTACGGCCTCAGCCTCATCCTCGCCACCCAGCGCCCCACCGCCCTCCCCGCCGACACCCTCTCCCAAGCCGACATCCTCATCATCCACCGCCTCACCCTCGTCGCCGACGTCAAAGCCGTCGGCAACCTAGCCTCCACCTACGCCCGCGACCTCGGCGCCATCCTCAAAGGCATCCGCGACCCCGGCCAAGCCATCATCGTAGACGACACCGCCGAACGCGCCGTCGTGGGTCACATCCTTCGGTGATCCCCCCCCTCCGCTCCTCCAACCCCAAATGGTGACCAAACCTTCTCCTCAACACCCCGCTCTGTCACCATTCTTGTTCCCCCCGCTCATATGTGCTACAATACATAAAGCTCTGAGGCTACGATCAAGATGGATGGGCATCCTGGTATCTTCGTAATGGCATTAAGTTCGCTACAAGGTAAACTGCTTGCTATTGGACAAGCCACCCACCTACCGCTAAACTACACGTATGTATTTTTGTTTATTTGCCAATCACTCTAAAGGTATGATAGTGGTCATTATGAACCTTGAGAATATATTTGGGTAACAACGAGATGCCACCGGAGGCTTGTCCGCGATAGTAAAACGCCCGTACATATGACCGTAAACGGTAGTCTTATCCCATTTTCGCCACATATAGGGGTTACCTTGGTTACTTGGTTGTTTTCTTAACTTTCATAAGGACCACTATCATATGATTAGTCATCGAAAGGAAACTTGGTGCTTTCGCTTTCAGATCTTTTGTTCAGTAGAGTGAACTTTACCTATTGAGTGATGTATTACCAGAAAATAGCTAGAAAGGGGGCATTAAATAACGAGATGGAGGATCATGAAAGGTTATGATGTACGTATTGGTCGATTACGACAACATAGATAGGAATATTCGTGTAAAAGGTGCAAAGTACGCCTTAGAACGAATTACATCTAAACTTTGTAAGCATGTGCCTGATTTACCGCGAGGTCTGATGTTCCGACTTTATGGTGGCTGGTACAATCAAACCTCAATGACCAAGTATGCACAAGATTTGTCACTACAGTTGACAAATAATTTTCCATATGTTTTTCGCCCAATACCACCTGCCAAAACTGTGAAACCTTTGGTATTGCAGGCCACACTTGCTCGTGCGCTTCTGATTGATCCAACCAACAATCTCTTACATACTTTTCGGGAGCGGGCGCGTCCAAGATTACGGGTCAAGTCACCCAAATCTTTAGGTTGTTCCCAAGGAGATTGTGGGCTGCGCCACTTGGAAGCCCTGTCCAAGAAAGGCAAGTGTCCAGAGCCAGGTTGTAGCGTCACCATTCAAGATATTATAGTCAAAAAAGAACAGAAATTAGTTGATGTAATGCTTGCTTCTGATCTTCTGTATCTTGCCGAGACTCAATCGCATAACCTAACTGTTGTTGTTACAAGTGACGAGGATTTGTGGCCTGCAATACAGCAAGCTCTTATCAAAAAGAATAAATCCCTTATTCATGTTCAAGCAAAGTCTAATCATCATACTCCTACATATTATAGCCATCTCGTCAATATTATGTATACTGAAATCACAATTTAGGAGGAGAGAAGTGGAGATACGAACATTTGAGAGAATCGTAGCAAGTTTTGCAGATGCGCCTCAAGATGTTGATTATAGTCAAGGAGTACTAATTGCCCAAATTCGTGATGAAATTTTTGAGGTTTCCTTTCAGACCCGCGAAGGTGTGTTGTACTGTGTTGAGGGAGAAAATAATCCGATTCTGGCAGGTCAATGGATCGTCCAAAGGCTTGGCCGGTTCAATACTTTGGCACGGCGAATTCTTGACTACTTCAAGAAAGATGATTTGCTCATACCAGTGACCGGTACTATGGTCGATGTACTTGATAGTTCACCAAATGCTGAACCGAACCGAACAGCCGATGTTGGTGCCTCTCTCGGTAAGTTTGTCAGTGACCTTCCAGCCGGTATGACAAACGTGATTTATCTAACCTCGGATGCTGGTGAAGGTAAAACCAGTTTAATTCAAGCTATGGCCCGCAGCCAAGCGGAAAAATATTTGGCACGGGAAACAGATTGGCTTCTCCTGCCCGTTGCTTTAGGGGGGCAGCCTTTTATACGTTTGGATGACCTTATCATTGGGGGTTTGGCTAATCGTCTTCGGTTTCCATTTTACTACTATGATAGCGTAATTGAACTCGTAAAACTCAACTGTTTGGTCTTGGCACTTGACGGATTTGAGGAGCTATTGGTCGCCACAAAAGCTGGGGATGCGGTTTCTTCACTTGGTAGCCTTGTTTCTAAATTGGATTCCAAGGGCCGACTCTTAATAGCAGCGCGTAAAGCATACTATGATTACAAAGACTTCAAGGCACAAGCTAGACTGCGCCAAAGTTTAGGAAGTAATGATGTAGCGTTTGCAGAAATATCTTTGCGCCGTTGGTCGCGTGACCAATTCTTTCAACTTTGTTCTGTAACTGGAATTACAAATGACTCAGAAGCCAAAAATTTATACAGCACAATCGAAACAAAACTTGGCGAATTTCATCCTTTGTTGACGCGGGCTGTCTTGGCACGACGATTGATATCCGAGTACCATAAAACTAATGATCGGATTGGTCTTGTTAATCGTTTGAGCCAAACAACCGGCGAGGAGTATTTTGATGAATTTGTTTCCACTTTACTTGAGCGTGAGGTAAATGAGAAGTGGATTGGAGTCGAGACCCCAGCAAGACCTTTGCTCACTGTTGAAGATCATCATACTCTTCTGATGGCGATTGCAGAGGAGATGTGGCGTGTGGGTACTGACGCGCTAGGTAGTGATATATTGGAATTGATGACTGAATTAGTGGTGGCAGATCAACTAAGGCGACCAGCAAATATTGTTCGACAAGCGAAAGAAAGGATAAAACAACATGCTCTTCTGCATCGGGTAGAAGGAACGTCATTATACCAGTTTGATCATGAGGATTTTAAGAACTTTTATCTTGGCCGGAGACTTGCGCTACTTCTGACTGGTGAACGAGATCTAAATGAAATCCGTACAGTGCTCGAAATTGGGTCACTTTCTGATATGACAGTACGGGTCGCGGCAGCAAAGGTTCCAAGTGATATTGCATTGCATTGTGATGTTATTAGAGATTTATGCGTAATAGCTGAAGTGGGTACAAGAACCTCTTATGTTAGAGAGAATACTGGACAGTTGGCAATTAAACTGTCATCTATATGTGAATCAGAGAGCGCAATTAATCTTCACCACCTTTATTTTGGAGCCGACATGCTAGAGAACATACAACTATCCAGAATAGATTTTAAAGATTGTATTTTCGAAAGAACAAGTCTTCAGGGAGCAGATCTAAAGCTCGTAACATTCCAGCAATGTGAAGTCTTGCACTTTGAACTAAGATCGGGAGAAACCTATGATGTGCAAATGGATCGGGAAAGTCTCCCACATAGCATTTCTGTTTTTGAAGATGGTGACGAGTCCGAACAGCAATACTTTGACCCAAATCAGAAAAGACAGATTTTGGAACAACATGGCATTACGATAATAGATAGTGTCGAGTTGCCAGAAGTACAAAAAAGTGATCTTTTCATAGAAAGCAATGAAGTTCGGATGGCTGGACGGGCTGTAAGACTGTTTCAAAGAGCTACTACCATTAGTGAGAGTGTGCTTAGGGTGCGATTTGGAAAGACTTCCTCTTACTTTCTTGATTCTGTGTTACCCCAATTGTTGGAATACGGTGTTTTGGAGCAAGTGCCACGCCGCGGTGGAAATCAGGATCACTTTCGGTTGGCTGTTGGGTTTGATGAAATAGAGCAAGCACGTATAAGAGGTCGCGGAGACTTTCAACGTTTCCTCGATGCTGCAAGTAGTATGAAATCAGAAGATAGGCATTGATTCAGATCACATCAGTTGGTAGGAAAGCATTACACACAACTATGCATCCAGTTCAAGGGGCTATCAAAATGCTAGGTGAATTAGCAGAACGATTCCCAGACAAAGGACCTTGCAAACAAATTTCAATGGGAATGGGGCATCTCATCCAACAAACCCGGTTCGAATCGGAAATGACCCCGACAGAACTCGCGCAAAAGGCATACACTAGCCAGAAAACACCTTCTGCTTTCGAGAGCGGAGAAAAGGAGGTCAGTACGAGTGAGCTAACCTACTCGGCTGCTGCTCTTGATAAGCCAATCCTCTACTTCTTCCCAGAGTGGGTTCGTCAAGCTCTCAATCCAGACCATATGACCATGGAAGAGTACGAGGTCCTTCTGCTGATCAAAAAGCCGAGTGACGAGGAGCGACGCAAATTGATTGCACAAATCCACGCTTTGGTCAACGTCAGCTAATTTGGAAGATGTGTAAGATCCGGGACAGGTGGTGGCGGGCTGCGTCATCCAAGCGATAAACCACATCCTGCACCATCATATTTTCCGCTTGGATCACCTGAAACGAGGCGTTGGCAACTACATCTCGGGCATTTGTGTAAAGAGCAACGAATAGAATATAATCAAGACACGAGTTTCGCACGACCCAATAAACATACACCATCACACTGATTTACTCAAAGGCCAGGTTCTCTCTATGCCCACTCTAAACTGGATTGGCAAACAAGCCGTCGTCGAACACCACAAACAGGTCCCCTTTCACCTCTTGCGCTGCAACCCCGATCTCTCTGTCGGTGAGGCGGGCAACGGCAATATCCTGGTCCAAGGGGACAATCTACTGGCGCTCAAAGCCCTGCTGCCTTATTACGCGGGCAAGGTCAAGTGCATCTATATTGACCCGCCTTACAACACCGGCAACGAGAACTGGGTGTATAATGACAATGTGAACAGCCCCGAAATCCGAGATTGGCTGGGGCAAGTGGTAGGCAAGGAAGCGGAGGACCTCTCACGCCATGATAAGTGGCTGTGTATGATGTATCCGCGCCTGGTGTTGCTGCGGAAGTTCTTGCGTAAGGACGGACTCATTTTTGTCAGTGTGGATGAAAACGAACATCGGTATGCGGAATTAATGCTAGAGGAGTTATTTGGACGCTCAAATCACGTTGAGACAATAGTTTGGAAAAAGAGCTATGGTGGTGGTCAGAAGTCCAAATACATCGTCAATCTACACGAGTACATCGTTTGCTACGCACGAGATATTAAGCAAATTCCCCCTCTAGAGCTACCCCCTGACGAGAAAATCTTGAAATACTACCGGTACAAGGACGATAAATTCGAGCGTAGGGGACCTTATCGGCTTCAGCCTTTGGCAACAACCAGCATGGATGATCGTCCCAATCTTCGATATCCAATTCAATATAAAGGTCAAGACATTTGGCCTGAGAAACAATGGCAATGGTCTAGAGAGCGAACGTTCACAGCGCTTGATGACGATGAGCTTGTCATTAGAAAAAGCAAAGGCAAATGGACTGTTTCATACAAGCAATACTTGCGAAATGAGGATGGGGAAGAACGTAGACGCAAACCTTACTCGATCATAGATGGCATATATACCCAGCGAGGCACTTTGGAGGTTAAACGGCTGTTTGGAAATGGAAAGGCATTTAGTTTTCCCAAACCGAGCGAGTTAATAAAACTTCTTATACAAATGTCCACTTCTGGCGATGACATTATTCTAGATTCCTTCGCCGGTAGTGGCACCACGGGCCACGCTGTGTTGAAGCTCAATCAAGAGGATGATGGTAACCGGCATTTCATCTTGGTCGAGATGGAAACGGAAATCGCCCGTATCATCACGTCTGAGCGACTCAAGCGTGTCATCGGGGGCTATGAATGGAAAGGGCAGCGGGACAAGGCCAACCAAGAAGAAGGGCTGGGCGGCGGCTTTCGCTTCTGCGAACTAGGCACAACCCTATTCGACGCCCAAGGCCAAATCCGGGGCGAGGTGGACTTTGCCGACCTGGCCCACCACGTCTTTTTCACCGAAACAGGCGAACCGCTGCCCCCCGGTAGCACGCCAGACACACCTCTGCTCGGCGTCGCTAACGGCGTCGCCGTCTATTTGCTGTACAACGGTGTTCTGGACGATAAAAGTCCCTCTGGAGGTAACATCCTTACTCCCATGCTGCTGGCAGACTTGCCGCCGCACGATGGCCCCAAAGTCGTCTATGGCAACGGCAGCCTGCTCAGTCCGGCCCATCTACGGCGGATGAACGTCACCTTTCGGCAGATACCCTACGAAATCAAGGTGTCCTGAAATGTTTGTAATCGTTCATACGGATGCAGCCTACTACCGGGTGGGCAAACTAGATTGGGCCATCCCGTTCAACACTTCCCCAGGCAAGTTGTTGCCTCAGGCCTACAGCCAAGGAGAAAAACTGTGGTAGTAGTACTAGAACCTGTTAAGAGGGCTAGACTGAGACGTTTTTTAGTGGATCGCTTCAGTATCGGTGAGCTAAAAGATTTGGCTTTCGATCTTGGTGGTGACTATCAATTACTCGCTCATGAGACGAAATCTGATCTTGCTCGTGAGTTAGTCGGTTACTTTGAGCGCAGGGATCAACTTAGTTGTTTGGTGACCGAGATGCTAAGACTACGGCGTGATGATGATTTGACGCAGCTATTGGCCAAATTGCCTAAATGCTTGCCCAGCATAAAAGTGCAAATCACTGTAGATCAAGATCTGTTGCAAGATGTATCCGAGTTCCTGGAGAAGATTGTCATAGAGGGTAAGGCGACTAGGGATCAAGTGTCGCTTGTTAGTGTAGCTTTGGGAAATAGTATGCACTTGTTGCTAGGCTTGCCTGAAAAAGTGGCTGATTCGCTAGTTCTGTCGGAGATTCGCAGCCTTGGCAATGGCAAATATCAGGTCATTTCGATTACTACTTTTGAATCCTTGGATCCAGTTAGTCAGAAAGCTTGGCGGTTCGTGGCTTATAACTATCCGCCTATTCGCCAGGGTAACGTGCTACGACCATCGGTTTCTTGGAGAGATGTACTGGAAGCAATCAGAGAGACCCCATTCGCTTCTCATACTACCCCATATGAACGGGTACGAATGTTTGAACTCCGTGAATATCAACAATACGCACTGGACGCGCTGCGTGCCTACTTTCAGACCTGTGTGCAACTCGATCAGACGGGTAGCCCCGATGCGGCCAACCTTGCCTTTTACCAGCATACCCTGAACACCTTTGGCCGGGGCGTCCCCTACCGCCCTGTTCCAGAGTTGCAAGGTTTGCCTTACGTCTGTTTGCGCCTCCCCACCGGAGGCGGCAAGACGTTCGTCGCCTGCCACGCCATCCACATTGCCGCCAAAGACCTGTTGCAAACCGACGAAAGCGTCGTGCTATGGCTGGTCCCTTCCAACGCCATCCGCGAGCAGACGCTCAACGCGCTCAGGAACCGTCAGCATCCTTACCGCCGCGCTCTGGAAGAAACGCTAGGCGCGGTCACCATTATGGACATATCTGAAGCGCGCTATGTTACCCCATCCATGCTCAGCATCAGTACTACGATCATTGTTTCCACCATCCAGGCATTCCGTATCGAAGAGACCGAGGGGCGCAAGGTGTACGAATCGTCCGGAGCATTGATGGACCATTTCTCCGGCTACCGGCCCGAAGCGTTGGCCGAACTGGAAAAGCGTGAGGACGGAACGCCTATATATTCCCTCGCCAACGTGCTAAAGTTACACCGCCCGGTGGTCATCGTGGACGAGGCCCACAACGCCCGCACCGAACTGTCTTTTGCCACGCTGGCCCGCTTTCATCCCTCTTGCATCATTGAGTTTACGGCCACGCCAGACAGTGACAAGAGCCCCAGCAACGTACTGTACAGCGTCTCCGCCGCCGAACTCAAGGCCGAGGATATGATAAAAATGCCGATCCTCCTGGAGACGCGCCTCAATTGGCGAGAGCTATTGACTGACGCCATCGCCAAGTTGGACCAGTTGGACGCCTGCGCTCAGGTCGAAGGCAAAGCCACGGGCGAGTACATTCGCCCGATCATGCTCTTGCAGGCGCAACCTCGGCGCGGCAAAGACGCCATCACCATAGATGTGGTAGAGCAGTGCTTGCTCGATGATTTCAGGATTCCAAAGGCGCAGATTGCACGTGCCACCGGCAGCGATAGAGAGCTAGACGGTGTCGATGTGCTTGACCCAAAATGCCCCATCCGGTACATTATCACCGTCCAGGCTTTGCGCGAAGGCTGGGACTGTCCCTTTGCCTACATTCTTTGTTCTGTGACCGAGATGCGTTCTAGCACAGCCATAGAGCAAATCTTGGGGCGCGTGATGCGCCTGCCGCACACAAAGCGCAAGCAACACGAGGTGCTGAACCAAGCGTATGCCTATGCAGCCTCGGCCAATTTTGCTGTCGTGGCCCAAAACCTAGTGGATGGGTTGGTACAGAACGGCTTTGACCGCATTGAGGCCCAGGAAATGATCATCCCGTCTGAACAACTAGCGTTTGGTTTGGACGAATTACCCTTGTTCACCAAAAAGCCCCACACGGTGACCATTGCCGTCGTCGCAGCACAGCCGCAACTGGACCAGTTGCCGCCCGAAACTGCAAACAAGATCAACGTTGGCGTGGACGGAGCGGTCATATTCACCGGGCCAATGGATGACCAAGACCGGGCCGCTCTCGAACAATGTTTTAACACTGACGAGGGTCTGCAAGCGGTCGATCAAGCGTTCGAGGAATCTCTAGCTCTGCACGACCCACGCTCCCCGGCAGAACGGGGTATCGAGTTTAGCATCCCTGTGTTGGCTTATCAGCAAGGCGAACTGCCATTAGAACCGTTCGAGCAAACGCACTTTCAGCGCATGCTGGATTTGTCTCAACGTGATGCCACACTGACCGAACAAGAGTTTCCCAGTATAGGCCCGCAAGCGCAACAAGCACAAATTGATATAGCACAAGACAGGCGACTCAGCGTCGAGTTTTTGACCGAGCTGCACCAGCAAATGCGCTTGTTGGCTTCTGACCGGGGATGGACAATAGTCGAACTGGTTCATTGGCTGGACCACGCGATTCCGCGCCATCACACGATCACCCACTCTGAATCAAGCGCGTTTCTGTACAACCTGGTGCAAAAACTGCTCGATGAACGATGCTTTGCACTTGCCCAACTGGTACACGATAAATATCGCCTGCGTGCTGCTGTCATCACAAAGATCGAGGCTCACCTCTATACCGCCCGCGAGGAAGCGTACCAGCCTTTCCTCGATTTGGACACTTCCCCGTTGATAGTGACACCGGAATGTTGCTTTACTTATGATCCACAACGGTATCCAAGTCCACCCTATCGAGGTCGTTATTCCTTTCAAAAGCACTACTATAAACTGGTGGGTACGTTCGACAGCGGAGAAGAAGAGCAATGCGCGCAGTTTATTGACGTGCAGACAGAGATAGAATTCTGGGTACGCAATCCGGCGCGCGGCTCCAAATCCTTTTGGCTCCAAACGTATGAGGACAAGTTTTATCCAGACTTTGTTTGTCGGCTGCACGATGGACGGCATCTCGTGGTAGAATACAAGGGCCAAGATCGTTGGAGCAATGACGACTCAAAGAGAAAGAGGGCAGTCGGGGAGTTGTGGGAGAAACGCAGTAATGGCGATTGTTTGTTTATAATGCCCAAAGGGAAGCAGCTTGGAGAAATCAAAGCCAAAATGACCAGTTGATGGAATCGCCCTCAACTGACCCCACCGCTTTATCATACAGTCAAGGCCAGACACCAACTGCCTACACGATCTGAGCAATAAACAAATCTTGAATCATCTGCTGACACTGAATCTGGAGTGATCAAAAATCCGCCGATCCTATTGAAAAATGACCAACCCAAAAATCGAAACCTACACCGTCCGTGTAGAAACTCCCACCGGCCACCCCCAGGGCACCGGCTTCATCCTCACCCCCGCCATAGCCGTCACCTGTGCCCACGTCGTCGACGCCTGCGGATCTACCCCCGGTGACCAGATCCGCCTCACCCTCCGAACCGGAAACACGCCAATCAATGCCCAAGTCCTGCCCGACGGCTACCACCAAGCCGCCGACGTAGCCTTCCTGCGCCTGTCATCCCCCCTCCCCTCGAACATCACCCCCGCCACCCTGTCAACAGCCCGCGATGGAGCGCCAATCCGGGCCTTTGGCTATCCCAACATAGGAGACGTCGACGGCCTGTTCGGAACAGGAGAACTCGTCGGTACAGTCACAGAAACCGGCCAACCACGGCTGCAACTGCGCTCAACCCAAATCACAGCAGGCTTTAGCGGCGCCCCGGTGTGGGCCTGCCCTGAACTTGCCGAATGGGAAGAATCCACCGGACAAGTCATCGGGATGGTAACCTCAGTCGCCGTGCCCGATGACCTGGCCCGACTTGATGACGTAGCCTTCGCCATCCCTGCCAAGACGCTATGCGACCTGTGTCCAGAGAAACTAGAACTACAACCGCCTATCGCGCCGCCAGAAGACCCTCTCCGCGCCCAAGAACTCGCCTACCTGGACAACCTCCTCACCCGCTACAACTACTGGCTCGATCACTACACCCCCCTGGCCGGTATCGCCGAGGTACGCGCCGCTGTCAAAGACGGCCCCCGCCTCGACCTGCCAATGCCCTTCATCCCACCCGGCTTCGAAAAACTCATCGAGCACGACTACGGCCCAGACACCGAGATAAGCCGCGAGCCGGTCGACGACCTACGAACCGCCGTCACCGAACACCGCCGCATCATCCTCCTCGGCGACCCCGGCAGCGGCAAAACCACCACCCTCTGGCGACTCGTCTACGATTACGCCCACGCAGCCAAAACCGATCCTCAAGCCCCTCTCCCACTACTGGCCTCCCTTGGTGCCTACACCGGCGGCGATTCTTTTGAAACATACCTCGCCCGCCACCTGGGGCCCCTCACCCCTCACCTATACACCTACCTCACCTCCGGACGCCTCATCCTCCTCCTCGACGGCCTCAACGAGATGCCCCAGGCCAACTACGCCGACCGCGTCAACCGCATCCGCACCGTGCTCGAACGCTATCCCAACGGTGCCGTGATCGTCACCTGCCGGGTGTTGGACTATACGGAAAGGCTGAAGAAACTGCAAAATATCCAAGTGTCTCCCTTGGATGAAACTCGCATCCGAGACTTTTTGCACAACTACTTGGGCCAGACCGTCGGTGAGCGATTGTTCTCAACTATAGGCGGTACAAGGAAGTCTTGGGAAAAGCCGCCACCATTGCTAGAGATGGGACGCAATCCCTACCTGCTATTGATGACTGCTCAAATCTACGCCGGTGCCGGTGGTGAGCTGCCAGACAACCGCGCTCACCTGTTCGCTGCCTTCGTGGACACATTGCTGGAGCGAGAGAAAAAGCGCCATCCGGCAGAGTGGGTAGACGCCGAGCGCCAGATCCACGCTTTGGCAGCCCTCGCCTACGCCATACAATCCGAACAAGAATACGGCACAGCGATTGATCGTCAGTGGGCACTGGCCCGTCTTGCTCAAGCAGTGCCTGACTGCGACCCCAAGAGGCTGCTTTATCTAGCGGCCAGTACCACCCTACTCAATGCGTCGGACACATCCGGCACAGATGACGCGCCCGTGCGCTTCTACCACCAACTGCTCCAAGAGTACTTTGCCGCCAGGCACGTCGTTGCCAACGTCGACAAAGACACCCTACCCAGCCTCCTCGCCCACGCCCACGACGACCGCTGGCGCCAAGTCATCCTCCTCACTGCCTCCCACATCGCCAACGCTGATTCTTTCTTCGACCACTTTCTCCATGCTCTCGACAGCTTGGTTGAGAATGATCAAAAACTCGTCGCCTTCCTCTCTTGGGCCGCCCGCAAAGCCTCCACTGTAGAGACTAACTACAAACCCGCTGCCATCAGGAGCTACTACTGTTTTATCATCCTCGCCAGTGACTTTGACCTCAATTACACCCTCGACCACGACAGTATCCGCAACCATATGAAACGCCTCCGGATCGCCCAAATAATCGAGGCCGACATTCTCCGCAAGTTTGCCCTTGAAAACAAAATAATCCTTAATGAAACCCTCGAAGACATCCTCGCCTTTGCCCATGTCTGCGACTTTGCCCTTGTCACCGACACTGCCCGCGATCTCACCCGAGACCTCGACCTTGACCTCGACTACGTCCTCGCCCGCGCCCTCGACATCGACCGCGCCCTCGACCGCGCCCAGAAACTTGGTCTGAACGCCCTGTACCAGGCGCTTTCCGCGCTTGCGCCACCTGCCGCGGGGGCATCTGCCAAAGACTGGTCTACCTTTGCAAATCGCCTTCAAGAGATTATGATCGAACACCGTGACATCGGCCACAACTGGAACTTTACCCGAGAACAAACACAACGCCTTGATCGCTACTTTTACGCCGCCGAACTCCTCGTCCAATGCCTCAACCTCGCCGTCGTCACCGACCGCGCCGCCATCGAAAACCGCCTCCTTCTTCCACCCACTTCACAAGGCACCACACCGTAGGGGCGCGGTCCCCGTGCCCTCATAAGGAAACATGATGATCAAGCCAACCACCAACCGTTCCCCACCTCCTCCGCTCCCCTGCTCCTCGTCACCTTGCTTACACTTCGCAAAATTTGCCCATCCCACAAAAACAAATATACTTACCCACGAGTCAAGTAAAAAGCAAGGTCTCTGAACCTTGCCAAAACCACAAGGAGAACAAAACTAATGGAACTCGAAAAAGAACTAGAAAAACCCCAGGCAGCCGCCCTACTCCGCCAAATCGCTCAAGTCCTAGAAAGCGACACCCCCGACCCCATCCAACTCGACGACCTCACCATCTCCCTATCCCCCCAAGTAGAAATCCTCCTCGAATACGAACACGAGGAAGGCGAGACAGAACTCGAGCTCGAATTCAAATGGTCGGCCCCCGACAAAAAGCCCCGCCCCGGCAAATTCGAACTATACCAGTCCGCCAGCGACCAGTACTATTTCCGCCTCAAAGCCCCCAACGGCGAGATCGTCCTCTCCAGCGAAGGCTACGCCACCAAACAAGGCGCCGCGAACGGCATCGAATCCGTCCAGAAAAATGCCCAACCAGAAAACATCGAACACCGCACATCTAAAGCCGGTCAACCCTACTTTGTCCTCAAAGCCGCCAACAACCAAATCATAGGCACCAGCCAAATGTACAAACGCAAGTCCAGTGCCAACAAAGGAGCACAATCCGTCATCAACCACGCCAAAACCGCTACCACCACAGAAAAATAATCAGTAGGAGCGATGCATTCCGCCCTAGGTAATGCGGAAGCATTACCCGGAATACATCGCCTGGAACACGTCGTTCAGCGAGAAAACAGCCCCCGGAGGCCCTCCAGAGAGGCCCCCGACAGACTTCGCAAAATGTTGTATTTTGCGAAGTGAAACAATCACGAGGAGCCATATCAGAACCATTTCAAGCCCCACACACTTCGCACCTTTGTGACCCGAATAGCCCACTAGAGCCATAAATAACCTATGGATTTCGCAAAACGCGACAAACCAAAAAAGAACCATTTGACTTCGGAAAACAAAGCACCGGCCACGGCAGCAAGTCACCGAACAGAGAACACAAAGCCCTGGCCGAGACGGTAGACCCCGAAAAAAGTGCGCGACTTGATAAAAGCACAAGACAGATTTGGAGAAAGGATATAAACAATGACACCTGAACTAGCAGCCACCCTAATCAAAATGGCACAAGATATGCAGCCTTGGGTAGTAGATATTCGCCATCACTTGCATCAGATTCCCGAGCTATGTTGGGAAGAAGAGGAAACGCT
>JAAEPW010000394.1 GCA_024232355.1 Chloroflexota bacterium | reverse complement strand
GGAACTGGCGCACGCCCTGTTTATCGCCGTCTGGGCTCAAACCAACAACGTCTTTCACGACCGCATCGTCTTTCTCAGCGCCACGCCGGACACGACCACGGCCTCGCTGCTGGACGCGCTCTTTGACCCGAAACAGGTCGGCTATGATCCCCCCGCGGGCCGGGCAGTGGTGCAATCAACGCAGGCATCCAAACAGGTGACGATGCACGTTTGCAGCAACGAGGGAGATGTGATACAGACCGCGCTGGACCGGACGATAGATCTGCTGCCCCGCTTGCGGCAACTGCACCAGTACCGCCAGAGCGACGAGGACGTTCCGCTGGTGGTGATCTTTAACTCGGTCGTGGCCGCAATGGTTTTTGAGGATCTGCTGGCCGAGATCCTTGGTAGTCGAGACGATATTGGCGTTGTCCGGGGTTTGATGTCCCGCCGCTACCGCCAGTTCCGGGGCAAAATGGTCGTCATTGGCACCAGCGCCATCGAGGTCGGCATCGATTTCAAATCCCGCTACCTGATTTTTGAGGCCAGCAACGCGGGGAGTTTTTTGCAGCGTCTGGGCCGAGTGGGCCGCCACACGTCAGGCACGGTCTATTTGCTCCGCTATCCCGAGGCGACGACCGGCCTGCCCTCGAAACCGTTGGATCGGGTGGCGCTGCAACGTCTGGCGCGCACCCTGTACCCCGCTGCGCTGACTTATGCCTGGTTCCCGCAGACCGATATGGGGTTGTTGGTGGCTGCGCTGATCGCGTTCAAAGGCTTGCAGCAGCAATATACTCAGCGGGAGCGTGTGTATCTCAAATCGGCACTGGACGGTTTGCTCGACTTTGTGCGTGGATATGCCCAGCGTATCCACGCCGAACACGGCCTGCCTTTCGTCACGCGCGCGCTGCGGGCCCTGGCGAATGCGCAACCCCGTAAACGAACGACCTGGCTCAACGATATCGCCGACGCCATCACCTTTCGGGGATCCGGCCTTAGTTTGCTCGTGTACGACGTGATCGAGCCCGGACGGCGGGGCGAGCCGGATGCCGCTTGGTACGACGTGGCGGCACTGGACATCCTCACGCGGGCCATCGCTCCCTCGCTGCAAGAAAAGCCCGGTACCGGCGAACCCTTTGTGCGGGTCGTGGGCTATGGCAAACTGGGAGACGTCGACGTGCGCATCGCGGCGCCCATTAACAAAGATGCCCTCTACGGCATCCTCTTGGACTCGAGCAAACTCGCGACGTTCGACATCATTCGTGACGGGCAGTTGTCACAAATCGGACGATGGGCACTCGATGCCGCCGGAATTGGTCTTTTGGTGCGGCAGCAGGACTGGAACAGACTGACAGACAGTTGGCTGGACTGGACCATACGCGGGATCCGGCTCGCAGGAGAGAACCAGGGTGTGATGGTACTTGGTGCCCAGGCTTTGCTCGTGTATGCGCTGATGAAACAGCACGGATTGTTATAGTGTGTGATTCAATGGCCCCTATGTTCGATCAAGGAGAAAGATAATGAACGCTTTTACCGCCCACCGTTTGCGCTTTGTCGCCGAGGTGCAGACCACCATAGAACTGGATGAACATCAAGGATCCGCCATCCGCGGCGCCTTCTTGTCTGCCTTGCGGAACCGGTTCTGCATCCATCGAACAGCGACCGAGTGCGCGGCCTGTCCGCTGGGCACCACATGTCCCGTCGCCGCCCTCGTGAGCACGCTCAGACCCAGTAACGGCCGCGGTCGCGATGTGCCGCGTCCTTTCACCGTCCAGCCGCCACTGCCAGGCGCATGCGAGCACCCGGTCGATGGTAAGCGGGGCCGGACTTTTTTCCGCTATCTGCCGGGCGAGCGATTCGAGTTTGGTCTCACCCTCTATGCCCGCGCGCTGGAATTCTTTTCCCACGTCACTCTGGCCCTGGAGGAATTTGCGTGTGCGGGAATCGGCCACAAACTGAAACGAGCCGACGGACGTTGGCGGCCGGGCACGCTGAGCGTCCAAGAAGTGTGGGCAGAAAATTCTTTGACCGGCGATCGCCAACCCGTGATGCAGGCCAACGGCCAAATGATCCAGGTTCCCGACATCCCCATCACCCACCAGCAAGTGTGCGAGTGGGCCGGTTCGCATCACGGCTCGCGGCTCGCGCTGCGTTTTCTGACCCCCACGCGCCTCATC
>JAAEPW010000393.1 GCA_024232355.1 Chloroflexota bacterium | reverse complement strand
TGACACGCCCTTTGCGCGATTCCTTTTGGTGCCCATCCTTGTCAAATCAGGTGGAGGGGCTGGCGGCCCAGTGCCAAAATCGTCAGTCCAGCGAAAAGTCGCCACCGCCTGGGGATATGTCGGGGGTGCCGGTACCCAAACTGAACGCTTGCGGGACTAAAATTGGGATGAGTATTGTGGGACCATTCACCGATGCTCCGCAGCATCAGCGTCATATAGTCGCCATTGTCGACTATGCTTCTCAATACCCTGAGTGCTTGCTAACGTTGGACATATGTTCTGTCAGATTGATTAGCTGGCTGGGGGACCTTTTTTCTCGTTGCGGGAACCCAGACCAGCTAGTCACAGACAACAGCCCGCAATTCAGTTCACCCAAATTTGCCACCTTCCTGAATTTGCATGGCGTCAAACATATTTGCACAGCCGTCGGTAATCCGTCTGGAAACAGCCTGGTAGAGGTCCTCAATTGGGTACAAAAAGATGGTGTGCAACATTTTCAAAATACCGCTTTTCAGCCGCCATGTTTCGTGTTGCAGCCTGGGCCGCTGTGGGAAGGCGGCATTCACGAATTGCTAAAGGCATTTCGTGCGATGCCCCCAAAATCTGGACAAAAATGCCCAGCCGAAATGTTCTTTGGGCGACCCTTTCGCCTAGATTTCCCGGTCCCCAAAGAACAGCCAAAATTGCTTGTGGCGCGCCCTGTATCTCTCCGCGGCCACTTTGCCGTTGGAGATCTGGTGTCGACGAGGCGCCCGCAGGCACCTCAGGGTCATAGCCTGCTCGGGAGACCCCTGCATGTCGTCCAACTGCTCGGGCGATATGCTTATCATCTGAGCGATGGGCAAAGATGGAACGCTCGCCGCCTGAAGCGGTACCTGCCCAGCCCTCTGGAGT
>JAAEPW010000392.1 GCA_024232355.1 Chloroflexota bacterium | reverse complement strand
GATCTCGAAATCAAGCCCCTGACAAAGCGAATTGGGGCCCAATCAGTCCCCGATTTGCAATTCCCGCTCTCTGGAGGCTTTTTGGACTCTTTCTTGCCCTTGACTGGCCTCCATTTTGCGAAAAATTGGTGATGGTACCCTATTGGCCTTTTCAAGAGATCATCAGGCGATATGCGGGCATTACCGAGGAGGATAGTGAGCACACAGCCTGGACCAAACTGGAGCGAAGGATAACGACTCTATTCCCTGAAAAAGTAGCCGAAGTGTTGCCCTATCTGGCCAGCTTGCTTGCTTTGGGTGTGCGGGGCGAATTCGAGAACCGAGTCAAGTATCTGGATGGTGAGGCGATGGGCCATCAGATCTTTCTCACCTCACGCCGCTTCTTCGAGCGACTGGCACTGGAGCAACCGGTGGTGTTGATCTTTGAGGATTTGCACTGGGCGGACGAATCCTCGGCGCTTTTGTTGGAACACTTGCTGCAATTGGTCGAGCGAGCACCTCTGTTGATCTGCGGTATCAGCCGTCCTTACCGCAAGACACCGGTCGTTCGCTTGCAGGAGGTGGCAGACCAGAATTTTCCTGAGCGCTATACTAGGATCCAACTTGTTCCTTTGTCCCAAACGGATAGTGCGCAACTGGTACGCAATATGCTGATGATTGAGAACCTTCCATCCCGCGTGCGTGAGATGATCGTGCGCAAGGCAGAGGGTAACCCGTTCTTTCTCGAAGAGATCATCCGTACGCTGATTGACACGGGTGCGGTGATGCACGATCCGACGACCGGGCGCTGGCAGGCCACAGCACAGATCGAGACTGTTGCCATTCCAGACACGGTCCAGGGAGTGATTATGGCCCGCGTGGACCGGCTAGACGAGGACGTCAAGCAAGCGTTGCGGACGGCATCCGTCGTCGGGCGCAGTTTCTTCTACCGGGTGCTGCGTGCCGTCGCAGAGGTGGATCGGCAACTAGATCATCATATGGTTGAACTGCAAGCAGTGGAATTCATCCGCGAAAAACGACGCTTACCTGAACTAGAGTATATCTTCAAGCACGCGCTGGCGCAGGAGGCGACATACGAGAGCATCTTGTTGCAAAAGCGGCGCGAGCTGCACGGTCAGGTGGGCCAGGCCATCGAAATGTTGTTCGCCGACCGGCTGGACGAGTTCTATGGTTTGCTGGCCTACCACTACGCGCGGGCGGAAAAGTGGGAAAAGGCACAAGAGTACCTGTTCAAGGCGGGCGACCAGGCAGGACGGGTGGCGGCGGACGCCGAGGCACTGACGTACTACGAGCAAGCGCTGGCAGCCTACACGCATGCCTTTGGCGACGAGTGGGACCCGGTAGAGCAGGCGGCACTGGAACGCAAGATAGGCGAGGCGTTGTTTCGGCGAGGGAAACACCAGCAAGCGGTCGATCACTTTCAGCAGGGATTGGCCTGTCTGGGCAGACCGTTTCCGACGTCGCGCTGGGGGGTATGGTTAGCGATCTTGCGTGAGATCATACAACAGATCGGGCACCGGATGTTGCCAAAACTGTTCTTAAAATCGTTAGGTGGACCAGTCAGTCCAGCAGTGGAAGAAGAGTGCCTCATATACTGGCCTATGGTATGGATAGCAATGTTTACAAATCTGAAACACACTGCGCTGATCACGATTAGATCGTTGAATGTTGCCGAACGTGGCGGGTTTGCCTTCACAGCTAGTGTGGGGTGTGGGGTACTCGGTCTGATGCTGGACATTATTCATGTCTCCTGGCTTGCTGAGATCTACAACCGTCGGGCTGTGGCTCTTGCCGAGCAGATTCAGAATCCCCGCATACTCGGCATAGTTTACGGCTATCTTGCCACGCACAAGCAGTATCTAGGGAAGCCGAATGCGGCGGTGGAGTATTTCCAGCATTCGTCCAGGATAAACCGAGAATTGGGTGATCTGCACAGTTGGGGGATTGCTACAACGCAGTTAGTTTACTTCTTGGCCAATCATGGAAATTTGACCCAGGCACTGATACACAGCCAGGATGTAGTGCGCTTGGGACAAGAGGGGGATGACCTACAAGTGGTATGTTGGGGGCTACGGGCGCAAGGAATGGTTCTACGTTGCCTGGGGCAATTGGACGAAGCGATCAAGGTTCTAAAAGAGTCCATTGAGCTGGCTGAGACGATACCAGATTATTCAAGTCGGATATCGGCTGGGGGACAATTGGGAGGATGTCACTTGTGTCAGGGTGAATTGGAGCAAGCACTATCTACACTACAGGCAAGCCAGCAGGTTTACGTCGAGTATAGTTCGACAGGAACAACGGGAATCGGAGTTGTTAATTATTGCATTGGTCTGGCTCGAGTCTATCTAGCGGCCGCCGAGCAAAGTGGTACCATTGAGAGATCTGACTGGTTGAAAAAGGCCCAAAGAGCTTGTCAGATCACACTAAAACAATGCAAAGTGTTTCGCAGCACTTTGCCGGAAGCGATGCGTTTGCAGGGTACATACGAGTGGCTGAGGGGTTATCCTGCCGCCGCGCAAAAGTGGTGGCAGCGCAGCCTGGTGCTGGCGGAAAAGCAGGAACGACACTATGAATTGGGAATAACCTATGCGGAAATGGGCCAGCGGTTGGGCGACCGTGCTCACCTGGAGTGTGCCGAGTCCATCTTTGCTAAAATCGGCGCAGAGTGGGATTTGGCACGGGCACGGGAGTGGCTAGGACAGGAGGAATGAGTGACGATCAAGCGAAGATGACTGGGGAGCAGTAGTACCATTGGAAGTACAGGCTGAAACTCAACGATCGGCCGATCGTGATGGAGTATACAATGCTTCTACAGCAATTTCGTTGCGTGTATAATGGCAAAGAATCCTTCCATTTTTTTGCATAGATGGACACGGGCATAGCATTTTCTTGTGCTGCATCTCCTGTGGAATAGCCCATCTCATCGCTGAACTGAGGAAACAATACGCGACCATTCCCACGATCTCGCTTCCATCGCCTCCAGGCTGATCAGCTGAATCTCGCCCCTGGGCAGTTCGGCATTTTTGATCGCCTGCTCCAGGATTTTCACCTGCCGTTTGCGCTTGCCTTCGTTGAACAGGATCAACACCACCCGGCCTGCGAGGTTCAATACCTTGGTCCATTTCGTTGCCGTGTGCCGTTGCGCAACCTCACGTTGCACTTCCACCGGCCACTCCTGGTCACTGATCCTGACTGCCAAATCGGGGTCGGACCGGCGGCCCCAGATTTGCTTGGGGTTCACCAGAATTGACGCAGGATCATCATCGACCTGGTAGCCGTGTGCGCGTAGCAGATCGCGCGCTTCCAGGATACCCACAG
>JAAEPW010000391.1 GCA_024232355.1 Chloroflexota bacterium | reverse complement strand
GCAGGTACTGGGCCATCAACCACGGCCCTCAGCAATGTCATCGGCCCGATCAATCGCCTTCATTTCAGCTTCTATGGCTTTCCATTGCCGCGTCCAGGTTTCAAGGTCAAAATCCGGGTCCTCTGGCGCGTTTTGCAATGCCTCGGCCAGCGAGCCGGTGGCGGGCCGGATAGTCGCCGGGTTGGGCGGGGTGGCTTTGATCCGTTCAACCAGGGCGATCATCTCGGGATCGTTGCGAATGGCTTCCGGGTCTGCCTCCGGCGCTGTTCGCCCTTGGGCTTGGGCCAGCAATTGCTCGTACTGTTCATAGCCTATCAGCACCGCCTGCGGGCGGCCATGCTGGGTGATGTAAACGGCATTGTTTCGTTGCTGAATTTCTTTGATGGTCTGGCTCACATTGCGCCGCAAATCGCTAATGGGCATTATTCGGGTGCTCATTTCGTACCTCCTTTTGTACAAAATTTGGTACAATCAGTATAACACGATTGTTGATTTTTAGCTACCGGCATTTACGCTAGCGCTCAGAGTGGGTTTATAACCCACGACGGCGGTTAGCAAAACCGCCCTACTTGTGCCGAATTAAATTTGTATTCGCTTCCCCTCGTCGATCGCTGCCAGCATTGCGGCTTTTAATTCGGCCAGAAACGCCTCGACGTCGGCTTGATCAGCCAGGTAAGGTTTGGTAAAGGGAACGTGCAGCTTGCTTTGGATCACGTATTCGACCGGGGGTTCGGCAACTTTTGTCTCGCCGCTATCCTGTTCCGCCTGCGCCCAAGCTGATATTTGGGTCAACAAGCGCCCGTATTCCTGCTGCTCGAACCGGTTCCCCGAGTCACGGATCACGGCGACCAGCGCCTGCTGTTTCACCACACGCCGAAACGTGTCAAAGGGCGGGTCGAGTTGGGCCTGTTTATCCGGGGGCAGCGCCGCATACTCGTCCATACTGCGCATGCGCTCCTGCAATTGGGTCGCGGCCTCAATGGCCCCGGCCTGTTCTCGCTGCACCAGGGCCTCGATTTCGACTCGCAATCCATCCACCAGGCTTTTGGCCTGCTTCATCTGGTTCCCCTTGTAGCAAAGGGGATCGGCCAGAATGGTCCGCAACTGGTCGGGTTGATCGTTGGACAGGGTCGTAAAGTTTGGCTCTTGCCGCCGGATGAACAGGCGGGCCTCGTCATAAATGTCCTTGTTCGCGCCACTCATAAAACGGCGCACCGGGTCCAGAACCGCTTCCTTCTGGTCCAGCAACTGGTCCTCGTGTTGGCGCAACTCGGTCAGGAAAAAGGCATAAGGCTGACCCGTAAAGCCCCGCAGGGTCTGGACCGGTTCATCCAGCGCCGCGAGAAACGGATACTGGCCCACCTGAACGGCCAACACATCCAACTCGCTCACCATCGTTTGAAAGGCTTGACCGGTTTCCTTGCCCAAGGCTCGGGCTTCGGTCGTGGCGGGAGGGTGATCGAAGAAATCGCTGTAAAAATCCTTCAGACCCCTCACCTGCGACGCGGTAAAGTCGATCTGGGGTTCCAGGATCACATTGGGGAAACCGTGGGTGTTTTTTAGGGCGCGTTCCAGGCTTTGATCTTCCAACAGGTTGCCGTCGGAACGGGCCTCTATCTTGCCCCGCCCGCAGAGCTTGGCCAACACGCACTGAATGGCAGCCAGATACCAGCCATAAGGCCGCTTGCTAAAGTTTGTCTCCAACCCCTTTACGGTAGTCCGAATGCCGGCCCGGTTATTCGACTGGATAAAGGTCAGCATTTCCCTTTCTGCCTCGGTGTAATCGCTGGCATCACTGCTCCACAAAGAATTCTGGGTCACATCCAGATAATGGGCAACGTCATTTTCGTGGTAACTGATGCCCCTGAGCATGCCCAGGTTGGAATAGGTCTTGACCACCAGTTCGGCAAAGCCCAGGAGAATGCGCGAGCGCGGGTCGGTGCTGCCGACCTCGAATGTCTCGCCCGATACCAGAATGGTGGCCTGACTGATCAGATCACCGGCCCGAGTTCTGATATTCTCCAGACGGGTCTTGTTTTGAAAGCCCTTGTCGCTCAAAATCCGCCGCACCGTGTCTTGCTGCGTGGTGGCATGATTCAGGCGAATGTACTTGGCCGTCTTTTTGTACAAGGATAGGTCCCGCATCAAGCGGTCATCCACAGGCAGAACGATCGTCAGTTCGGCGCGGCCCAGCGAGTTGGCCTGGAGCAGGGAAATATTGCCCGCATTCTCGTGAAAGGGGGTGATGAAATGAATGGCCAGTTCCTGCTCGCGGCCAATCGAGCGATCATCCAGCTTTTTGCCAAAGGGAAAATCCTGCCCCGTCACATCGTAGCGAATCCTGCGATCCCGCACAATATCAGCAAAAAAGATGTCCTGCAAGGTATTGAGCACATCGCCGTCGTCGACATCCGTATTCTTGATCTCTTGCTCTATGTCTTTTTCTTCGTCGGTCAGAAACTCGTATTCTGTGCCGTTGCGCTGGATATAGGTCTGCTGTTCCAGTAAATTCAGGGCCGCTTGAATTTTTTCCCGCAGCGCGGGCAGATCACCATCAAAACGGTCGTGCATCAGAACTCGGATATTCCTGGGGGTGGCCTTGAATTCCTTGACATACTTTACCAAAAAGAGGGCCTTTAACACGTGAACCGCGAATTCATCGGACATGTGTTGTTCGGCGTTTAAAATCGAGCGCTGAATTTGAGCCTTGAGCACGGTGCGAATCCCTTCAAACATCAAGTTGAACGTGGCCAATTGTCCCAGACCCTGGCCGGCGATCTCGATGACCACTTGCTGAAAAACGCCCAGCATCGAGCGCTCGCCCACCGAGCTGTGCCGTCCCTCAAAGGCATTTTGTTTGGATAGATTTTCAATCGACGACTGGAACAAGGTGAACTGATAGGGCATAAAAGGATAGCTGTCGACGAAATGCTGCTGATCTTGGAAATTTCGATAGCGCACCGACCCGTCGGCAAAATCAAACAGCGTGCCAAAGTTGTTCTTTTCCTCGGCATAGAGCCGGGCCAGGTACGTTTCACCGCTGTCGTTCTTTTTCAACAGCCGTTTTTGAATCACTTCATCCACGTTGGCGCTGGTCAGCTTTATCCGATTTTTGAACCGGTCCTGGATCTTTGTAAAATCATTACTGTGCTGTTTTCCAAACTCGCCCAGCACCGTGCTCATATCCTCTTGCGCGGTGACAATGATCCAGGCCCGCCCATGACACTTTGTGGCCAGGCTTTCGGCGATGGTCTGTAAGTTTGTCATCAGTTTGATATTGTCCGCAATATATTGCCCTACCTCGTCCACAAAAAAGTTCAGGCGAAAGTTTGCCCCCTGCTTTTCGACATAGGCGTTGACCAGTTCGGCAAAATCCTCGATAGAGAGTTTGTAATCGGCGCGGTATTTGTCCAGAATACCCATCGCCGCTTCGCCAGACGCGCCCGAAACCGCAACGTAGGCAGCGGCGATATTCTCCTTTTCCAGGATCACCTGTTCCCGTCCACTTTCCCACGCCAGGCCGGACGCATTCTCAAATGCTTGCTTGAAATCCTGTAGCTGCCCTCGTTCGTCCAGATGGCGTTCAAACTGGGCCACATAGCCTTGCTTGCCATAATAGCCTTGCATCTCGTTAAAGACTGTTGAGTAACCTCACATATGAGAAATTGATGCTAAAAATGTGGGTAAAAAAAATGAATTATGGATAATAAATCACAATCGGGAACAGTTGCGAGATCAGAGGAAAATAATTATCTCTGCAACCCCAGAGT
>JAAEPW010000390.1 GCA_024232355.1 Chloroflexota bacterium | reverse complement strand
GGCACTTTTACATACACGTACAATGCCGCTGGGCGGATGGTGCAAGCGGAGAGCTTGACCACTACGCTGGTGTACACGTACAACGCCCAAGGGCTACGTGTGGCACAATCCGTGGACGGCGATGCGAGCAGCTTTATGTGGGACTGGGCCTCTGGCATCCCGGAGATGCTCACCGATGGCGATAACCTGTACCTGGTAGGCCACGACACGTTGGGTCAGTCTGCGAACGGTGCGTGGGGCTACTACCTACCCGATGCGCTGGGTTCCATCCGCCAGACCACGGACGACGTAGGCGCGGTGAGCGGCAGTCGCGAGTGGACGCCGTTTGGGGTGGAGGTGGGTAGGGCGCGGGGTGGTTTGGGGTATACGGGGGAGTGGTTGGATTCTTACACAGAGTTCAACTATTTGCGGGCAAGATGGTACGCGCCTCAAACCGCACGGCTCTCTAGCCCCGACCCCATTGGGCCAAATTTCTCCCAGCCGCAAAGTATCAATCGCTATACGTATGTGCAAGGGAACCCTCTCAAGTTCACAGACCCTCTTGGTCTCAGAGGAATCATTCCCTGGGGCCAATACTACTGGTCCTGGGGAAGATCGTTTGGTGAGTATGATCCTGACATCATATCTGACCTTGGGAATGAAGATAACGAAAGGGCAAGAGGAGCTATCTACAAGATCGAACTAAACTTTGAAGGTAGATCAGGAGGACCACCTGCGACGATACTGTTTTTGTTAGGGTGGCTAGGTCCGTGTGCAAGTGTATCGAACCCTCAATTTTCCTCTTCCCACAACTATCGTGCTCATTTTGACTATCCGGGAGATATGACATCTTATAGATCACAACCAATCTTTCCTGACCGTGACTACAATCGCTACGACTGGTTGATATCGGGATGGGTAGACTACTGGAACTGGCGTGCTCGGCGGGAGGGAAAATCTTACGATCTCCCTATGTGCTAATATAAGTGAGACAACTCCTCTCAATAATTTAGGGTATAATAAAGAGATGAGGAGAGAAAAAGATGTCTCAAAACGAGAAAGAAACAACAAATATGTCAGATCCAGAAGTGATTCCAGTAGCAAGTCG
>JAAEPW010000389.1 GCA_024232355.1 Chloroflexota bacterium | reverse complement strand
CTCGACAGTCATCAGAATCCTCCTTGTGTAGCTAAGTCTAAAGCATTTTTCTGATGATACCAGATTTTGGCTAGTTTGGACCGAAAACAGACCCAATTAACGATTAGAAACGTGCCACCTTTGCGTTAATGGAATAGAAACCCTGTACCTTTGCGCAAAAACAAGGTGACACATTGGCTCAAAACAGAAAAATTTAACAAGGCGCTTTACTCCCCATCACTGTTGTGCTATACTTATGATGGGATTAGTCTAGAAAGAGGAGGTTGTTATGAACGAGAAAACCCTGCTTGATCAGAAACAAAAAGAACTCGACTTGATTCTAGCCATTGATCACATTCGCGACACGGTGGTCGAGCCATCCGCAATGTTGTCTGCCATCGCCAACGTGCTCACCGATCAGTTCCAGGCCGATCTCTGTCTGCTTTGCCTGGCAGATCGCGAGACGGGGACGCTAGAGTTAAAGGCCGTCAACGACCGAAGCGAGCCGTTTGGCCAGTTGGAGCCATTCATTACCCGTGAACTGGCTCAAAAAGTCGTCAAAGCCGATGACATTGTCATCTGGAAAGGCGACCAAGTGCTGCCAGAATCGGCCTTGGCTCAACTGCCGGACAACCTACACTTGGCAGCTGTTCCTATTGTCCTGGAAGATAAACGATTGGGAGCAGTATTGCTCGTTCGCTCTTTAGCCTCCTTTGATTCGGACGATGTAGCACTGCTTAAAATCGCCGAAAGTCAGATTGATTCAGCCGTGATGCAGGGATACGCCTATTACGATCTCCAGCAACGGAACAAAGAGCTAGAGACCATCTACCGGATAGACCGCATTCGCGATCAACATTTCTCCTTTGACGAAATGTTGAACAAAGTGTTGCAAGAGTTGCGGGCCGTCATCCAGGCCGAGATGGGCTTTGTGATGCTCTATAACAAGACCGGGCAACGACTGGAACTGCGAGCCACGACCAATGACGACCTTTTTCGAGTATCCCCTCACTATGAGACGGTGAACCAGATCGCCAATAAAGCATTGCAACAGGTAGAGATGGTTTGCTATGACAACCTGGGCGATGTGATACACTCTGTATTGTGCATCCCCTTGATTCTGAATAATGAAATCATCGGCGTACTCGGTGTTGTCAATGGATATGGCCCGCGACATTTTCGAAGTGAGGATCGTCGGTTGCTGAATGCCATTGGCAGCCAAATGGATACTGCCATTTTTGAGAGCCTGGAGCGGCGTCGGTTGCGCCGAGTGCTGGGCAGATCGGTGGACCCACGCGTGATGGAACGGTTACTGGATAACCCCGACGTGGACTTTCTCGAAGGCGAGCGGTCAATAATCAGCGTGCTTTACGCCGACATACGCGGCTCTACCACCCTGGCCGAGCACACTGACCCCGAACTACTGGTAGGATTCATCAACGACTATTTGGGTCAAATGACCGATGTTATTCTGTCACACGAGGGCACACTCGACAAGTTCGTCGGTGACGAGGTAATGGCTTTGTTCAGTGCCCCCTTCCCTCAACCGGACCACGCCCTACGAGCAGTGCAGGTGGGTCTTGAGATGCAGACCACGCACCAGGCGGTGATGGAAACCTGGCAAGCATACGGAGTTGAGGCAGCACCCATTGGCGTCGGCATTGCCACCGGTGAGTTGACCGTCGGCGAGATGGGATGCGCCCGGCGTACGGATTATACCGTCATCGGGCGGGCCGCCAATCTGGGGTCGCGCATTTGTGGTGCCGCCACAGCCGGACAGGTGCTCATCAGCCAGGCCACGTATGATCTGATTACAGGGCAGATAGAAGCCGCCCCCGTTGCCGGTCTGCAACTCAAAGGCGTAGAGCACGACGTCACTGCGTATCACGTCACGCGTATCCTTTAATGACACCAATCGCAGAGGAGAAAGGAGAACTCTACGTGCCCTCTATCACCGAATTCGCCAGCCACGTCGTACGTAACGTTGAAACCGTTATCGTCGGCAAACGACAACAGATCGAGTTGATGATGGTGGCTCTGCTTTGCCAGGGCCATGTGCTCATTGAGGACGTACCTGGTACCGGCAAGACGATGCTGGCCCGCGCCATCGCTGCCAGCATGGGTATCAGCTTTAAGCGGCTGCAATGCACGCCCGATCTGCTGCCCAATGACATTACCGGCGTGAGCGTGTTCAACCAAAAGAGTGGCAGTTTCGAGTTTCGCTCCGGCCCGGTCTTTAGCAGCGTGCTGCTGACCGACGAGATCAACCGGGCCACGCCCCGCACCCAGGCCGCGCTGCTGGAAGCGATGCAAGAACAGCAGGTCACGATGGACGGTGTCACCCGCCCGCTCCCCGCACCCTTTCTGGTGATGGCTACCCAGAATCCCATCGAGTACGAGGGAACCTTTCCCTTGCCCGAGGCCCAACTTGACCGTTTTCTGATGCGCCTGTCGCTGGGGTATCCCGATGTTGGCAGCGAGGCTCGCATGCTGCGCAATCTGCGCAAACAGCACCCGATCGAAAGCATTGGCCAGGTAGTGGACGGTTCCGAACTGTTGAATTTGCACGACACCGTCACCGACGTCCACGTGGACGAGTCTCTGGAACGGTATATCCTGGACATTGTGCGCGCAACTCGTTCTTATCCCGACGTCGCGCTAGGGGCCAGTCCGCGCGGGTCGCTGGCCCTTTACAAGACTGCTCAGGCGCTGGCCGCACTGCGCTCCCGCGATTATGTCATCCCGGACGACGTCAAAATGTTGGTTCCCCTCACCCTTGCCCATCGTCTGATCGTCAAACCAGAGAGCCAGTTGCGCGGGCGTACCGCCGAGGCCATCCTGACCGAAATCCTGGAACGCACCGATCTGGATATTGGAGAATTAAAGCGTGATGCGTGAAACGTGACCGTCACGCATCACGTTTTACTTGGCTTTGTTATGCGTTATTTCGCCCCCTTTTTATTGATCCTGTTCATCATCGCCGCTGCCTTGCGCGTCGATTTTTACTTTACCATCGCCTATCTCTTTTTTGCTGTGTACGCATTGTCACGGCTGTGGACGCAGCGCACGGCGGATCATTTGCGTGTCGAGCGACGCTTTACGGACCGAGCTTTTCCGGGCGATCAAGTGACGGTGAACGTCGTCGTGCAAAACGAAACCTGGTTACCCGTCCCTTGGCTGGAAGTGCACGAGTCGTTGCCCGTGGACCTGATTGCCCCCCCTTTTTACAACGAGGTAGCCACCTTGAGCCCACGCGAACGGTATCAATTTCACTATACCCTCAACTGTCGCCAGCGGGGCTATTACACCATCGGGCCGATGACACTGCAAACTGGCGATCTATTGGGGATCACGAATCGCCGCCAGTCAACGGCAGCGCCTGAACACATCATCGTCTACCCCCAGGTGATCCCACTTGAACAACTGGGTTTGCCGACGCACTCCCCCCAGGTAGCTTTGCCTGCTCGCTCCCCTCTCTTTGAAGACCCAACCCGCGTGCGGGGTGTGCGGGATTATGTGCGCGGCGACTCGCCCCGTCGCATTCACTGGACAGCCACGGCCAGCACCGGGCGGCTGCTGGTGAAACAATACCAGCCATCTATCGCCCGTGAAACCCTCATCTGCCTCGATCTGAACTCGGACGACTATGGACGTCGCCAACAGTATACGGCCACCGAACTGGCCATCGTCACCGCAGCTTCTATTGCTAACCATATCGTCGTTCGCGAGGGATTGGCGGTTGGGCTGACGACCGAAGCCTGGGATCCGCTGCTAGACCAGCAGACGCGGTTCTTCTTGCCGCCACGTTCCGAGCGCGCCCACCTGATGGGTTTACTAGAGGTGTTGGCCCGGGTGCAGACCGCGTCGGTTACACCGTTCGCCGATCTGCTACGCCGGGAGAGCGTTAACCTGTCTTGGGGAGCCACGCTGGTCGTCATCAGTGGGCAAGAAAGTGGAGACCTGTTCGACACAATGATCTACCTGCGGAGGGTCGGAATGATGGTTTCCCTGATCCTCATACAACCCAGTCGCCCATCGGACGAATTGCAAAAACGGGCCGACCTGCTCGGTATCTCGGTCCACCGGTTATGGAGAAACCAGGACCTGGAGGCGTGGCGATGAACCAGCGCAGTGCGTGGGGAGAGAACGTGTTCCGTCCGCTGGCGGTTGGGGTGATGGTTGGCTGTATCGCTCTTTCATTGGCGGATTTGGTCAACTTGTTTTTCCCCGCCTTGAACAGAATACTTCTCGTCGGAGGATGCGTGCTGGCAGCGATGGAGGCTCACTACTCGTACCGCCTGATCCGCTCCAGAGAGATGCGGGGCAGCGACGTTATGCGCTTTCGTGTCATTGAGGTTGCGATGATTTTCATCCTGCTCAAAATTGGCGGCTATGTGGGTGATCGGTGGATCGACATTATGGCGGATATCCGAGCTTGGCCTTATGCTCCATTAAGCATTTTCCTCGATCCCGAGACCAGCGTTGCCTTTTTGCTGGCTTTTTTCTCCTGGCTGGCATCCATCCAGACGACCAAAGACCTGGAACAGATCGGCGAACCTCCCGAGCACACGCCGCTCTACGTTTTTCCCCAGGAACGTCTCGCCAACCGCTTCTTTGTAGGCGGTGTCGTGCTGTTGATCATTGCCGGAATTGCCCGGCTCGGCATTGCCACTCTGTTGGATACGAGTCACCCATCGGTGCCTGGAATGGTGCTCAATGTGCTGCTCTATTTTTTGCTGGGTTTGACCATGTTGGGACAATCGCACTTTACTAGGCTGTATCGGCTGTGGCAGGGGCAAAAGGTCCAAGTGGCAGAGGATCTGGCAAGTCATTGGATACGCTACAGTCTCATCTTTATCGGTTTGGCCGCATTGATCGCCTTTTTGCTCCCAACAAGCTATACGTTCAGTTTGTTAGAGGTAGCTTCCACGCTCATATACATCCTCGGATACATCGTCACGATGATTGGCATGTTCCTTTCGTTCCTCATTGGGCTTTTCTTTCTGCCGTTCGCCTGGCTGTTTGGTGACGAGTCTTCTCCAGAAACCATGCCTCAACTGCCTCAACTTTCTCCAGAGATCGTCCCTCCGGCCACTGGCAGCGTTGCTCCCAATTGGTGGGAGATACTGCGCTCACTTGTCTTTTGGGTCGCTGCACTAGGGATGGTGATCTATGTGATTCGCAGTTACTTGCACGATCGTCCCGAGCTGTTGACAGCATTAACTGCGTTCAAACCCGTTCGCCTTTTACGCGACTTTTTGACTGCTCTCTGGCGTCGTCTGACGGGGTTGATGGAGGCTGTCAGTGCACGTCTCCCGCGTAGGTTGCGGCGGCAGGTGCGCCCGGAATCTCCAGAGTCACCCTTTAACCTTTTCCGGTTGGGCGCAATGTCACCCCGCGAACGTATTCTGTACTATTATCTCAGTATCCTGCGGCGTGCAGACCGTGTAGGGTTGTCCCGCCGCCGTGCCCAGACCCCCAATGAATACGACGCTGTTCTGGGACCTCACCTCGACCAAGCGCAGCGTGAGATGACTCAACTCACCCAAGCCTTTGTGGAGGCCCGCTACAGCCGCCGCACCTTTGATCACGAACAGGATCGGCGGATACGCACCCGTTGGCAGCAAGTAAAGTCCGCACTGCGGGCGCTTGTGCGTCGAAATCGTAAAAAGCACGACAATTGATATTTGGAGAAAGAAAATGGATCTAGATCGTTTTATCTCACAGATGGCTGACAATGCCCAAAGGATTCGCATCTTTGTGGAAGGTGCTTCCGACCATCAAGTACGTTGGAGACCAACCCCAGATTCCTGGTCAATTTTAGAGGTGATCATGCACCTCTTTGACGAGGAGAAAGAGGATTTCCGAGTGTTTTTGGATGTGATCCTCCACCATCCCGACAGCCCAAGGCCCAAAATTAACCCTCAAGGCTGGGTGACGGAACACAATTATAACGAGCAAGACCCCCAGGAATCCCTGCAAGGATTTCTCACTGCGCGGAAGGAATCGCTCCTTTGGCTAAAAAACCTCTCGTCGCCAAACTGGGAAACGATCTACAACGCACCCTTTGGGCCAATCAGGGCTGGAGATGTTTTCGCTTCTTGGGTGGCTCATGATCTATTGCACACGCGCCAGCTCTTGGAATTGCATTGGGCATACACAACCCTTGGTTTGGATCCATACAAAGTGGATTATGCAGGGTCCTGGTAAAAAAAAGTTCCGCAAACCCGCTTGAGCGGGTGACATGTTAATTATTTGGAGGCAATGAATCAATGACCACAAATCGTTTGGACACCCGAGCCGTACACGCGGGCACTCGCTCCCCTCGCCCCGACTATAGCCCCACCGTTACCGCCATCTATCCCGCAGTCGGTTATTACTATGAGCGGATGCAAGACCTAGACGACGTTTTTGCCGGGACGCGCCAGGGATACGTCTATGCCCGTTACGGTAACCCCACCGTCACTGCGCTGGAAGAAGCCGTCGCCGCACTGGAAGAGGGAGAGACCTGCCTGGCTTTTGCTTCGGGGATGGCGGCCATCCACATCGCGCTGCTGGCAGCGGGCGCGCGGGCAGGTTCAGCCATAGTCGCCGCACAGGATGTCTATGGCGCGACGTACGCCCTGCTGGATCAATTGATGCGCTCCCAGGGCGTCACAGTGCGCTTTGTGGACGTAGCCGATCTCGATCAGGTCGAGGCTGCCTGCGCCGAACTCGAACCGGTCGCTTTGCTGGTAGAGACCATCTCCAACCCGCTGCTCAAAGTGGCCGATCTGCCCGCGCTGGCCGACATCGCTCATCGGCACGGGGGCGCTCTGTTGGTGGACAACACCTTTGCCACTCCCTGCCTGGTGCAGCCCCTGAAACTCGGCGCCGACGTGGTTATTCACTCGGCTACCAAGTATATGGGCGGTCACGGTGACGTGTTGGGCGGTGTCGTGGTTACCTCGGAGGCCCGCAAAGCCGACATGTACGAACTGCTCAAGTTGACGGGGCCAAACCTGGGTCCCCAGGATGCCTGGTTGGTACTGCGGGGAATCAGAACCCTGCCGCTGCGAATGCGCCAGCACTGTGAAAACGGTCTGGCGGTAGCCCGCTGGTTGGAGACGCGGCCCGAGGTAAGCCACGTCAATTATCCCGGTCTACCGTCTCATCCGCAGCACGAACTGGCAGGGCAGCTGTTGGGCGGAAAAGGGTACGGAGGAATGGTCTCTTTCGATCTGGTTGAAGCCGATCAACGCCAGGTGTTCCGCTTTTTTGAAGCGCTACGCCTCTGTATCCCGGCTACCACTCTGGGAGACGTTTACACACTGGTCCTCTACCCGGCACATTCCTCCCATCGTGCGTTGAGCTCGGAGGAGCGGAGCCGTATTGGCATTGGCGATGGACTGGTGCGCCTGTCGGTGGGCATTGAGGCGGTGGAGGATATCACTGGCGATCTGGAACAAGCATTGGACACACTAGCGATCACTTGACTTGATCTCCATCTCTTGATCAATTTTTCTGATCATTGCTTCCAGGCCAAAGCGCATATCGTGCAAATGCTGCCGCGCGTCCTCTCCCCCTTCCCAGGCGGTACTGACAATGGTGGATAGACTCTCGCCCAGGGAGCGGATCTGATGGCCTACTTCGCGCCAGGCTTCGGCGGTGTGTCCTGGCTCTCTTGGTTCCCACAGCCGTTCCAGCATCTTTTTGACCGGACGTGGGCCAGCGTCAATGGCCTCCTCGTAGGCATTGACCATGCGGGCGGTGGTGGACGGAATCGTATATCGTTGTACCGCTCGCTCAGCCTGTTCTCCCATCGCCCGCCGACGTGGATGGTCGGCCAACAGCATTTGCACCGCATCGGCAAACGTTTCTTCCTGGGCCGATATGAGTATTCCGCCGCCCTCTGACAATGCATCCGCAGAGCCAGGCGCTTCTACTGCAACCACGGGGGTACCAGCTGCCATTGCCTCGATCAACACCAGCCCTTGCGTTTCTACCAACGAGGCAAAAACAAATAGATCAGCTGCAGCGACGTAATGTGGTATCTCGTCGTGAGGGACGGGACCACTGAATATGATTCGTTTTTCCAAGCCCAACTTGCGCGCCAGCCGTCGTAAACTGCGCTCGTGCATCCCTTTACCCACCAACAACAACCGAGCTTGAGGGCGACGGATGACGATCCGGGCAAAAGCTCGCAGCAAAAAATCTAGGCTCTTTTCTTCCGCCAACCGGCCCACGTACACCAATAGCTCGGCGTTCTTCAATCCCAGTTCGGCACGGATGCGCTGGGGTTCCAGATCGTGGTACATGCTCAAATCCACCGGTGTTGGCACGACGGTCACAGGCACGTCCGCCTCGTACTCGTGCAAAATAAAATCCCGGATTTTGGCTGTGGGTGCTACGACGTGGGCGCACTTTTCCAGATATCGCTTGATAACTTCTTCAGCCAACACACCAGCCAGTTTCGGCGCGATGGGCACATATTGCTGGATATACGCAGCATAGTGCGAGTGCAACGTAAAGACCAACGGCAGGTTCAGGTCACGGGCAAAGGCAGTCGCCAGTCGCCCCATCCCGAAAGGGTGTTGGCTATGAATGAGGGCTGGCTTGACGCCGCGCACTGTGGGCAATATGGTCGTCTTGAAAGAAAGCGATACGGATAGGTCCACCCGCTCAGGCAAGTCGAGAGCCGCAAACCGAAAGACATAAGGCTCTTTGTCCTGATAGTCCTCATACTCGGGGGCAATAATGTGCACATTGTGCCCCGCTTTGACCAATCCCTGGCGGAACAGTGCGATAGACGTCACCACACCACTGACGGTAGGTTTGTAGGTGTTGCTAAAAATGAGAATTCGCATATGTGTCCTTTTTGAACTATTTTGGCTACGAGAATGAGTATACCGCACTGGCCTAATTTATTTTTTTGTTTATAAAAGTGGTAAAAATACATTGCGGTGTTTCTGCCCAGGTGGGATATTCAAGATGTGCGCGAGGGTTTGGCAAACATTGCGCCTGATCTGTTCCTATCTCCAATTTCACTACCGGACACTTTTTGGCAGGACACAAATGAACACAGATTCCGCAGATTTTTCTTTGTTTTTCCGTTTTCGGTGATTCGCTTGATGGTTGAAAAATACCGACTTTGGGATTTCGCGGGATCATTCCTATACTACAAGAAAGCGCCTTCGTCGCAACTTGAAACGACATCTGATGTGCTCGCTTTACCACTTTGACCAACAGTTGCAATCTGGTCATCTCCCGAATGTTGCTCCCCATTGCTGTCCATTTGCTGCTTGCCGGTCTTTGACTCGTATGCTGCGATTTGCTCATCCGTCACCTGCTCGAATGCTTTTTCTATCAGGTTCTCTCCCGTCTTTTTCACATGGTCTGTGACTCGTGCCCGAAAGTTGTACACTGTTCGCAACTCGAAATGCTCCACTCCCAAATCCCGATATCCCAATGCGTACCGCACTTGCACATCATGGCAAAAATGATCGAACATTTCTGCATCGCTCCATCCAAATCCTGACTTGAGCGTATCCAGTCCCAACAGCACATTGATTGGTATGTTAGATCGAGATGGATCATCCGAGTATAGCACACAAAATACTGTCGAGTCCTATAAAGTCGTACCGGTGGCAGAACGTATCTGCTCAAGATTCCTTCAGACATTCCAACTGCTTTTCTGACAGTACGCCAATGCTGCTAAATAGGGGTATTTGCTGATGTTGATCGTTCTTTCTGAACATTGGCTTGCCTCGGCCTTTGGGATGTTCCTACTATACCATACTCGCATGTGCGTGTAAAGTCCTCCTTTTTTCAGGCGAGTCTTTGATTGTTAACGTGCGATCCAACTGTCAAAAATAGGAAGGAAATTGGTTTCAGCAAACAAAAGATAGTATATAGTCGCGAGTTGTCAAAGGCCATCCTAAAAGATAGACTCAACCTGAAAAAACTCTGTAGTATGGATGACACCTCGGTGCAAAATACAATGATGAAAATAAAAGGGATTGGCTCTTGGACTGCGGATATATATCCTGATAGCGTTGTTGCGTCCGGATATTTGGCCACCAAGGGGTCTAGCTTTGGCAAAGGCAACTCGAAAGATCAAAAAGTTATCTTTAAAACCAACTCTAGAAATGCTAAATGAAATTGCAGTATTATGGAAACCTTGGAGAGCTGTTGCCACGCGTGTATTATGGCATTATTACTTGAATTAGCGGTGGTTATCATATGAATTTCATTTATGTGGTTTGTCCGAGACATTCAAAGGTGATGCTAATTTTAACAATAATCTTTTGGCGCTTTGTAGCATTGTTTTCGAGTTGCTCACTTTTTATCTCCTTGCACAATATTTGTCCTAGTGAGGTATTCCAGGAATAATGAACAAGCATTCAGATTCGATAGACATGATCGCCAATGCGCTTGACGCGGGCGTTGTGTTAAGCTAAAAGGTGTCGCCTTTTGGAGTACTAATTTGAGAAGTGTGGTAGAGTAGGGATGGTAGTAGCAGGTGCTGTGGGAAGAGTGAGTAGTGCAGTTCACTGTCCACTCTTCTCACAGCGCAGCCACCCAACCACACTGGCTCAAATGGTACCTGAAAGGAAAACTAACCATGTCGAAAACTGAACGTCGTCCGCGTTTGACCGCTGCCCG
>JAAEPW010000388.1 GCA_024232355.1 Chloroflexota bacterium | reverse complement strand
TATGTTTGCAAGCCCGTTCTCGATTAGCGTGAGTTCATTGTCAATTAAAGTGAGTCAGGCACCGGTCATATTCTCACTTAATGTGAGTCCAAAATGTACGATGTAATCAAGTCAGAGGGATTATGTTCGCGAGCCACTACAGCTAACCTTCAGTCCTTTAATATATTCTGCCTGACACTCGACAGATGCAGTTGCTATGTTGGAAGTCATTGCCAGGGTTGTTATCAATAGAATATCTTTCATGATGCTTCTTTGGATTTTAACTGCTGTTAGGCTTGTAGAGTCCTGCTGCACCTCGAAGCGCAGTAATTAGTAGATTACTGTCTGAATATTCCGTTTGTTTCTGAAGCTGAGACAGGACAAGGCTCGATACCTGGAATGTCTGGCCAATAGGAATTGGCAGCGCAAATGCACTACCGCTTCCTTGTGTGGCAGAGACAAAAAGCTTATTGGGTTGTCGCTCGATGAAGATGCCCTTGCCACTGCGCTTGAAGTGAGCTTTGGGAAGATAGCCAAGGCATACGGCAGCCATGATCGGCAACTCAGTGTCGCTCAATTGAACAGTTATCTTCCTCGCCCAGATGACGTTTTCACCTTGTCTCGGGGCGACATCGAGATTTACCGTATGTCCGTGCGGTACGCCTTTCACAAGAAGCGGGGTGGCCTCGACCGTTAGAGCTGCATTGGAGCCAAAACAGCGAACTTTTGGCTGATCTGATGGGCTTAATTCAGCTTCATTGTGCATATCGATACAGGTCCAACGCCAGAATAAGTGGCTCTTCCTCGATTCCAGATTCTTGGGCCGGGCGTCGTCGTTGATCGCCAGAATTTTCTGGGTAGGTTTTTCTGTTGTGCAATCACGATCCCTGAAATAGGGCATGATTTTCTGACGATGCTGCCATCCTCAAGGTAGGCATAGTTTGCACGGAGCTGATTGGGTAGCGTTGATTTCTTCACCAGAATCTCGCCTGGATTGCATTTGTTTAACAAATCAACGGCAGTTTGAGACGCACCCTGACCAGGTAGCTTTTTTGCCATCTCGATAGCTTCCTGGAGAGTAACCTTCTTGATCCGGGCATGGTTAGTCGCCCACGTCCAGCTAAACACATCCAGCGCCGGTGGCATGATTCTGATCTGTGCGTAACATCTCTTGAGGTCTAGCGAGCCGATACCAGCAGTGCCCATTGCCTTTTTGAGCGCCTCAGTCCTGTAACCTTTTTCGGTGACTTCATCCCTGATCAGCTTGGAGATTCTCGATACAGAAGCGTCAGTCTCTTTCTGGAAATTGCGTATGGCCATCACCGCATCTTTGAAGGCAGCTTTTGCGGCGTTCAAATGTTCCACGGCAGCTACCGTTTCCGGTGAGGCACAGACAATTCCTGCTTCTGGCACATGCTCCCCCTCATCGGCCACAAACAACTGCGTCATCGACTTAATAGCCGCCTCCCGTGCTTCATTGGACTCCTTGTCCTTGTCTTCCATCCCGAACGTGGGGATATAAACGGGGTAGCTTTCCCGGTCCGAACGGACCGCGCCACTTAACGTCAGGCAGGCCTCGGCCAACACCTGGTAAGCCTCGTAAAGCACCCTGATGTATTCCGCAGGTAAGACGGCTGTATTGTCATGAGTTTGGATATTCATTCCACCACCACACTGGACAGCAAGTCCAAACTACATTAGTAATATGTATAGAATACTAGATAAGCAAATGTAAGCCAGTCTTGCAACGAATATTAATCACTGAAGGAATTGAATATGCACACCATTGAAATGGCTCTCAATATGCTGCGGATTGGACATCTCATCGAATGCGAGATCGTACCGTCCGACAAGGAAGTAGGAGCATATAACGTAGTGACGATTGCCCAGCAGGGACAGGGCGGCGATCGTTACCTAGTTACGGATGACGCTGGGCGAGTGATAGAGTGCAGAAGCACAAGTTACGCAAAATCAGTCGCAGCAAGGATAGGTTTTCAGGATGCCCAAATTAAGGCAGCATCCTGAAGCTAGGCCAAGACAGCATAAATAAAACAGGTATACTATACCAGATCAGCAAGGGGTATTCTTTATTGGTGCCACACCCCAGCCTTCGTGCAAAATTCAGATTGCGCCCCTTCTTTTTCCTTACCTTTCCTTTATTTTCCTTCTGTTTCCTTGGCACTCGCGAGGCTACGCCTCCCGGTGCAGGGGTCAATCAGTAAGGTAGGGATTACTCGGGAGTGTCGATCGGAGTGAGGGGGTGAGGCTGGCGCTTGGTCGCTCCCTAATGCTGATCTGGTATAGTAGTTGTTATCAAAAATAGCTCGTAGGACTTGAATTACGCGCAGTTACCTGTATTATGCGTAATTATGCAATTGGCGCGTAATCCCGCGTAAGTCACAAAACAAATATAGAGGTCCTTTTTATGGAAGGGTGGCACTATCCACGAACAGAGCTGGCAGAACAATACCTTGGCCTACTGGCCCTCGGTATCTCATCAAGCCTAGCGATCATAGCCCCTCGACGTAAAGGAAAGACGCTATTCATCCTTCAGGATCTCGCGCCACTATCGCAGAAGAAAAACTACATCCCTGTCTATGCGAGTCTATGGCAAAACATCAATGCCCCCCATGAAGGACTGATCGCAGCCCTGGAAGATGCCATTGCGGCGCTCGATAAAAAAGCGACCTTCAGCCGGTTGCTCAAGGCCAAAATCAAAAAGACCACCGTAAGCAACGAGCTGCTGGGGAAAATGGAAGTAGAGTTTGCCGACAATCCGAGTAAACCAACCAGCAAAGAACTCGCCTATCTCGATCAGTTACTCAGTATGCTGGTCGAAAAGGCTGGCAAGAAAACGGTTTTGCTACTGATTGATGAAGTGCAACATCTAACAACGTCCACCCAGTTTGACCCGCTTGCTCACACGCTCCGGACCATGCTGGACAAGCGCCAAGGCAAGGTAAAAAGCATTTTTACCGGCTCCTCCAGACACTATCTGGATCTGCTGCTGAACGAATCAAAGTCACCGTTCTACCACTTCGTTGAACAACACGATTTTCCAGACCTCGATGATCAATTCATTGAATTTCTGAGAGACAAGCTGGCCAAAAACCACCAGATCACTATTGCCATTCAACCATTACGCAAGGCCTTCCTGGACTTGGATCAGTCACCGTACTGGATGATGAAGCTGATCGCCCAAATGATTACCTTCAAGGCTACTGTTGAGGAAGCCTTGGAATATGTGCTTCAGCTTATGGAAGCAACCGAAGATTTCGAGGGCATATCAAAGAGACTGAAGCCGATCGACCGGCTTGTGTTTCTGGCGCTTTGCAAGGGTACAAACCCCTTCTCAAAAGAGCTAATGGCCAGAATCGACAAGGAAACCGATGTTAAAGGCGTCGCTTCTAATATCCAGCGTGCCATCAAGCGTCTATCGGAAGCCAGTCTAATCAGCCAGACCCGAAAGGACGGGTACAACATTGAAAAGCCTGGTTTGAAGCGCTACTTGAGGTCCGGCCGGTAAAAGCGTTGAATTTAGCCACTTCACCCCTAAGGCATTGAAACATAGAGATATTTACTCTCCAGTCTATAACGATTCCTGAAGCTGTTTAAACTGCCCCTGGATCACCGCCTTTTCCTGAAGAATCACCTTATTCTCGTCGATCAGAAACGCCGCTTTATCTTGGGTGGTTTTCAATTCGGCTTTGGCGGTCTCCAATGCATGGGATAATACGGCCACTTGCTTATCGGCATCTGCTTTCTGAGTGGTGAGCGCGGCCATGTTTTCCGCCAATTGCTCTTTTTTATGCTGGTATTCCCGGCACTTTGTCACGGCTTCTTCACACTCGTGTTTCAGGTTCTGGATATCCTCTATCTTGCAGTTCAAGTCGCTGTGTAGCGTCGCATTGGCCTGTTTTAATTCATCGGCATTGCGTTGTAACTGCGCATTAGCGTCAAATAGCTCTGACGCTCTCGACTCAGCCTGAGCGAGCCGGTGTTGCAGATCCTGAATCTGATCATTCAACCCCTGGTTCACTATACGGAACTGTTCGCGCTCCTGCTGGCGGTCTTCGGCAGTTCGCTGCTGGTAATGTTCGAAATGATCGCGAATATCCCGGTTTTCCTGCTTGAGTTCGGCAACGCTTTCTTTCAATTCAGTGATCCGTGCAAGAGCTTCATCCCGCTGGGACTCGGCTTTGGCCAGGCCGACACGGGCATCTTCCAGGGACTTGTCTTGCTGGCTTTTTTTCTCTGTAACACGTAGTAGTTGGTCGTCCAGATCTTGTTGGCGAGCGGTAAGCTGCGCGATGGTGTTGCGGGCCTCGGTCAGTTCTTTTCGTAGTTCATCATTCGAAGCCTTGAATTCGTCGCGAGCCTGTTCGATCCGATGGTCGCTCATCTGCTGCACCCGCTCATGCAGGGACTTTACCACTTCGACGAGTTCGTTCGGCAGTCCACTGACATCGGCCGCCGCCCCATTGTCTGACCGCCAACGTTTGAGCAACGGCGCGATGGTGCTTTTTCTGCCGGTACCGAGCTGTTCCCGCACTCGGTCCACCGTGGGTTCTTGGCGCTGGTTTTTAATGACTTCGGCGGCTTTAGCAACATCGTGGTAAGTGACTCCAGGGGTCAGCTCACGAAACGGAAAAAATCGTACGCTAAGACCTCTGCAGTGTTCGTAACGATCGGTACTTTCCTTGTTCGACCTGTTTGTCCTGCTGCCAGATATAGTCGCCGGTCAGGTTGATGTGCTCCCAGCCCAAGGGAGAAAGATGCCGCAGAAGCGTCTCGTCGATATCCCGGCCGTCTTCGCGCAGTGCTTGAACCGCCCGCTCCATATAAACCGTATTCCAAAGGATAATAGCGCTGACGACGAGATTGAGTCCGCTTGCACGGTAGCGTTGATTCTCGTAACTGCGATCGCGGAGTTCACCGAGCCGGTTCAGGAAGACGGCACGAGCCAGCGCGTTCTTAGCCTCGCCCTTATTCAAACCAACCTGCACGCGGCGACGCAGTTCGACGTTTTGCATCCAGTCGAGTGCGAATAATGTTCGCTCAATGCGGCCCAGCTCGCGCAATGCGATCGCGAGGCCATTCTGACGCGGATAGCTCCCGAGCTTGCGCAGCATCAGTGATGCGGTGACAGTGCCCTGCTTAATCGATGCCGCCAAACGAAGGATTTCGTCCCAATGCGTCCGAATGTGTTTTACGTTGATGCGACCGCCGATTAGGCCTGCGAGTGTCGGATACTGTTTTGTGTCACCATTTATGTACAGACGACGGTCGGCTAAATCACGAATACGCGGGGCGAAGCGGTACCCAAGCAAGTGCATCAAGGCGAACACATGATCGGTAAAGCCAGCCGTGTCCGTATAGTGCTCCTCTATCCGAAGGTCGGACTCGTGGTACAGCAAACCATCCAGAACATGAGTGGCATCGCGAACAGTGGCGTTAATGACCTTGGAATGAAACGGCGCGTACTGGTCCGAGATATGCGTGTAGAACTGTACGCCCGGCTCCTGACCGTATTTCAAATTTACATGGCCAGCAAATTGACCGCGACCGCCGGCTTTGAAGTTCTGGCCATCCGATGATGACGTGGTGCCATCACCCCAGTATGCGGCGAACGATTGGCGAGAATGAGCGTTGACCAGGCTCCCCAATCCCGCTGAATACGTTTCATCGCGTATGTGCCACGCCTGGAGCCACGTCAGCTTAGCGTAGGTGGTGCCAGGGCAGGACTCAGCCATCTTGGATAGCCCCAGGTTGATCGCATCAGCCAGGATCGTCGTGAGTAGTAGCTGTCGATCCCCAGCGGTTGCGCCGCTTTTGAGGTGAGTGAAGTGTTGCGTGAAGCCCGTCCAGTTATCGACTTCCAACAACAGTTCGGTGATCTTCAAGTGCGGCAACCGACTATAGGCCTGTTGCATCAGCGCTTCCGCCGCATCAGGCACGGCGTTGTCCAATGGCGTGATTCTTAGGCGGCCCGAGGGTGAGATACCTGCATCGGGTAACTGGTCGGCGAAGGCCAGGCGTTCTACGGTGATCAACTTCTGGTCCAGCGTTGCCAATCGCGATTCCAAGTAGTTATCGCAATTCGTTTCAACCGCCAATCCGAGCTTTCGATCTTCACGCTGACCCTCGAACCGTGTCGGCGGCAACAGGTAATCCTCGAAATCCTTAAACTGCCGCGAATCCTGGACCCAGATGTCCCCGGAACGTAGCGCATTTTTGAGCTCGGATAGCACGCACAGTTCATAGAAGCGTCGGTCAATTCCGTCCGGTGTGTACACCAGACTTTCCCAGCGCTTGCGGATAAAGCCAGTCGGGGCGTCATCCGGCACTTTACGAGACTGGTGCTGATTCATGTTCTTTAGCAGCTCGATCCCGGCGTGTAACTCGCGCGCCGCCGGTGCGGCCTTCATATCCAGTGCATCCAGAAGCGTCGGCGTGTAACGCCGCAGCGAGTTGAAGCCATTACCAATTAAAGCGAGGTAATCGAAGTCTTCTGACTGGGCCAGCTTTTCCGCTTCGGTGATGCTTGCACTGAATACCTCCCATGGCATGATCGCCTCAATGGCGGCATACGGATCGCTTCCGGTCTGTTTGGCATCGAGCAGTGCGCGCCCAACACGCGAGTACAGACGTACCTTATTATTAATTTCCTTGCCGGAGCGCTAGAAGCGCTCAGCATGTGTACGCTTGGCCTTGCTGAACAGCGAGCCCATAAAGCGATCATGTAGGTCAATGATCTCGTCAATCAGCGTGGCTCGTGTATCGAGTATGATTGCCACTAGTGTGGCGTAGCGACGGCTCGATTCAAGGTCCCGCAAGTGCTGGGCGGTCATTTGCCCGCCTTCACGGGCGAGCTTCAGCAGACGGTTCTGGTGGATGGTATGTTCAAGCCCAACCGGGAGGTTGAGCTCGCGCACGGTCTGTAATCGTTGGAGGTGGAACAGAATATGTTTGGGCCTCGGTGGTCCGGGAGACTGGCGCAGCCAGACGAGTGCACTACTCGACATATCCTTGCGAATCGCCAGCAACTGCTCGAAGGCGCGGCGATGCTGATTGGTCAATAGCGCGGTTAACGTTTCATACACGAGTCGGGTGCCTCGCGTGAGCGCTTCGCTGCACATGCGTTCGATGACATCCAGCGGCGGCAAAATGATGCGTTGTTGTCTAAGCAACTTGACCAGCGCTTCAGCCAGAACGATGCCGCGATCCGTTTGTTGGGCCAGGTCGACAATGGAGTCAATAAACCGCCGGTAGTCATCGCCGCTGAGCGAAGACAGGTTCAACCAGGCCTGCAATTCGACCAGATGCTCCCGTCGCGTTTCAGGCCTCTTGGCGTAGCGCGGCCAAATCTCAGGCCCAATGCTCAACTGCTGGCCGATGAGCGTTAATAAGGAGGCTGGTGGCTCGGCATTGGTGGGTAGCGCGATACCGGGATAGCGCAGATAACATAACTGGACCGCGAAACCGAATCGGTTGTGCGGGCCACGCCGCTGCCGAATCGCCGACAAGTCCGATTCGGAGAAAGTGTAGTGTTGGATGAGCGTGTCGTCCGTCTCTGGAAACGAGAGCAAGCTATCCCGCTCAGCGGCGGTCAATAGGCGACGGCGGGGCATAGTCAGTCAACCGTTTTCAGGTATTGGTACAGCGTCTCGCGGCTGATGCCGAATTCACGGGCCAGCGCCGCCTTTTGTTCACTGTTTGCAACGCGCTGCCGGAGTTCGACGATCTTTTCGGGAGAGAGGGCTTTCTTGCGACCGCGATACGCTCCACGCTTTCGAGCCAGTGCGATGCCTTCGCGCTGCCGCTCGCGTATCAATGCACGCTCGAACTCGGCAAATGCGCCCATGACGGAAAGCATGAGGTTGGCCATCGGCGACGCTTCGCCGGTGAAAGTCAGGCTTTCTTTGATGAATTCGATGCGGACACCCCGTTGGGTCAACGTGTGGACCAGGCGACGCAGGTCGTCAAGGTTGCGCGCGAGACGGTCCATGCTATGGACGACGACGGTATCGCCTTCGCGGACAAAGGTGATCAGTCGATCCAACTCGGGTCGTTGGGTATCCTTGCCGGACGCTTTGTCCGTGAACACCCGATCAACCGCGACCTGCTCAAGCTGGCGTTCCGGATTTTGATCAAGACTGCTGACTCGGATATAACCGATGCGCTGACCTTTCAAAACCCGCTCCCCCGTCGAAGTGTCAAGAGAACTCTAAGACCCCTCGCAACAAACGTCAACTATTTCTATATACCACCCTATTCTGACGCATGTACCACTCAATGCCTGACGCCTGGTTAGGGTGTAGTTCAAACTGACAGCGAATACCGGCAGGCTGCACATTAAACTCGGAGGATTTTTTTTGCGAAGACTCTGAACACGAACTAGGCTGGGATCGAAATGCCACTTGCATACTGCCGGATCATTTGGACGATTGATTCACTCTGCTGAGTAAAAATCATTATGCGAGAGCTTTTCCGCTACTTTTTCCATCGCCTCCGGTTGCCGTAACACCGTACTCAAAACCATTTGTTCAGCGTAATTATCTTGTGGCGTTTTCATATCATCTTTCCCCGATTTTTTTGGTGAAAGACAACAGGCTTTTGGACGCCACAACGTTCGCTAAAAATGAAAAAAAATCAAAACCACCTAGAATCAAGTGCAAATCACATATTAAACAGTCACTTAAAAATCTTTGTGGCTTTTGAGATTCCCTAAAACACGACCAGCTGAATACTAAATCGTCGCGGCTTCAATCATGGCCAGTGATTACTTAATAAGTAGTTAAGGCTACTTTTTAAAAAAAGCTCAACCAATTGGTTGTAACCTCAGGCAACGATTACATACAGCACTAGCAGGAAAATACTACCAAACACTACTCTAAACACAGTCGGAGACACGTATTTTTTCGCCCATTCTTCAAGCTTGTCAAAGGTATAATCCGCTATACCCTGGCCAAAGGATGTCGCTCCGCAGGCTTTACAATTTCCATATATATCGAGCTGTTGTTTTTTCTTTTTACAGTTTCTGCATGTCCCCACTGTCATTCGCCATCTCCTTTGGGCTGGTTCAAGAAATCAAATTGTCTATAAATCGATCTGAGCTTAATGCTAAGTTATAATTTTGTGAACTCCCAACCAACTATAATCATTAAAAACTACTTTTCCCCCTCAGGTAAAGGTTACAATCCCTCTCAGAAACTTTCAGAATCGCTCAAAAATGGTGGAATTTTTTCCACCTAAAAACTCAGGTTTTTTCGAAGGTTCAGAATTTTTTGTCGCGAGGCAAAGGTCAAAAATTGAAATTTCGGCGTCGGTATTCTGTGACCAATTTTGTCATTAAACGGTCTCAAAAGTGTCGATTTCGACGCAAAATAAAAAGCCACAACACCGCTTAACCCCTTACCATGCCTAGGTTTAACGATTTACCACCGAACCCGTGACTGCCCTCCGGAGGCAGAGGCCACAGGTTCGACTCCTGTCGGGTGCGCCATGCAATGTTCTCACAGCACTTCCCCCTTCTCAGTCGATTATTTTCCTTGTTTTGCACGTGTTACAGATGTGGCTTTCAAATATGTTAGAAATGCAAAATCGAAATCAATCCAGTTTTCAGCAGTTTCAAACATTTCAAAGTTCAATGTGTTAAAGGTTGCCAGTCTGAGTCTTCAAAATAAGCGGGATACTCATCTAATGACTGAATGATAAGAACAACACCTTGCTTTTGATTATGAGCAGACTTCATTTGCTCTACACCGCGCATTATTTTCGCAAGGAGGATATGGAGCTGAGCGTCTGCCTGCGGTTCTAGTTTGCAGTTTTTGAATATAAAATTTAAATGGTCATTTAAGCTTCGCGCCAATTCTTGATATTGAGTAGTAGAAAACTGATTATTATGAATCGCTTCTAAGTTTATTTCTATTTCAGGTTTGAGGCTCGTCATCCCGATGTGCAGACTCTCATCAATAGTCCATCTTTTACCGTGATTCAACGCTAATTCAAGCTTGTGAGTTTGAGCGTCATGCTCATGCTCTTGTGCCTTCACAATTGAAAACTGTAAAGTATTCAAAGCTCCAATAAACGCTACGATATAAAGTATCTTTTTCATATTCATTTCCCGAATAAAACAATTTACGATTTAACCAACATTTGCTCGTATATCGACATCTTATAGTACGCCGCTGAGCAAATACTGTTCTCGATCAATAAGTACATTGGTTTTGTATCTTCATCCAAGCGTATTTGTAGCGTTGTAGTCCTCTGAAAATTCAGCCGAAGGCGAAACTGGAAATGAATACAACGGCAAAGCAGGCCGTCAGCCTGCTTTGCGTCTGCGTGAAGATAGGAATTAGTGCCCCTGCCCTCCAGCAGCGCCATGCACGCCCTCTATATAGTGAATGTAATTGACGTAGTCAGCGACAAAGGCACGCCCCTTATCGCCGCTTTGATCAGCCATGGCCCTTGCACGCTGAGCCTCATGATAACGCTCACGAATACCGTTCTCGATCTTGCGGGTTATATTTGCCACGAGGCGATCAATTTGCCCGTTTTCCAACGCCGCATCCGCCGCCATTAAACCCGGATCAATCTGTCCGGAAGGCTTGATGCCGGTAAAGGGTGCGCCTTCGGAGGCACGATGAACCTCAACGAGCGTCGAGAACAGATGCTGATCGGCAATGTTTTTCGCAGTTTCGCTTTGCCCGCGGACTTGGCGCACATCGGCGAATACCCTTTTGATTTCGGCCTCATCCTTTGCCGGCACCCATTTGAGCAAGGGCTTAACATTGCCTGACTCCAGTGCCGCACGGGCTTCGGTAATCACGGGACCGTCCAGAGCATCACAATGAGCTTGGGCGCTACCGGCAAACATCAGGCTGAAGATTGCTGCGGGAACAGCGGTTTTGCGTAATTTGGTTTTCATACATGACCTCTTCATATTGCGTTGAGCTTCACGCGCACCGGGTTTGGTGGCGCTTGGCAATCAGAGTACGGAAGGGAGGCCAAAGAATCGTTCGCAAGTACGAAACCGAACCGATGCCATGGTTTAGAAATAAAAACCTACAATTCAGCTGTTTAGAGGTTTCAGTATCGGGTGAGAGCGTACTCGAACGCCGGGTAGCCAGGTTCAGGATCGTGGCTAGGGTCGGATATCGCCCTGCAGGGCTCGTCGGCGATATTCACTGGGGGTAAATCCTGTCTCTTTCTTGAAAGCAGTGTTGAATACGGACTTCGAGTTGAAGCCAGAGTCATACATAGTTTGCAGAATATTTGCCTGATTGGCTGCATCGGCCAGGCGCGATTTCGCCTCGTCGATGCGATAGCGACTGACGAACTCAAAGAAATTGCAGCCAAAGCCTTGGTTAATGGCCCGTGAAACCTCTCTTGAAGGGGCGCCCAATTTCCGTGAAAGTTGTTCCAGGGTCAGGTTGGGGTGCAAGTGGGGCTTTTCCTGGTGCATTAACTGTTGGAGCCTAACCTTTAAAGTTTGATCAAACTGCGGCGTGGGCTCTTCTTCCAGCAAGGCGGCCTGGTCTGCTGCCAATCCAGAGAAAACAACGGGTTGGCGAAGAGAGTTTATCATCAGAAAATTGATGAAAATGAAGCCCGTTACAGCGCCAGCGCCGGCCACCCACTCGGTTCCGGGCACGCTTCTAAACACATGCGCTGTAAGGCAGTACATCATGCTCACGGTCCAAGCCACTGCATAGCCGATCAGAAGCGTCCGTAACCACGCAAGTTGTTTGTTTTCAATACTCGAGAAAATCTGTCGAATACCAAGGCCGAAACGGTTAATCGCACGAATAGTCGCGTACAGGTAGCCCAGAAAGACCGCGTGAATAGCGACTGCAAGAAGGGGAGAGGTAAGTACGCCCGGGTGGTCCCGTTCAAGCAGAATCTGAACTTTGGTCTCGCTTGGCTGTAAATAATATTCAATCAGAAAAATTGCGCCGACCACCCAGAAGAGCAACGTGTGCACGAGATGCTTCCCGCGTAACTGGAAATTCTGATACATCAGCGATTGCGCATATAGATAGAGCGTGCCGGCTTGTAAAAGTCCGATGAGTGTTCCGAGGTAGGCGAAGTTTGGGTACTGGAGCGCAAGCCCGCTGCCATAGAGGAAGATCTCTCCCAGCCCGGCGGCGAAGAACACCAGAGTGGCAACCAGGAGTCGGTTAGATATGAGCCCACTGTTGGATGGAAGTAGGAGAAAAACGGCAAGAGCCAGCGATTGAATGATGCTCGTCAGCAGCACAATGTCGGTGAGTGTCAGATACATGCCAGATTCAGCTCCGCTTCAAAACCATCCTGCCGTCCTGTTGCCGGCGATCTGAGATGCAGGGTCATGCCGGCACCTTTAGCAATCGCATCGGCAATCGCGAGGCCCAGGCCAGAACCTGCAGCGTCCGTTTTGGCGCGTGCAAACCGGTTTCTTAAAAGAGCGAGCTGTTCCGGTGGCACTCTTGCACCGCCATTGCAGACCCTTAAAACCCCATTATCGTTCAGGTTGATCTTCACCGGCTCGCTACGGGAACCATGCTTAAGGGCATTCTCGATCAGGTTACGCACCAGGATGGCGAAGGCATCGGGATCAAGAAAGGAGTTCACTTCGCGCTCCGGCAGGGATAAAACAACTCGCCCGGGTGCCTGGGCCTCAAAATCCCGGGCAATCATCGCGAGGATGGGCACAAGATCCTGCTGGCTTTGTGAGAGTGCACCGCCACCTTCTGCTTTTGCCAACTCGAGCAGTTTTCCGGACAGCACCGAGAGACTGCGTAACGCTTCTTCAATTTCTGCAACATCATTCTTGAGATAATCATCGGGCATTCTGGTTTTCAGTCGCTGCACTTTGGCAAGCGCTGTTGCCAGGGGAGTTCGCAATTCATGGGCACTGTTGGCGGTAAAGCTGCGTTCTGATTCGAGAGCACGATGCAAACGCTCAAGCAGCCGGTTGATGGCACCGGCGATTGGTTCAAATTCACGGGGTAACTGCTCTTCTACAACAGGGGACAGATCTCCCGCGCCGCGGGATTCAATGTCTTGCTGAAAATCGACCACCTTACGAAGGGAAAGCCGGACAATCCACCAGACACCCAACAGGCTGACCGGAATCAGCACCAGTAAAGGCAACAGTAAGGCTAATCCCGCCTCCAGAGCGGATTCACGCCGGTGCGCCAAGGGTTCGGCCACTTCAAGATAGATGGTATTGCTGACTGCAGATACGCCATATAGCCGGTGGGTCAGAGTATCTGAAAACCCTTCCGCGGGGGTCCTGCTAAACACGCCAGGGTCGGCATCGTGGGACTGGAGCAGAATATTTCCAGCTTCGTCCCGTACCAGATAGGTCAGGTATTCGTCATGGTCTTTCAGGGCTGGGGCCTTTTGATTGCCCGCGCCGTTCTCATGGTTCAGGATGTCGGTGACCGCCAGTGGCAGTATGCGCTGGGCGGTTTCTTCCAGGGCACTGTCGAAGACCTCGTTCATTTCATGCTGTGCCACCAGTCCCGAAGCGGTCACGCCCAACAGCCAGAGTAGGGTGACACCGAGTGTCAGGCCGATACCGAGTGTTTTTTGCAGGCTGGTTCTAGTGGTCATGTGTTTCCAGGCGATAGCCCATTCCCCTGACGGTTACGATAGCGTCCCGCCCGAGCTTTTTACGCAGACGGCTGACATAAACTTCGATGGTGTTACTTTCGATTTCGGCCCCGAAAGCGTATAGACGATCCTCCAGTTGCGATCGCGATAACAGCATTCCGGGTCGCTGGATAAAGCCCTCAAACAATGCCCACTCCCGTGCCGTAAGTTCTACCGGCAGGCCGTTGCGACTGATGCGGTGATCGCCAAGATCAATCATCAGCTCGCCCACTTGTATAATCGGGCTTGGATTGCCGCGATATCGGCGAGCCACCGCGGCCACGCGGGCCGACAGCTCCGAAAGATCAAAGGGTTTGACCAGGTAGTCGTCAGCACCGGCATTTAATCCTTCAATCCGGTCAGACACCTGATCCCTGGCAGTAAGAATGATCACCGGTGTTGTTTTTCCGGTAGCCCGGAGTGTTCGCAAAAAGCCCAAGCCATGACCGTCGGGGAGCATCAGGTCCAGCAGAATCAGGTCGTAGGGTGTGGTCCTGACACTCGCCTCGGCAAAGCCCAGCGTTTGCACCCAGTCCACAGCGTGGCCGTCGTCCGCAATCTGATCCCGGACCGCCTCGCCCAATCCCACCGTATCCTCCACCAAAAGTACCCGCATCGTTCACCTCTGACCCAGCCCTGGAATCAAGATACTACAGCTCAAACCTGACAGCCAGCTGAATGGTCAATAACGCTTCGATCTCTCTTCACCGACCTTCAGCTGGCTGTCAGGTTTGGGCGCTAGCCTTCGGGGGAATATTCCAGGTACCGATCGCAGGAGATGTGATGATGCGGATGATTTTTCCTTTCGTTGTGTTGGTTTTGGGCCTATGGGCCTGGAACCTCTTTGCAGGTCCTGGGGCCGGTTCTCCCTGGGCAGTCTATGACCAGAGCCTGCTGCTCAGTGGGCTGTTATCCATTGCTCTGATGTCACTGACCATGATGCTGGCTCTGCGCCCAGCCTGGTTGGAGAGACCGCTGGGCGGGTTGGATCAGATCTATCGCACCCACAAATGGGCGGGCATTCTGGCAGTGGTATTCGCGGCAGCTCATTGGCTGATTGAAATGGGTGACGATGTTATAGAGTCGATTTTCGGAAAGGCCGGCAGGCTGCACGATCAGGATTATTCCGGGTTCATCGACACCATGCGCGATGCTGCGGAAGAGGTAGGGGAGTTCGCCGTCTATCTGCTGTTCGCCATGCTGTTGATCACTTTGTGGCGCAAGTTTCCCTACAAATACTGGCGTTATTTGCATCGCGGCATGCCGGTGCTTTATCTGTTGCTCGCTTTCCACGCGGCGTGGCTGACTCCGCTGCAATGGTGGCAGCAGCCAATCGGACTACTGATGGCCATTTTGCTCTTTGGCGGGAGCATCGCCAGCGGGCTATCTCTGACCGGCAGAGTTGGTCGTCGTCGCCAGGTTCGCGGTATGGTCACCGCGATCAAAACACCAGACCGGGACGTCACCGAAGTTACCTGCCACATGGGGCCGGCATGGCCCGGTCACCGTGCGGGGCAATTCGCCTTTGTGACCTTCGACCGGATTGAGGGTGCGCACCCGTTCACCATCGCCAGTGCGGATCGGGAAAATGGCACTGTTACCTTCCTCATCAAATCCCTCGGAGACTTTACCCGCAATCTGAGCCAGAAAATCAGCGTGGGGCAAACCGTAAATATAGAAGGCCCTTACGGCTGTTTTAACTTCGATCGCCGCAACCGCAAATCCCACCAGATCTGGATAGCCGGTGGCATCGGGATCACGCCGTTTCTGGCCTGGCTCGAAGCTCTAAGCAGCGCCACCGACGCCACCGTGCCTGAAGCCGATCTGCATTACTGCACGCGCAACGCCGGCCAGGATTCCATGGTGGATCGACTTCGGGCGCTTTGCGATGGCTTTCCCGGGATACACCTCGAGATTCATGACAGCAGCAAGGGGCAGGGGTTGTCTGCCGAGACGTTGTCTACCAACGGACGCTCGGCAGCAGGCGCAGAGGTCTGGTTCTGCGGCCCGGCAGGGCTGGGGGAAGCCATTAGAAACGGCTTGCGGGCAGCACCCTTCCGCCTGACTCGCTTCCATAAAGAAGCTTTTCAGTTCCGCTGAAATGGCCTCGTTTGTTCAGGTCGTTGTCAGGTTAGCGCCTTAGAGTGGATTTAACACAACCAGCAGGAGAGACACCATGAAGACCAAACCCATTATTCTGAGCCTGTCTTTGTTACTTCTGAGCGGCACCGCACTGGCCGATGACGACTGCGATGATCCGGTGGCGAGTTGGCAGCCCCGTGAAAATCTGCGTGAAAAGCTGGAAGCCGAAGGCTGGACAGTTCACCGAATAAAGGTTGACGACGGTTGTTATGAAGTCCGGGGCCTCGATGCCGATGGGGTCAGGGCAGAAGCCTCTTTCGCGCCCGCTTCATTGACCATGATGAAATGGGAGCGTGAAGACAGTGACGATGAGGAGAGGGACCGCGGCAACAGGAAAAATGGACAGGACAATCCCAAAAGTCAGGCGCCACGCAACGGCATCGTCAAGGGGCGTCCCACGGTTACCGTTGAGTAACTGAGCGAATTTGCCCTGTTCCTTTAACGTTCATCAGGTTTTTGGAGACCATTTATGAAAACGTTTGTTCTCACTTGCAGCCTTTTCGCCGCCTTGGCTTTACCGGTATTCGCCCAGGCCCGTGACGTGACCTTCACTACGGAACTACAGAATTACGGCGGCGATGGAGCCTATCTGGCGCTGTATCTTACCGATGCCGCCGGAGAGTATCAGGGTACCCTTTGGGTTTCCGGGAAGAAATCTAAATACTACAAACACCTGGGAGGCTGGGCCCGGGGCAGTGGGCTTGATCCTGCAGAGTATGACGGCTTGACTGGCGCCAGTGTTACCAGTGGCCGCACGCTGAAAGTGACTCTGAACCTCGATGATTCGCTGATCGACAACGGCTATGAGGTTCGAGTCGACTCTGCTGTTGAAGATATGCGCGATATCAGAGCCGATGTGATAGCCCCCCTGACCACCGAAGGGTCCGGAAAGCCGGTTTCAGGACGTGGTTACGTGCGCGCTCTGACCTACGAGCTTCAATAATCCACCGGGAGCGTCGGCTATGTTGCGCAAGTTCCACAGCTTACCGGGCCTGCTTACTGGTTTGCTTCTGATGGTTCTCTCAGTCACGGGTGCTGTGTTGGCTTTGGCGCCGGTGCTGGAAAGAGCCTCAGCGGTCATTCCGGCTTCCGGTGAAATCAGTATCGCCGAGCTGGCTGACCGGATCGTTGCTCACTATCCCGGGACTGAGCAGATCGTGCGAGAGCCTTCTGGCAAGGTCATTGTCTATTACAGCCGTGACGGCCAGGCCGGTGCGGATCTGGTGAATCCGGTAACAGGTGAGGGCACGCCCTACGAACCTTCCGCATTCTTTGGCTGGATCAAGGATCTGCATCGTGCGTTTATGCTGGATGATGCCGGTAGAGCGCTGGCCGGCGTATTGGCTGTTTTGATGGTGCTTCTGTGTCTTTCGGGAATATTTTTGATAGCCCGGCGTACCGGGGGTTGGAAGAATATATTAAGACCGCTTTCCGGCTCTGGCGGGAAACGAATCCATGCCGAATTGGCCCGGTTTGCCGTGCTCGGCCTACTGTTATCCGCACTGACCGGTGGCTATATGTCGGCACAGCGCTTTGGTTTGCTGCCGGAAGCGCCTGACACAGGGCCAGGGTTTCCGGCTGAGGTCTCGGGCGGGCAACCATCGCCTGTGGGCACCTTAAAAGCGCTAGGCAATTTCGATCTTGGCGAACTCCGGGAACTGGTGTTTCCCTATCCCGGTGATCCGCAGGACGTCTATTCGCTGTCAACCGCCGGCGGCTCCGGATTCGTGGACCAGGCTACGGGCGAGTTGCTGCAGTTCCAGCCGCGCTCTGACAGCGGCGTATTGCAGGACTGGATTGTACGTTTGCACACCGGTGAAGGCCTATGGTGGCTTGGCCTGACTCTTGGCGCTGCGGCACTGACTGTGCCAGCTCTCTCGATAACAGGTGCAACCATCTGGTGGCAGCGTCGCCGGTCTTCAGGGCAGCTTCCTGACAACGCCGATGCCGCTCAGGCGGATACAATTATTCTGGTCGGCTCCGAAGGTAATGCCACCTGGGGATTTGCCCGGGAACTCCATAGCAGCCTGAATAAGGCCGGTTTCCGCGTGCATTGCAGCGAGATGAATGCCCTGGCTAAGCAGTATCCGCAGGCTTCCAGGCTGTTCGTGCTGACTTCGACATACGGCGATGGTGATGCACCCGCATCGGCCCGGCAGTTTATGGCCAGGCTCAAAGAATTCCGGGCTGAGAAGAACCTGCGATACACGGTACTGGGTTTTGGTGACCGGCAGTTTCCGAACTTCTGTCAGTTTGCCTTGTCGGTGGATGCTGCGCTCGCCGGTAAAGGCGTCAGCCGTTTGCACGCCATTGAACTGATTGATCGGTGTTCTGCCTCGCAATTCAGTGAGTGGGGAAACCGGGTTGGTGAGGTTATCGGTACTCCGCTTTTCTTGAACTACTGTGCATTGCAGCCAGCAACGGTCAAACTGGAACTGGTAGAAAGGGCGGATTACGGGATTGTGGTTCAGGCGCCCACCAGTATCTTCCGGTTCAAACCGGCGGAGCAGGGCGGATGGCTAACGGCTTCTCCAAGAAGATTTAAAGCGCTGCCACCGTTCGAGGCGGGAGACCTTTTGGGGGTTATTCCCCCACACGGTCAAGCCCCGCGGTTCTACTCGCTCGCGTCCTCAGCTAGTGACGGGATTGTTGAGATATGCGTCCGCAAGCAGCCCGGCGGTCTATGCTCCGGGTACTTGCATGACCTCAAGCCGGGAGCTTGTATCGATGGTTTTATCCGCCCCAATCCAGGCTTCCGGCCAGCTACAGGTAGCCAGCCAGTTATCCTAATCGGTGCAGGTGCCGGCATTGGTCCGTTAACCGGTTTCATCCGAAAAAATACCAGACGCAACCCTATGTATCTGTACTGGGGCGGTCGCGATTCCAGTTCGGATTTTCTCTACCAACCCGAGCTCGGGCGCTATCTTGACGATCATCGACTGAGCGCGCTGAACACTGCCTTCTCAAGAGCAGACGAGCGCACCTACGTGCAGGATAGGCTAAAGCAGGATGAGTTAGCGGTACAGCAGATGGTTAGCACCGGTGCGCAGATACTGGTCTGTGGTGGCCGGGATATGGCAGCGGCAGTGCGGCAGGTGATAGGAGACATTCTCAAACCCCTGCACATCGATATTGAAACGCTGAGAGGCCAGGGGCGTTATCTTGAAGATGTGTATTGATGGACAAAGCCACAAATGCCGAGCAGAGTCTATAATCCCAAAGCACACCGCATCGCGTCCTGAACAGGAGGCTGAAACATGCCATCCACAGAAAATGACAGACTGCTAAGCGAGCACCAGCCAAATGCCGTTCGTGCACGGCTTGCCGGTCCCGTTAAGGCATCGACACTTCCAGACGCAGTACTTGGCGGCATCGATGGCTGCGTTACAACGTTTGCGGTTGTATCGGGTGCGTTCGGCGCAGGTTTCTCGCCACAGGTTGCGTTGGTACTCGGCTTTGCAAACCTGATTGCAGACGGCTTCAGCATGGCGGTAAGTAATTACGAAGCGGGCCAGGCGCAGTTGAATCAGATCAAATTTGCTGAACGCACAGAACGTGAACATATCCGTGCTGTGCCAGAAGGTGAACGTGAGGAAATTCGCCAGCTGTTTCAGGCGAAGGGATTCGACGGCGAATTGCTGGAGCAAGTAGTGGAGGCTATCAGTCGTAATCCCGATGTGTGGGTAGCAACCATGTTGCGAGAAGAGTACGGACTCTCGGGTGCCGGACTCAGCCCACGCCGAGCCGCGTTGACTACCTTCGCCGCATTTTTGTCGGTTGGTGCTTTACCTTTAGGACCAGCGGGGGCATTTGAACGAAAACCTACGGTTTTGAATCCTGTGGCACCCTCGTAACCGTAGGTTTTCGTTTGATAGCCGTTAATCCCTGTATTTGAGGTTCGGCTGCATTCGGCCGGTAAAAGCGTTGAATTTAGC
>JAAEPW010000387.1 GCA_024232355.1 Chloroflexota bacterium | reverse complement strand
GGATTTGGAATTTATGGTGGCACGTTGCAATGCTATCCAGTTTTCTGCACCTGATGGTCGTCCCCTACATTTCAGCATCTGCCCCGAACCTGGGCATATCTAGATGTTTAATTGTTAATTCCTCAAGTCGGACTCCCTGTTATACCAGACGGTACGAGTCCTTGGAAAGCTATTGAATTACTTCCTGATGGCATCAGAGAACAAGCTCGATCAGAATTGCAAAAAGCAGTGGTGCCCATAATCCTTCGTGCGGCGAAGAGGGGACGCGCCATACGATCAAAAGGACAGGAAAGGCCAATAAAGGAACTCGTCGAAGCACACAGTGATGAAATTGAGAAGCCGTCAGAATAAAGGAAACCCCGCTGTACCGTGTGCCGCTTTGTTTTGAACTTGCTTTCTCAAATGGGAACTTGCTCAGCAGGTTTGCCTTGCCCGTAGGCTATCGCATTCCTTTCTGAAGAGACAATTCCCGATTATGAATAGTTGTTAGCTCAAAACGCAATGACGACAATCACATGCACCGCAGGGTTGTTAGTAGTATGATAGCAGGTGTGGGTGGTTTGTCAACTGACAGAGATGCGCCCAGGATAACAATGCCCTGGGCACTTTTGTGTTCCGAGTTGGTGGTGTCGCCCAGAAACTCACTGTCTTGGCGAAATACCAACACACCGAAAACCTACGATGCCGCTACGGCCAGACGGAGCGTTGATGCCCCGAATAGCCGTGCGGATGGACGCCTCATTATGACCGTACGAGCCGCCACGCAATACTTTGGAGTCTCCATCCAATGGGCCAGCGGGATTTGTCTGTGATCCAGAGAAATAGTCACCATGCCAATCAACCACCCACTCCCACACGTTTCCTGCCATATCCAGCGCATCGCACCAACTAGCACCATCCGGGAGACCGCCCACCGGTACTGTGTCTCCCGAACAACCTTCGAACTGTGTCAAGTTGCAGGTTGGTGGACTGTCTCCCCAGGGATAGATATGCCCTTCCATCCCTCGCGCCGCATACTCCCACTGGGCCTCTGTCGGTAGCTGCATACCTACCCACTGGCAGTAGGCGTTCGCCCCATACCAAGAGACCTCAATTACGGGATGATCGGCATAATTACTCTTGGGCTGGTACTTGTCGCCCACTTGCTCGATCGGGCAGTATTCGCTTTCCAGTTCCAGCCAAGTCACTTCTCCCTCCGTCTGGTTACCCTGGTCGTTCAAGAAGGCGGCAAACTGAGCATTGGTGACCTCGGTCTGGTCTATCCAGAAAGCGTCGAGGGTGACGGCGTGTTGGGGGAACTCGTCATCATAAGCGCCAGAGTCGCTCTCGTCGCTGCCCATCTGGAAGGTGCCACCTGGGACGTAGACCGTCACCATATTGTCGACGGAGCGAGTTTGGCGAGTGCCTAAGGTGAAGGACACTGGTTCTTGAGTGGGCGTTTGGGTTGGTATGGGCGTGCGCGTTGACGATTCCGTGGGCACCGGCATTGGCTCCTTCGTAGCCCCGCAGCCCGTCAAACTGCCCAAGACTATGCACAATATCACAGCCATCACTGTTTTCTTCGTCATCTGAGGCACCTCTAGTGTCAGTATATTCTGTTTGCAGTTTTCGTGCAAGTGAAAAATCCTCCCCCCCGGAAGCTACCGGGGTTGACTGGCTTCGACAGTAGCGAAAACGCCCAGGGTGACAGCTCCCTGGGCGTTTTCGCGTTTGGTGGCCCCACCCTGAGCGTCGAATCCTTCTCAAGACCTACCACACAGAGCAGGGCCACGGACTTGCCGCTAACAAGTCCGCCTTATCTTTGGTTGAGCCTCCATCAAAAATGGAGACCCCAACCGGGAACAGGTCTGGACTTTTTCTCCCTCGGCACTAGCGCCGCGTCCGTAAACACGGCGCACCTGGCCTTTGAGGAATACTCTTGGCGCCACACCCACACACCGAAAACCGATGTTGTTGTTACGATTCGTTGGCGTGTTGTTGTTGCGATTAGACGTGCGGATATTCGTCTCATTATCGGAGAACGAGCCGCCCCGCAGCACCTTGTTTCGACCTGGCCCCACGCTGCGGCAGCTATTCTTACACTGCTACCGCTTTGCGATCTTGTTTCAAGTCCCCCAGGCCACAAACCGTGACCGTGCTTCGCACGGATCACCCCTGGGGGATTCCCCATATGCGTCAACTTAATTTTTTCTTGACAGCAGGGCAAGACATGAGAGAATTTTCCCGTGTCGAGTTTGAAATTAAGCATAACGGAGACAAGGAG
>JAAEPW010000386.1 GCA_024232355.1 Chloroflexota bacterium | reverse complement strand
TCTACTATCTACAGGGCGAGTAGGAAATAACAATGTTAAAGCGAACGCAGATTACGTCAATCCAAAGACAAAAAAGAGAAACGTCGCTAGGTGAGCTTCAGTCTCAGGACGAGGCAGTGCTTTTGGCTCCACTGACCCACAGCAGCCGCGGCTTTATCCTGCTTGTGATTTTCTTGCTGATCGTCCTCGCCGTTGGGGCCGCCGCTTACGTGTACCAGTTTGTCAACGGCCTGAGCGTGACCGGGATGAATCGTCCCGTCTACTGGGGTCTCTACATCGTCAACTTTGTCTTTTTCATCGGCTTGGCTCACTCGGGCACCTTTATCTCGGCTATTCTGACGCTGGTGGGAGCTGAATGGCGCAAACCGCTGGCCCGCGCAGCTGAGGCCATCACTGTCTTTAGCGTCCCCTTTGGTGCTGGCAGTATCCTGCTCGACCTGGGACGCATTGAACGTATGGGCAACGTCTTTTTCTACGGGCGTTTTCAATCCCCCCTCCTGTGGGACGTGACAAGTGTGAGCCTCTACCTTTTCTCCAGCCTCGTCTTTTTCTACCTGTCGCTTTTGCCCGACATTGCCATCTGCCGAGACAAGTTGACGAATATACCTCAGTGGCAGCATCAAATGTACCGCATCCTATCTCTTGGCTGGAAGGGACATCCCGAGCAATATCGCCGTCTGGAAAAGATGTTGAGCGGGATGGCGGTCTTTATGAGCATGCTGGTGGTCGTCGTTCACACAGTCGTTGCCTTTGTGTTCAGCATGACGTTGCAACCGGGCTGGCACACTGCCGTGATGGGGCCTTTCTTCCTGGTGGGAGCCGTCTTTTCTGGTTCGGGCGCTGTCGTCATCGCGATGGCCGTACTGAGACGTGTCTATCACCTGGAGGAGATACTGACCCTCAAACACTTTGACTATATGCGCAAACTGCTCATCTCCCTCAGCCTGGTCTGGCTCTACTTTATGGTGGCCGAATACCTGACCACCTTTTATGGTTACGAAGTCGAGGAAATACACATCTTTTGGGAAAAGTTCGTTGGAGCGTTTGCGATTCCTTTCTGGGTAATGTTCGCATTTTGTTTCGCCATACCATTGACCATTTTCCTGACAAAGGGGAAGAAAAGCGTCGGCTGGATGGTGGCAGCAGGGTTGATAGTCAACGTGGGGATGTGGTTAGAGCGATACATCGTCATTCTCCCCACTCTGACACGGCCCCGACTGTTGAGCGGTTTGACGATGGGCGAATATGCGCCCACCTGGGTCGAGTGGGCCATCACCGCTGCCTGCTTTGCCGGGCCGTTGCTCCTCTATGTGCTCTTTACTCGCTTCTTTCCCATCATTTCTATCTGGGAACGCTCGGAAGAAGTACACGCATACCTGCACGAATAGATCAGAACGGAGACGTGATATGACCATTTCGACGCTTTTTACCACACCGGGCATCGGCGGAATCTTTGCGATTACCGTGTTGCTGAGTGCCGCGGTGATATATTTCAGTCTGGCCCGCTGGATCCTGCGAGGTGGTCAAGAGGAAGAATCACCGTGGGAACGAATGGGCTGGCCGTTCAAATAGAATTATTTCCTAAGCAATTGGTATTCAATCAAGGAGGTAAAAAATGGACAACGTATTAGTGGTAATAGGAGCAACAGCAGGAGCAATCGCTTTTCTACTGTTCATCGTCTGGCCAGCGGTCAAGATCGTACAACAGTGGGAACGAGGAGTAGTATTGCGATTCGGACGACTCGTCAGTGTTCGCAAGCCAGGATTCAACGTCATAATCCCCTGGGTAGAGCGCATGGTCAAAGTAGATTTGCGGGTTGAGACATTGGTCCTCGAGCCACAGGAAATCATCACCCGTGACAATGTGACTGTCCACGTGGACGCGGTCGTCTACTTTAAAGTAATTAACGTTGAGAAAGCAGTCATTGAGGTCAAGAACTATGTCAAGGCAACCACCCAGATGTCCTTGACCACATTGCGCAGCGTTCTGGGCCAATCTGAACTGGACGAACTACTTTCCCACCGAGATCGGGTCAATGAGCGATTGAGAGAGATCATAGACGACCACACCGAAGATCCGTGGGGCGTGCAAGTAGTAACCGTCGAGGTCAAAGATGTGCTTTTACCAGAGAGATTACAGCGGTCAATGGCGCGTCAGGCCGAAGCTGAACGAGAAAAGCGAGCCAAGATCATCCACGCCGAGGGCGAGCGCGAAGCAGCAACAAAACTGGTAGAAGCCGGAAAGATGATCGCCGACGAACCTGTAAGCTTGCAACTGCGCTACCTGCAAACGCTGGTGGAAATATCAGGTGAGAGAGCGAGCACGATCATCCCTATCCCTCTCGACATCGCCACCGCCCTGAATTCGATGGTAGGAAACAAAAGCGACAAGGGCTAGAATCATACGACAGAAGGAGACAGGAATGAGGCATTGGATATTCAGTTACCGATGGCCATTAGCCGTGACAATAGTTTTGATCGCTCTTTTAGCTATCGTGAGCACCACCGTCGCTCAACCACCCGTACCCCACGCAGTGATGGAGGGAGAAGACTGCCTCAGTTGTCATCAGACCGGCGTCGCGGATGCACCTCGCGTAGCCTGGGATCACCTGGGACGTAATAACGAGGATTGCGCACACTGCCACAAAGTCAGTGGTTTGCCAGCAGGTGAAATTCCCCATCCATTGATTGGCCGTGAGGACTGTACCTCGTGCCATAGTCAGGGAGTGGGCAATACACCACAGTTGACGGGCAATCACGTGGATTATGCCAACAACCAGTGCGAGCAATGCCACTTTGTATCTGCTGCTGCGGCTGAGCCTACGCCTATTCCAGCCGCTCCGACTCCTGCTGTAGAAACGATCCACACTCCAACCAGCGGAAGTAGTTGTACAGACTGTCACCAACTCATCTTTGCCGATGAAGAACACGCACTCTTCACCGGTCAACCAATGGGGAACGCCGAGGTGGGTGCAGCGCTCTTTACCCAGGTGTGCGCAAGCTGTCATGGCGAGGATGGAACCACGCCAGTGGGTGATGAATCCATCATCAACGCAGAAACTTACTGGGGCACTCGCGACGACGCCACGATTCTACAGGACATTGGTGCCGGGACCCATGGCCAGATGACGGCCTTTGCGCAGGATTATGATGGTCCACTCACATGGGAGGAAATCCTGGACATAATGGCCCACGTGCGCTCATGGGGACCAATGGCCCCACTATCGGGAACATCCACTGGAGAAAGCCCCACATTCACCAATGATATCGGTCCATTGCTGACAGAGCGATGTGGAGCCTGCCATGGCAGCAGTGCCGGGCTGTCTGTGACGGACTATGATGCGTTGATGGCAGGGTCTTCCTCCGGTCCAGTGATCGTACCTGGAGATTCTAGTGGGAGCAAGATTGTAGAGATACAACGAGGAGCGCATTATGCCCAGTTGAGCACAGCAGAACTGGACCGTTTGATTAAGTGGATCACTGACAAAGCACCTGAGCAGTGATCCATTTATTATGAAAGGACCAACAGTATAGAATGACCAAAATCAAAGAAATCCTTAGCCTCAAAAATCCGACCACCCGCCGGACACTGTTTACCGGTGGAGCCTTTATCCTGGGCTTTATTGTGCTTGCCGTTGCAGGCACACAGGTATGGGAATGGTCCAACAGTACAGCTTTTTGCACCAACATTTGCCACGACGTGCACCCCGAAGAACCAGAAGCCTACGCAGACTCGTACCACGCCCGTGTAAAATGCGTCGAGTGCCATATGAGTCGAGTGAGCACACTATACAATATCACTCTCAAGGCTAGCCACGCCAAGCACCTACCGGCCGTGCTCTTTAAACAATACGAACATCCTCTGGAAGCGGAGACTCTACGCCCCGCGAGTGAATCATGCGAACGCTGTCATTGGCCCCCCACTTTTCATGGTGACAGCGTGCTCAAGATCAGGGATTTTCAGCAAGATGAATTCAACACCGAAAAGATCACCTACCTGATTCTCAAGACTGGAGGAGGTGAAAGAAGCAAGGGACTGGGAGGCGGCATCCATTGGCACATTGAAAACGAGGTGGAGTATGTCTCCACTGAACACAATCAGCATATTCGCTGGGTGCGGGCCACCCTGCCCGATGGTCAGACCATTGAATATACCGATGTGGCTCACCCTTTGTCGGCTGAAGAGATTGCCAATGCCGAAAAGCACACAATGGAGTGTGTAGACTGCCACAACCGGATGGGACACCCATTCCTCTCCCCAGACCAAGCGATTGACCAAGCCATAGTTGAAGGCCGATTAGACACCAATCTGCCGTTTATCAAAAAAGAGTTGGTGGAACTGCTCGGCAACTCCTACGATAGCCAAGAAGCAGCTTTAGCTGCGGTCGAATCGTTCAAGGCACAATACAAGTCCAAGTATCCCGAGGTAGCCAGCAGTCAGGCAGCGGCTATTGAGCAAGCCTTTGAGACAAGCAAAGAACTTGTTCCCTTGTTGACATTCGAAAAACCTGGCGTCACCTGGCAATCCTTCCCAAATGACGGTGTACACAAAGAGTTCCCTGGCTGTTTCCGCTGTCACGATGGTAAACACCAAAGTTCGGAAGGTGAATCCATCCGTCTGCACTGTAACATCTGTCACACCATCCCGCTAGTGGTAAACCCTGGAGAACGCCCGCCGGATATGCCAGTCGCCACAGTCCAGGAACCAGCATATCACCTAGAAACCAACTTTATGGCTGATCATCGCTTCCAAGCCAACGGCGACTGCGTGGACTGCCATGGAGAGATCGCTTTTGGCAATGACGACTCGAGCTTTTGCGCCCTATCAGCCTGTCACGGCCAGGCATGGCCGCTGGTAGAGCTAGATGCCGCCTTTCCGCACCCCATTGAACTGACGGACACTCACGCCGAGGTGTGGTGCCACGATTGCCACGAGGGAATAAGAAATCCCGAGTTCCAATGCGCCAATTGTCATGAGCCACCAATGGCCTCTCACTTTGGGCAAGATTGCCAGGACTGTCACTCGCCAGATGGGTTCGAACAAGCGGATATGGTAGCCAGTTTTGAGCATCCGGCACCATTGGAAGGGCCTCACGCGGAACTAGACTGTATAGCATGCCATAAAGACGGTCAGAGCTTGGTCTTTGAATGTGCCTCCTGCCACGAGCCACCCAGCGCATCCCACTTTGGGTCGAACTGCGATGAATGTCACACGCCAACCGAATTTGCGGGTGCAACTATTCCACCAGAATTACACCCAGTGGAGTTGATCGGCAGTCACTTGCGTGCCACCTGTGATGTATGTCACGCAGAGGGTACACGAATACCTGAATACGTTTGCACCAACTGCCATCAGCCGCCAGAGGACCACCTGGAAGGAACGTGCAACACCTGCCACACCCCAGAGGGTTGGTCAGATTCAGCAACTACTCTCACAACTCGGTCACCAAAGGTTCCACACGGGTTAGATGGACTGGAGAATTGCCTGACGTGCCACGATCCAGAGGGAGAGGTTGAGCCGATGCCAGCCGCTCATCAAGACAACGGGTATATCAACGAGCAATGCCAATTATGCCACAAACCTACTGATTGAACAGAGTAATCTAACATATAACATCGTAGCAAAACTATGCACGGGTCAGAGAAATCTCTGGCCCGTGCATAGTTTATTCAAGTGCTCAAATCAGAAATCACCCCATGGACTCCCATTTGCACCTTTTTTTTATTTAGAGTATAATCGTGAGGTGAACCCCTACACACATAGGGGAAAATCCATTCTCGATTCAAGATGATTACTGCAATCACTATAGTCCATCGAGTCGAATAATGGATGCAAAGACTGTGGTTTCCGTTCACCTTTGTCCCCAACACGCTGTACCTTCCCAAGAATTGGACCGACCTCACGGTCCCCGTAGCAAGGCCAGGGCACTGCCCCGAATATACTCATTCAAGGAGTAAAAATGAACCAACGTTGGTTCCTAATCATCATTGTCGCAGCATTGCTAATGCTAGCAATAACCGATTTGGCGCCAAGTAATGGCTTGACCAATACACCACCCGATGTCAACAAACCATCACCACAGGGCACCGACACAGCATCATGCTTGTCCTGCCACGGCAATCCTGATCTAACGCACGAATTCCCCTCGGGTGAAGTTTGGTCATTATATGTGGATGGCGATGCATTCCAAGCCTCCATACTTGGCGAGCAAGGATTAGCCTGCGCCGCTTGTCATACTGATATAGATGATTACCCTCATCCGCCCCTAGAGGTCACTAGTATCCGCGCATATCAACTGGAACAATATCAAACATGCAAACGATGCCACAGCGCGGTCTATGAGCATGCACTGGACAGTATGCACGCCAGGGAGATCGCCGGAGGCAATCGAGACGCTGCTATCTGTACTGATTGTCACTTTGCTCACGACATCACTCCTCTAGACAAACCACGCACAAGAATTCCCGAGACGTGCTCCAAATGCCATGCCGCTATCTACAACGAATATCATCTGGACAGCGTACACGGCCACGAGTTGAGCGACCATCTCAACATCGATGTACCCACCTGTATCGACTGCCACGGCGTACACAATCAAGAAGACCCCCGTACCACTCAGTTCAGGCTCAACTCGCCCGATTTGTGTGCTGCCTGCCACGCAGACGAGGTGATGATGGAAAAGTACGATATTTCGACCGCGGTCTTTGATACCTACGTAGCCGATTTCCATGGTACAACGGTCACCCTTTTCGAGCACCAGTCTCCAGACTTGGCTACCAATAAGCCAGTGTGTTATGATTGTCATGGCGTGCACAATATGAAAAGTCATACCGACCCCGAGTCACAAGTCTTTCAAGCCAATTTGCTATACACCTGCCAACGATGTCATCCTGATGCCACTGAGAATTTTCCAACCAGTTGGCTCAGCCACTATGAACCGGACATCGAAAAATATCCCATCATCTATTTCGTAGACCTTTTCTACAAGATGCTCGTGCCAGCGGTCATTGGGTTTATGGTGCTCTACGTTTCCCTAGACGCCGGCAGTCACTTGGTGCGGCGTTTTAGAGGTAGACGAAACGAGGAGGCAAAATAGCAATGGCAGAGCAAGAAAAAACCTACACCAGATTCACACTCGCTCAACGCCTAGAACACTGGGTATTGACCTTTTCTTTTGCAGTTTTGGTCATAACGGGTTTGCCACAACGGTATGCCATGTCCAGTTGGGCGGATCTGAGCATCGCCTTGATGGGCGGCATCGAGTTCGTGCGCATCCTGCACCGGATAGCGTCTATGATCCTTGCCCTGGGTGCTCTGTACCATGTCATCGTCGTAGCTCACAAAATCTACGTCTTGCGGGTGCGCCTGACCATGCTGCCCAAACTCAAGGATCTAACTGATTTTCTCGACACCATCCGCTACAACCTTGGGCTGACCAAGCAACATCCCAAGCTCCCTCGTTATACCTTTGTGGAAAAGATAGAATACTGGGCACTCATCTGGGGCACTTTGATAATGGGCGTAACGGGCTTTATGTTGTGGAACCCTATTGCCACAGCCAATTATCTACCCGGCGAACTCATCCCGGCGGCTAAGACAGCTCACAGTGCCGAAGCTCTGCTAGCAACCTTGGCAATCATCATCTGGCATTTCTATGGGGTCCATATCAAAACATTCAACTGGTCGATAATCACCGGCAAACTGACACGGAAACAGATGCACGATGAACATGCCGCCGAGTTGGAAGAAATCCAAGCAGGCATCACGTTGACTGCGATCCCAGACGATACAAAGCGTAAACGTGAGCGCGTCTTTTTGCCCATAGCCGTGGTCAGTGCGCTCGTTATGAGTTTGGGTGTGTACGCCTTTGTCAGTATTGAGCAAACAGCCATCACCACCGTACCTCCCGCCGAACTTGCAGAGGTATATGTACGAGCCACACCTATGCCAACCAATACCCCTCGCCCGACTCCCATCCCTACCAGCACCCCACTCGCCCCCCCCACCCCAACATCAGATCCCACCACCAGTGGGCAAGAAGCACCCACAGATTCACCTGTGTCTGCTATATCACATCCACTGGAAGGCCGAGAGAACTGCTTACTCTGTCACGCAATCGCTGCCGTCTATCCCTTCCCGGCAGACCACACTGAACGACCGAATTCCACCTGCCAGCTATGCCATGCCATTGAAGGCAAGATGGGCGCGCTCCCACTACCCGTCAAACATTCAGTCGAAGGGCGTGGTGACTGTTTGCAGTGCCATACTATCGACATTCAACCTGAGAGTCACCAAGAAGCACAGTTTACTAGCCAAGATTGTCTGCTGTGTCACCCCTCAAACACAGCAGTAACTGCAGAGGTTGCCCCAGCTAGTGCTGTCAGCTTTGCCGACGACATTCAACCGTTGCTTGAGGCGAATTGCGCCACGTGCCATGGAGAGACTGCCCTGGGTGAACTGAACGTGACCAACTACCAATCCCTTGCCGATGGGGGCCAAAGCGGTCCGATATTTGTAGCTGGCTCGCCCGATGATAGCCTGATTATGACAACAATGAGCGGAGAGCATCCCGGCGTGCTTGTGGGTACAGACCTGCAAAAACTCGGCGACTGGATCGTAGATGGAGCAAAGAATAACTGACCTGGAACCACCAAAAACAATCATCTTTACGGACACCAATAAACTGAACTGTTTGCCAATGGGAGAAATCGAAACGTGAATCTCGATTTCTCCCATTGCAGATCTATTCTATAGTACCAATAGGTATTGATTCTACCACCCACTCAAACTCGTACTGACCACGCATTATCCTCGAATCACAACAACAGTGTACGTCCGCCCGGCGTGCATAGTGGCCATTTTCGTTCTCGTTCCCTACTTGCAGTATCTTTATTTTATGGTATAATGCGAATGTTGACATATGCGAATATACGAATATACGCACCAAAAATCATGGCGATATATCATTTACGATGAGGGGGAGAAAATGAAAGTGGCTGTCGCATCTATGGGAACAGTACCGGAAGCGTGGGTAGGCATTCGCTTCGGGATATGCTCCCAATTCTTGATCTTTGACACAGACACGATGGAATACATCGTCGTGAGCATCCCGGCCCGACAAGAAGAGTCGGACCAGGTGAGCCTGGCCGCAATTCAGGCCGTCGCCAAACAGGATGTATCCACCATCATCACCGGAGACATCAAGCCCGTATGCTGTCAGGCGCTGCAAACTATGGGCATCGAAGTGATCGACGGCGTGCAGGGAATGACGGTACAGCAAGCCATCGAGCACTACAAGGCCACCGGTCTGCAAACGCCCGAATCGCGCAAAGGCATCCTCACCCGTGTCGCCGTCGCCTCCCACGGCGAGGGCCTGGACGCCCCTCTGCAAGTCCGCTCTGGCGAATGTTCCACATGTTCCTCATTCATCGTCGTGGAACCGGCGACGATGGAGTGGGAAGCCGTACACGTAGAACCGGATGGCCCAGCACAAACGATGAATAAAAAGGCGATTCGCGCCATAGCCCAGAGCGGCGCAGCAGCGATCATCACCCCAGAGATTCACCCCGAATGCTGCATGGTTTTGCGCGTGTTGGCTATCGAGGCGTACATCGCCCCTATGGACATCACCGTTCGCGAGGCCATCAAGCTATACGAGGCCGGAGAACTGGAACTGTCCTACGCCTCGCCTTTTGCAAATCTATAGAGAAAACATACAGGAGAAAAATATGAAGATTGGCATATTGGTCCTGGAGGGACCGTACCAACACCAAGCTGCCGACTCGGCCTACCAATTTGTCCAGGCCGCCCTGACTCGAGGGCACGAGATCACCGGCATCTTTTTGTACACCGACGGCGTCAACAACGCCAACGGCTACATCAAACCGCCGGGCGAACGCAACATCGCTGAGCGTTTCAGCGAGTTGGCCAGGCAGGGTATTGATGTAATCGCCTGCACCGCCTGCGCTCGCTTCCGGGGCTTTCGGCGCGATATGGTGGCGGAGAATGTGCGGCTGGGCGGGTTGGGCGCGCTGGCCGACTATTTGAGAGCGTCCGACCGATTTGTGACCTTTGGAGACTAGGGTTGTTCAGAAACAACAAGTCAGAAACAACGAGGAGAAAAGGAAAATGAACAATCAAGTTGCCGTTCTGATGCGCAAGGCCCCGTATGGCTCGGTCTACACCGCCGAGGGCTTTCGCTCAATGATGGGCATTGGTGTATTCGAGATGGACATCAGTGCCATCTTTGTAGACGACGGTGTCTATGCACTGGTCAAAGGCCAAGACCCCGCCGGGTTGGATATGAAAGCGCTGGGTGATGGCTTTGCGATGCTGCCCGACTTTGGCGTAAGTAAATTCTACGTCCACGAGCAATCGCTGAACGAGCGCGGGCTGAGCAAGGACAACCTGGTGATAGATGCCGAAATCATAGACGATGCTAGAGTAGCCCGCTTGCTCGAATCGTGCGGGACCGTACTGCCCTTCTGAGACAGGGAGAAGAGATAAAATGTTATACACGATCAATAAATCCCCCCTAATGTTTGGCAATCTGAACTCGGTGCTGAGAATCGCGCCTACTGACAACCCGATCTTGCTGTACGAAGATGGTGTGTACGCCGCTGTCGCAGGAGCCGCCAGCGAGAACACGATCCGGCAGGCATTGGAACAGCACCCGGTCTATGCTTTGCAGGCCGATCTGGAGGCACGCGGCCTTACGTCCCTGGTTGATGGCATCCAGATCATAGATTACGACGGGTTCGTGGAATTGGTAGAACAGCACCACGTAGTACCGTGGCTTTAAGGGCCAGCATCTTTGAAACTCGATAAAATCATAATCACATTACACAGGAGGTAACAAGAATGGATATCAAAACAGATCAAGTGCAGGACTCGATTGGACAAATGTGCCCAATGCCCATTGTCTTTTTAGCCAAGAACATGAAAAAGATGGAATCCGGCCAAGTGCTAGAAATCCACGCCGATGACGAAGGCGCGCACACCGACGTCCCCGCCTGGTGCGCGCAGACCGGCAACGAGTTCCTGGGCGAAGAACAAGCCGAAGGATACTTTCGATACTTTGTCAAAAAACATAAACAATCATAAACAAGGGCCGTGTCTGAACACACCCCATCGAGAGGCACACCAGAATGGATCAAACACTAACCGAAGAAGTCAACCTATTGCATGCTCAGATGTGCCAAGGATTGGCTGACCCCACCCGCATCTTGATTCTGTACTTGCTGGCTGATAACCAACGCTATGTGACGGAACTGTCCGAGATGTTAAAAGTTAGCCAGCCTACCGTCTCGCGCCATCTCAAGGTGCTGCGCGAGCGCGGGTTGGTCACGACCACACGAGAAGGAAACACGATTCACTATGCGCTGCGCGACCATCGGGTCATCCAAGCACTAGACCTGTTACGTGCAGTAATGGCCGACGTATTAGTAGGGCAAGCTGGATTGGCCAAAGCGATGTCCCAATAGCGCGTTGAGAGACACTCGCGCAGTATAGATTCTCAAACACTTGTCAAAACCTAAAGGAGAAAAACAACAAATGAGTGACAACGGTACCCAAAAGTGTTCCATCGTCGTCTTTAGTGGAGACATGGACAAGGTAATGGGCGCATTCATCATCGCCACCACCTCTGCCGCAATGGGTATGGAAGCCAGCATGTTCTTTACATTTTGGGGCCTCCAGGCCTTGAAAAAAAAGAAGACCAGAACCGGCAAAGGTCTCTTTGGCAAAATGCTCGGATTCATGTTCGCAGACATAGACGGCATTGGCCCCAGTAAGATGAACTTTGGCGGTATAGGCCGCTGGATGTTCAAAAAGATGATGAAGGATCAAAATGTCACCTCGCTGCCCGAACTGCGACAGATGGCCCTCGAACTCGATGTCAAGCTATTGGCGTGCAAAATGAGCATGGACGTGATGGAAGTCGACCGCGAGGACCTGATCGACGAACACACCGTTGTAGGCGCGGCGACCTACGTTCGTGAAGCCCAACAATCCGACATCACCCTATTCGTATAATTCGACAAGTTTGACCTTTAGACTTGGAGTCTTCCTGTAGGAAGGCTCTTTTCACTATGTTGCAGGATTGAGCCCCTGAGGGTATAATACGGTCACTGAATTAGGCAAATTCACTTGTTAGGCACAAATTTGTCAAAAAGATAAAACAAAGCGGGCGCTATGACGCCCGCTTTCTGAACAAAGGATAAAGTATGGACTGGATAACCATTGTATTTTGGTTAGTGGGTACGCTGGTCGTCGTGCTGGCCCCCCTAATTCTGATTCACGAACTAGGACATTTTGTGTTTGCCAAGCTGGCGGGAGTGCGAGCCGAAGAGTTTGGGCTGGGCTACCCCCCCCGTATGCTAAAATTGTGGCGTGGCAAAGGATATCTTGAAATCGATAATACACGGGTTGTCATTCCAGTGGGCTTTCGGTTACCTCCCGATCTGGCAGTGGGAACGCAGGTGGACGTCGTTGCCCAACAACACAAGAACGGCTCCTACCGCCTCCGCCACATACAAGCACAAGAGCCATACAATGACACCCCCGTAATCAAACATGAATCCATAAACGAGGATATACACATACAGGGCGAGTTGGCCGTTTGGGAACCGGGCACCCTGTACAGCCTTAACTGGCTGCCAATGGGTGGGTTCCTAAAAATGACTGGCGAGGAGAACCCTGCCGACCCACGCAGCCTAGCAGCCCAACCAAAACGCTGGCGTTTGGCAGTGCTATCCGCTGGGGCAGTGCTCAACATTATCTTTGCCGTGTTGCTGCTCGTCGTCGCCTACACCAGTGGCGTTCCTGAAAAATGGCAGGTTCAAATCACCAATATCGAGCCAGGGAGTCCTGCCCAAGAGGCGGGGTTACAGCCCCGTGACATTGTCACAGCCGTTGACGAAGAACGCATCGAGGAAGGTATGGAACACTTGCGGCGCATCATTCGCGCCGCACCAGATCAGAACATCGAACTCGCAATTACGCGCGGAGAGGAGACGCTAACCCTAGCAGCAACACCAGGGCGTACCGACGAAGGCTATGGCCTCTTGGGTATTCTGATGGCCCCCTGGCCTGATCAGAGCGCAGTGCAACACTATACCCTTTCCCAAGCACTGAAAGCCAGCATTAGCAACCTCAAAAATGCACTCGTAATGACCGTACAGGTTCCAATTCTCCTCATCCGGGGCAATATCACACCTCAAGAGGCACGTCCCGCAAGTATGGTCGGTATCAGTGAGATACTGGCTTTTACTCTCCAACAAAGCATCAAGTGGGGTCTGGCCTTTCCTGTTCTAGAAACCGCAGCACTCATCAGCCTGGCCTTGGGCTTTACAAATCTCTTGCCCCTCCCCGCTCTGGACGGCGGGCGCATCTTTTTTGTACTCATCGAAGCAGTTCGAGGCCGCCGCGTCGCCCCTGAACGTGAAGCGATGTTTCACTTTGTGGGCTTGGTGATACTGGTCAGCTTGATGGCTTTTGTGATGCTGCAAGATTTTGTCAACCCCATCATCCCCTGGTCAATGCTAAAGTAGGATATCGGTGAGATGGATCAGCTCAACAGCCTACTCAACGAGTTGTACGAGAATCCCGAGATGCCACCCCAGGCATTGTTGTACCATTTCTCAAATCTCGAATCAAAAGATATTCTACGTGTAGACGAGGTGTGGATACGACTACCAGTCGCATTGCGGCGAAAAATAATTGTACAATTGGCAGAATTGGCCGAAGCAGATTTTGAGGTCAATTTTGACCAAGTTTTCCGTTTGGGGCTAAAAGACGAGGATGCTCAGATCCGTACAACAGCAATTGAAGGATTGTGGGAAGATGAAGACTCGCACCTAATCCCAATCCTAATAAATTGCCTACGAAAAGATACAGACATTTCCACACGGGCAGCCGCTGCCACATCTCTGGGACGCTTTGTTCTGCTGGGGGAACTCGAAAAAATCCGCCATGATCCCTATGCACAGATCTACGAGGCACTATTGACCGTATGTCAAGACCAAGAAGAAGATATAAAAGTGCAACGGCGAGCTCTCGAGTCGTTGTCATATGTCAGCAACAAGACCATCAAAAACTTAATTCACCAAGCCTATGCTGCGCCAGAAGAAAAGATGCATATCAGTGCTGTCTTTTCTATGGGGCGTAGTGCTGACGTCTACTGGGCTAAACAGGTACGACAAGAACTATTCCAACCAAGTCCCGAGTTGCGCTACGAAGCTGCCCGCGCCTGCGGAGAACTACAACTCCGTGAGGCAGTTCCCGAACTGGAAGAGTTAGCTGAGGATGCTGATCCCGAAGTACAGGAGGCAGCCTTGTGGGCCTTGGGTCAAGTTGGGGGAGAAGAGGCGCGACAAATCCTAGAACGCTACTGTCGAGCAAAAGACGAGGCTTCCAGAACCGCAGCAGAAGCCGCTATGGATGAACTAGAATTCTTGCACGGAGACCTGTCCGAATTTTTGACCAAGCTGATTACCACCTCCGATGGCGATACGGAGGCCGATTAGATTTGGTTCAAAAACAAAGGGGTGAATGACGAATGGTGACCAAGTTGCGATCAATCGCGAGCTTTGCCCTGGTATTTTGTCTCCTGATAGCTCATGCCACATTTGGCAGGACCTTTAGCTTTGCTCAGGACACACTGCCCCAAGCCACCTCAAATGACATCACCGTGATTGAAAGCTCAGTCGATCACGACTTTGCCCAGCAAATCACATTTACATTGCAGGCATCCTCTGATGCCGAAATTACCCAGGTTTATCTATTCTTCCGGGCTGAGGGGGACGAACACACCAAGTCCGTATCAGTAGATTTCGAATCAGGTCACGATATTAGTGTCAGCCATATGCACGACTTGCGACGGTCTCCCCTTCCTCCATTTGCTACAATCAACTTTTGGTGGAAGATTGAGAACGCCGCAGGAAATGAACTGACCACAAACCCAATTCCTCACGAGTACACGGACAATCGCTCTGGGTTCGTTTGGGAGCAACTGAGCGACAACAATATCACCGTTCACTGGATCAAAGATCAGGGTGACCCAATCTTGGGCCAGGCAGTTCTCGATGCTGCCCGAATTGGTATAGAAGAAGCCAACGCGGAATTGCACGCCCCTATACCTGAAACCATCAATATCTACATCTACAACTCGCAACTTAACCTGAATGCCACAATGGGTCTCACCGGGCGAGATTGGGTTGTCGGCCAGGCGCATCCAGAACTAAATGTAATCCTTGTCGCCATTCCAATCAAAGATGGTTACACATCGCTCATAAAACATTATATCCCGCACGAAATCACCCACCTGCTAGTCTACCAAAAAGCCACCACATCTGGTTACAGATACATCCCAGAATGGTTGGACGAAGGATTGGCCACAGCCAACGAGCAGTTGCCAACACCGGATCACACGTTGGCGGTCGAACAGGCTGCCGTACGAGGACAACTTCTCCCTTTAGAAGATTTATGCGTTCCCTTTGCACCTGACTATGAAACCGCATTCTTATCCTACGCCCAAAGCAACAGCGTGGTGAAATTTATCCGCAAGCAACATGGCGCTGAAGGAATACGCCAACTGTTAACCGCCTATGCCAATGGGGCTAGTTGCACAACGGGTGTGCAAGACGCATTGCAAATTAGCCTTGGCGAGCTAGAGACTGTATGGCATACCAGTCTGGGAATCCCTCAAGAAAACCCAGAGCCGGACCCCGAGGAGAATTCCGAACGTGCTGCTGAAAGAATTGGTATTTGGGCATGGCTGTGGCTATTGAGCATTCTGGTAGCCACGCCGATGATCGGCAGACTGGGCAAGCAATGAGCCGCTCGATACTAACAAATCCATCTACGCCCTAGGTAAAGGCGTTATTCAGAAACAAGGAACACCCAGTGCATAAAGTTATAGCCTTTGACCTAGAAACTCGACTCACAGCCGACCAAGTAAGAGGTTGGAGTAACATCCGTGATATGCGTCTGACCGTCGGTGCAACCTACAATGCTACTGAGGACGCCTATCACGATTACACCAAACAAGAAGCAAAATATCTCATTACCAACCTGCGTAAAGCTGATCTAATCATCGGCCACAACGCATTTGGCTTTGACTATAAAGTTCTGCGCGCCCACACGGACAATCCCTTATCCGATCTGCCAACAGTCGACATGCTGCAACACAGGCACCGCGCGCTGGGTTGGCGGCTCAAATTAGATGACGTGGCCGCCGCTACATTGGGAGAATCCAAGAGCGCCAATGGCCTACAAGCTGTACACTGGTTCCAGCAAGGCCAACTGGACAAAGCCCCCGATTATTGCCGCCGTGACACCACGGTAACCTGGAAGGTTTACGAGTTTGGCCGGCAAAATAGCCATATCTGGTATCATAATCGCAAATGGCGTGTACATCAACTGACGGGGCGCTGGTAGAATGGCAGGAACGATGAACACCTTTACCCCCTCCTACTTGAGCCTGCTCCATTCAGGTGAACTGAGGCATCGTGTACAGAGGGCCTACGATCAGCTCCATACCTGCAACTTTTGCGGACGTGAGTGCCAAACAAATCGCTATGAACAGCTTGGAGAGTGCAAAACTGGAGTACAAGCAGTCGTATCTAGCTTTGGTCCGCACCTCGGAGAGGAAGATCCGCTGCGGGGCCATCGAGGATCTGGCACCATCTTTTTCACTTGGTGCAACCTGAAGTGTCAATTCTGTCAGAACCATGACATCAGTCAAAGAGGGGCAGGCCGCAAGATCGAGCCGGAAGAATTGGCCAAGATGATGCTCTCACTTCAGGAGCGGGGATGTCACAACATCAACCTTGTTTCTCCTACTCACGTGGTGACCCCCATCTTGGCAGCCCTCTTTATTGCCGCTGAAGCAGGCCTACGGCTACCCGTGGTCTGGAACACTGGCGGCTATGATTCACTCGCGACGTTAACGCTACTCGACAGCGTGGTAGACATCTATATGCCGGACATGAAATACGCAGATAAAAAGGTCGCCCTCAAGTACTCCAAAATCAAGAATTACCCACAAATCAATCAGGCGGGTGTAAAAGAGATGCACCGACAGGTGGGTAACCTGGTGATGGACAGCAATGGTATCGCGCAACGAGGGCTTCTCGTGCGGCATCTGGTGCTGCCAGACGGACTGGCCGGAACAGTCGAAATCGCACGCTTTCTGGCACAGGAAATTTCACGTGATACATACATCAATATAATGGATCAGTACCGACCTTGTTACCATGCGTACAATTTACCACCACTAGACCGTCCTATCACGCGGGCTGAATACGAACAAACCGTACAACAAGCCCACAAAGCTGGCCTGCATCGCTTTGACAAGCGATTGCCCCGACTATTTCAACGTACCCTGTGATAGGCAGGCGTCAAGATGAAAGAAATGGAAAATAAGCCAAACCCAGAGGCCCGTCTGCACGCTACCATTCACGGACGCGTGCAAGGGGTCAACTTTCGCTATTACACCGTTCGTACCGCACAAAGCCTTGGTCTGACCGGCTGGGTCGCCAATCGATGGGATGGCACCGTGGAAACCGTCGCCGAGGGCTCGCACGAGGCATTGGGCGAATTCCGCGCCTTTTTACATCGCGGGGCTCCCTCCGCTTTTGTGCAACAAGTGGATGACAAATGGGAACCCCCCACTGGTGAATTCAAGCACTTTGGAGTGCGGTATATATGAGAAATAATCCCGAGCGGTTGGCCTGGACCATTCTACTGACGTCGTTTTTAGTCTGTATTGGTCTGGTGGCATTGATACCCCTAAGCGGACGCTGGTATATGGTCAATGCCAGCATTGCACAGTACGTGACTCTCGAGGTCCAGTCAGAAGCACTGGGAGTCGTCAGTGCTGGTCTTGGCAGACCCGAACACGTTTCGGAAAATCTAGACGAGGTACCCGAACGCACAATAGTCACTACAGAATCCACCGCTCTTGGGCGGTTTGTAGTGCGCACTCCTCAAACAAATCACCCCATCATCACTACCATCCAACTTTATGGCGATACAGAGGTGATGCTTGAAGAGGCAAACTCCCCACGCTTTGTGACCAGCCCCCTACCCCACCAGATCACACTGGGGGTCAGGATGGGACAAGTACGCATCCACATTCCTCCAAGTGATGACAGGTCTACAGTTGTCACAGTCAACACACCTCATGGAATGACGACACTTGTGGAAGGCAGTTACGATATCAAAGTTAACTCGACGACAGAAATTACAGTACGAAGTGGTCAAGCCGAGGTCAATAAAGACACACAAATTACCTCACTCGTGCCGGGTGAACGTATCGTTATGGACGATGAACAGATCAACGACTCGCAGCCTGTAGCCCGCAATCTGATCACCAACAGCGACTTTGTGAACCCCCTTGAGGAGACGTGGTTCAGTTACAACAAAGATATCGAAAGAGATGATCAACCAGTGGGACGAGTACAACGGGGCGAAATAGAGGGTCGCTCAGTCATTGTCATCGCCCGTGAAGGGATAGGACACGCCGAAACCGGCATCACCCAAACACTTGACGCAGACATTAGTGGTCTAAGATCGCTCCAGTTACACTTTTTGCTGCGCACCACGGGAAATGCCATCAGTGAGCACAATATCCCGGTGTGCGGATCGGAGGGGAGTGAGTGCCCAGTGATGGTGCGTATCAACTATCAGGATGCACACGCTGTCGACCGTGAATGGATCCAAGGTTTTTACTGGCAACTGGACCAGAATGAGGAAATTCAACCCAACCCACTGACTTGCACCGTCTGCACGACGCGCAACGAGCACATCCAAGTCCAAAGAGACGCTTGGTACCCCTACAACTCACCCGATCTTTTGCCCCAGTTGTCACAAGACGGCAACCCACCGACAAAAATCGAGGCGGTTACTATTTACGCATCCGGGCATACATATCATTCTATAATCAGCGAGGTCAGCTTGATCGGGATCGATCACCAGCAGTTAATTACCCGCAACCTAATTCTCGAAAATGACATGTCACGCTCTCTGATAGAAAACTGGAACAGCTATAACAAAGATATCGAGATAGAGGGACAACCATTGGGCCAAGTACAGACGACGGAGATAGATGAACGCCCAGTCGTCATCATCAAGCGCGAAGGCATAGGACATGCCGAAACCGGCATCAGCCAAGTACTCGACGCGGACATCAGCGATCTAGACTCTTTAAAACTAAATCTCCTACTGCGTATCACGGACCACAACATTCCAATATGTGGCACGAATGGAAGCGAATGCCCAATGACAATACGTATTGATTATAAAGACGCCGACGGTATAGATCGTGAATGGATACAGGGCTTTTACTGGCAGCCGAACATACGCCCCAATCCACTATTCTGCACCAGTTGTGCGACACGCAACGAACACGTCCAAATCAAAGAGGACACTTGGTACCCTTATCTCTCACCCAATCTGATTCCACAATTGTCACAGGACGGCCAAGCACCAACACTGATCAAGTCTATTAAAATCTACGCCTCCGGGCACACGTATCACTCTATGATTACCGAGGTCGAGTTAATCGGACGATAATAACCAAAAGGCCCCCATTGCGAGATGGGGGCCTTTTTCCTATTCAGCAACAATCAAAGCTGTTTCAATTTTTTTACCAACTCGGCCGGTGTAGCAGCCTCGACGAAAGCGAACTCTACACCAGGATAATGCTCATCAAAAAACACTTGCAAATCGGTGGGCCACCCAGACGGATTGACCGCAATCACCTTTCGTTCATCCAGGTCACCGATACCAGCATCGTCGGCGCTACTCCCAACGGTGTAACGTCGATCGTCCCACATTCCATTCACCACCGCCACACCCCATTCTTCGCCAGCATGGGGAGGTAGCAATACATAGATCCGCCTATACTGGACCCGAGGTACTCCACGTTTCGGTCTAGACTCTGGAAGCGGCAAACCTTCGAACGTACCAGCCATCTCTAAATCTCCAACAGCCGAAAACACAAACTTGTGCGTCCCAGCCTCATCCAACGGAGCAGTAGTATACGTCCACGTATGCCAATTCCCATCACGTCCAACCACAACCGAGCCGCGCGCCAACGTTGTCCCAGAAGGTTGGGTGAGTGCCAAATTCACACCGGCCAATCCAATTAACGAGCGAACCTCAACGGTCACCGCTTCGCCAACTTGAGGAGTCGTTGGACGATAGCGCAAATTCATCTCGGGTGTTTCTGGCGGTGGTATCACTTTACCTCCATCCGCAACGAGCAATTCTGCATCATCCCAATAGGCATCGTTATGTTTGAACGGCCACAGGGTCTTGCTACGCAAGAACACCGTCACAGTGCCAGCCTGCGCTGTGGCCTCTACCGGGGGAACCTGCGCATACTCGTTATAAATATGCGCTCCTTGGCCCCAGACCACTGTGTCGGCCAGCGGATTGGTGCCGCCAGTAGGATCTATGCCTACGTAAAAGATAAAATTGCGCCAATTGTCATCGGGGGCCTCTCCCTCTAGGCAAAACCCAGGATCAAAGCCGGCACCTTCACTCCACCGTCCGTCATCTGGATGAGGGAACCTGTCGGGATGTGCCTTGTCCCTGTGGTTACTCCAGGCGTGTGCCCAAGCCGTCATACTCAGCAGGGTACCTGGTGTGACCTGGACTTGCTGAAGGAACCCCCCGTCGTGTTTGCGGCCAAACGTAAACAACAGTATCCCTTTCTGACCACCGTGAGCACGTCGAGTGTCTTGTTGCTTCCACGCATCCCGCACCTCGGGTTGATCCCACGTGCCTGGGTCGTGGTGGAACCACATCAACCAGTTCGGAGGCGTAAATATGTTGCCAATATCTCGATCATACGGCCCCGCGTTCTCTGGAATGATCAAGCAACGATGACTACGCTCTTCGTCCCAGTCAGCTTCGAACCCCTCATTTTTCAACAAATTCTGTGGCATCTGCTACCTCCTTTTTCTAGCTATACTTCAAAACCCAGTCCACGTTCCCGTAAACTTACAAAACGTTGCTGCCCGATGATCAAATGATCGAGAACTTCAATATCTAGCAAAGTACCAGCCTCAACCAGCTGACGAGTGACCCCCACGTCCTCGGGCGATGGCGTAGGATCACCTGAAGGATGATTATGCGCAACGATAATTGCCGCGCAGTTTCGCTTGACGGCGTCCCGGAACACCTCGCCCACGCGAATATGGGATGCATTGAGGCTGCCTATGTAAATCGTTTCAATTCCAAGCAGCCGGTTACGTGTATCCAAATAGATCACACGAAAGTGCTCCTGTTCCAAGTGAGACATCTCTGCCATCAAAAGTTGTGCCACATCAGACGGAGAGCGCACGACAAAGCGATCCTCCGGAGAGGTCAAGAGCATACGACGTCCCAACTCTAACGCAGCCTTGAGTTGCGCCGTCTTTGCTTTTCCCAGCCCTTTTTCGGCCTCCAACTCGGCAAAACTGGCCCGAGCGAGCCCTGACAATCCGCCAAAGTGGGACAGAAGGCGTTGAGCCATATTCAAGACACTTTCGCCTTCCATCCCTGTACGCAAGATAATGGCCAACAGTTCTGTTGTTGAAAGTGCGCCTTCACCCGCGTTTTCCAATCGCTCGCGTGGACGCTCATCAACTGGCAAATCTTTGATTATAGTTCGATACTCGGCCCTCATTTTGTCAGCCACCACAATAATATACTCCAAACTCGAGATTTACACAAAAGCCCAGACACTTGCTCCTATACCAGCCGGTGGTATAATATGCCTCGCTCAACAGAGATACAAGGAGATTGCAATTAATGGAAACCATCCTGGAAAGCATCCCTTTCTACCTAACAATTCTATCCACCGTTTGTGGCGGAATAACAGTCGCGCTATTGGGCGGCATCACCATTTGGACTTTTCGCGACATTCGATCACGTTCTCGAGACGTTTTGGCCCATATTCTGGCCACGCTGTTAGTGATCGTACTACCCATCATTGGGTTGGTGATATACTTTATGTTACGTCCCCAAGAAACGCTGGCGGAGATTTATGAGCGTTCCCTGGAGCAAGAAGCTCTTCTGCAAGCCATAGAAGAACCAGAAATCTGTCCTGGGTGCGGGCAACGAGTCCGAGGTGACTACCTATACTGCCCAGCCTGTCACACCAAACTCAAAACGGCCTGCCCAATGTGCAATCACCCGCTCCATTTGCGCTGGTCTCTCTGTCCTTACTGTGGCACCAGTGTCACCCCCCAGGTGATTGAGCCAGTACCCGTTTCACAGCCAGAACCAGCCCCAATAATCCCACAAGAGTCGCCGCCCGAAGCGTAATTTTTTACACGCTCTCGTCTTGACCCACTATGTAAACTTGGAGCATGTTGGTATCCCCTCCTCTACCAAAGGGGACACCGGCTGTTAACACGATCGAGTCATTTGGGCCTATCCGCTTTTGACCCCGTGCCGCTTGTACCATCATATCCACCATATCATCGGTATTCTCAAATTCCGCCACTTGCACCGGCACCACTCCCCATACAAGCGCCAAATGGAATAACGTCGCGCGGTTAGGCGTCACAGCCACAACGGGAATACACGGACGATGACGAGCCACCATACGTGCAGTCATCCCCGACATTGACGCTGTGACGATCACACTAGCCTCAACCTCGCTCGCAATTTCGACTGCCGCAAGACTGATGGCTCTTGTAATCGTTCCTTGGCTGCCGACATTGGATTCGCCATGCAGCAAACGACCATGAGGAAGATGAGCCTCGGCGTTGGCGCAGATTGTGACCATCGTCTCTGTCGCCTCTACCGGATAACGCCCTATCGCTGTCTCGCCAGAGAGCATCACAGCATCCGTACCATCAAGAATAGCGTTGGCAACGTCCGATGCCTCGGCCCGCGTCGGGCGCGGATGTTCGATCATCGTCTGAAGCATCTGTGTGGCGATAATAACCGGTTTACCAGCCTGATTGCAGGCACGAACGATACGCTTTTGGTGAAAGGGCACTTGCTCAGCAGGCGTTTCTACCCCCAGGTCTCCCCGAGCCACCATAATGCCATCGGCCTCAGCCAGAATCTCGTCAAAGACCAATAATGCTTCAGGTTTCTCGATCTTGGCAATGATGGGTACATTGTACCCCTTGGAAGCGACGAGTTGTCGCAGTTCACGCACGTCGGCCGCGCGGCGGACAAAAGAGAGCGCAAAATAATCCATCCCCTGCTCCAACGCAAACACGGCCCCTTCCCGATCTTTGGGCGTCAATGCAGAAAAGCTGAGATCGGCTCCAGGGACATTGATCCCTTTATGAGAAACAAGTCGCCCTCCAGTAACCACTCGGCATCTCAAAAAGTCTTTACTGACCTGCACAACGACCAACTCGAGACTGCCATCATCTAGCAACACAACTTGCTCCGCACGTAAATCGCGCAACAATTCGGGATGAGGCACGGGTATCTCATCAGTCGCATCCAGATGAGGATGCAGGGCCAACACCACCACATCTCCCTTACATAACTCGAGCCCCCCACCCTCAATCTCACCTACACGCAACTTTGGACCTTGCAGATCGGCCATCACGGCCACCAACCGGTTCTCCTGCTCTGCGATCTGTCGTATAGTGGCTATCGACTGGGTGTGGGTGACATAGTCACCGTGAGAAAAGTTGATGCGCGCTACATTCATCCCGGCCCGAATCAGACTGCGCACCACATCAGGCGAACTGGAAGATGGTCCAATCGTACAGACAATTTTGGTTCGTGGCATCTTGCTTTATCCTCTAGTTATCCTAATCAATATCCTGACTCCGCGCTTTTCCCCTCCCTATGGCCTGGTCAGAGTCAACTCGTATTCTCCCGTATCATAGCTACTGTACCCCCGCGCAACCACACGATAAGTGCCAGCGAGCGGCAACTCGAATTCCAAGACAGCGGCGTTTGAGTCACCACCGCTGTCATCATCGGTCATCACTTGCTCGCCATTGGGAGCATATAGTTCCAAATATGTATCCATATCCTCGTTCACGGCCATCATAACAACACTGACAACATCACCTGCATTCCCCTCGAACAACCAGTGATGGCGGTTGCCGGATTTTAGCATCATAGAAACTGACTGGTCATAGATGAGGGTACCCTTAATTTCCAACTCCACCATCTCTAATGTGAGTTCATACTCGCCTATCTGTTCGCTGATGTAGCCTCGCACAACCAAGCGGTAAAGGCCAGCATAGGGCAGTTCAAATTCGAGAATCGCCGCATTCGCCCCCTCGCCGCTATCATCGTCGGTGATTATCGGCTCGCCGTCGGGAGCAAAAAGTTCCAAGTACGTGTCCATATCCCCGTCCGCACTAATCACAGAGATATTGACCACATCACCAACACCGCCCTCGAATAGCCAGTGATGGCGCGAACCTTGATCCAGCGTCGCAGCGACAGCCTGCCCAGAAACAAGATTCCCCTGGATCTCTAACTGGGCCATCTCTAGTGTAATTTCATATTCGCCCATCTGTTCGTCATTGTAACCACGCGCGACCACGCGATAGGTACCGGTATGTAATAACTCGAACTCGAGGATTGCGGCATTTGAGCCCCCACCGCTATCATCATCGGTCGATACCTGTTCGCCATTGGGGGCATAGAGTTCCAGGTATGTGTCCAAATCTTTGTCCAAGGCGGTCAGAGAGATGTTCACAATATCGCCCGGTTTACCTTCGAACAACCAGTGGTGGCGTGTGCCCTGATCTAGCGTTGCAGTGGCTGTCTGATCCGAGGTCAAGTTTCCCTCAATCTCCAACTGGGCCAATTCCAACGCAAGCTCGTATTCTCCAGACTCGCCGGACAGGTCAGAAGCAACAATGCGATACCAACCTTCTGTAGGCAGCACAAAGTATTCGATCAAAGCATCAAGAGATCCGCCACTGTCATCATCAGACGTTAGCCAATCTTCATCAGGAGAATACAATTCCAGGTAACAATCCAGGTCTCCTTCGAGCACACGCATCGCGACACTGACCTCATCTCCCGCAGCGCCATAAAACTCCCATGCGTGCTCTCCTCCCCCGAGCGTCCCTTTGGCGATCTCTCCATACTCGATCTCACCACCGCCAGAAGGTCCATCAGCGATTTCCAGACTCAGCGCGTAATCTCCCTCCCCGCCATAGGGCCAAGCGTGAATATAGTAGGTGCCAGAAGCATCAATACGGAAATCAAATATCAACGAGTTGGTATCCGTACCTCCATCGTCATCCTCGACGATTGCAGCGTCTCCCTCATCGTACAGTTCTAAATAGGTATCCAGATCATCCGAGTTGACAGCATCCAACCAGATTGTAACATACTGTCCCTTTTGCGCGTCAAAGGCCCATATCTCTCTGCTGCCAATAGACAGTGTTCCTCGCACCGCCTCACCCGGCTGAATCGTCCCTCGTTCTACGGGGTCCGGCAGTTCTGGCGGAAAGAATTCAAGGCTGGCAAACATGTCCTGGAAAATCGGTTCGTAGGAAGCCCAATCATCTTCTGATGAAGCACCCAAGCCAACCCCAGCCACATCGTCGCTCACGGCAGCAACAAAATATCCCTGGATTCGCACCTCGCTCAACGTATCTACCCAACTAGCTTTGACACCTACACCCGGTATATCTCCAAAAATGCGTGCTTCACTCTCCCCGATCTCACATCCTACCCCACATAACACATCCAGTACAGCATCGAGGAGGTCTTGCACCGTGTCCATCGCACCGAACTCGTACTCGATCTCCTCAGGAGTATTGGCCAGGGCAATGAAAAATGGAGAGTCCGACATCATACCAGTACCCAGAGCATCCTCGTTCTCCGAGAAGAAAACGCCCTCAGTCTCAGCCTCGTACGCCCAACCTGCCGGGTAAAGAACACTCAAACCCATCACTGGGTCGGCGTACAGGGCCATTTCCACCGACACCTCCGGCGTGGGAGTTGGCTCTAGGGTCGGGGTGTTTACGAGAACGGGGGTATTGGCTGGCGGCGGTGAGGGAGTGCTGGTTGACGGTAGTTGAGGCACAAAGGGGCAAACGCTGCACCCCAGGCCCGCCAGGAGCAACGTCAACATCGCCAATCCAACCAACCATAGTGAAGCTCGTCTACCCATCATTTGAGGCTCCTTTCATGTGATACGCGTCCGCCCAAACAAAATGCAACTACCCACACCATTTCCCCCCAGTTGACCCGAACAGGTGTAAGTAGTTGCATTAATCGGCCTGCTCGGCCTGCAAATATTGTGACTTGTCTAGCGCCGCAGGTTGTTGAACGCTCCCATACCCGCGTAAACGGCTCGTTCACCCAACTCTTCCTCGATACGCAACAACTGGTTGTACTTGGCAACGCGATCAGAGCGACATGGCGCGCCAGTCTTGATCTGCCCAGTGTTCAGTGCCACGGCCAAGTCTGCAATGGTCGCATCCTCCGTCTCGCCTGAACGGTGAGAAACGACGACCGTCCAGCCAGCCCTCTGTGCCATTTGTACAGCAGCGATGGCCTCTGTGAGTGTCCCGATCTGGTTCACCTTGCACAAGAGTGAATTGCTGGCCCGCAGGTCAATCGCCTTTTGGACCCGTTCCACGTTGGTCACCAACAGATCATCTCCCACGATCTGGACCTGGTCGCCCACCCGATCCATCATTAAAACCCAGCTATCCCAGTCGTCCTCGTCCAATCCATCTTCGATACTGACGATGGGATATTTCTCCACCCAATCGGCGTAGAATTCAACCATCTCTGCACCGGTAAGCGTACGCCCTTCCTTCTTTAGGACGTATTTGCCGTCCTCAAAGAACTCGCTGGCAGCCGGGTCGAGCGCGATTCGAATCTGCTCGCTAGGCTTGTAGCCTGCCTTTACGACCGCCTCCAGGATAAGCTCAATGGCCTCCTCGTTTGTCTTGAGGCTGGGAGCAAAACCTCCCTCATCACCCACACCGGTCGAGTACCCCTTTGTTTTTAGGACCCCCTTGAGCGCGTGGTAGACCTCGGTTCCCCAGCGCAACGCCTCGGCAAAAGTCGACGCTCCCACCGGCATGACCATAAATTCTTGCAGATCGGGGCCGTCCATCGCGTGCTTGCCACCATTGAGAATATTCATCATTGGTACCGGCAGCACGTGGGCGTGTACGCCGCCAATGTAGCGGTACAACGGTAACTGGAGCGAAGTGGCTGCCGCGTGAGCCACGGCCAGTGAGACACCCAGCATCGCGTTGGCTCCCAGCTTGCCTTTATTGGATGTACCATCCAATTCCAACAACTGGGCATCAAGCGCGGCCTGGTTAGTGGCATCCCAACCAAACAACACATCAGCGATAACGTCATTGACGTTGGAAACTGCTTTCAACGTACCCTTGGCGTTGTACCTTCCCGCATCGCCGTCGCGCATCTCTAACGCCTCGTGAACGCCGGTGGAAGCACCCGAGGGAACGGCAGCCCGCCCCCAGGCCCCACCCATCAGCACTACTTCCACTTCAACCGTGGGATTTCCCCGCGAATCCAAAATTTCGCGCGCGACAATTTGTTCAATATCAGTTTCTATCATTTTTCCTCCATAGATCAATAGTTGATAATAGTTTGTAGTCAAGGAGATTCTACTCTCCATCAATTTTTAACTCGACATTGTCCCAGTCAACAATACCTTGAGACCCATTGCTAGAATAGAGCGCGACTCGAATATATTTGGTCCCTTCAGGTGCTTGAGCAGTTATCGTCTGGCTCTCCCATTGATCACCATATCCCCCTTTGGTATAGGGTTTGATTCGCTGTCTGTTTTCGTTCAGAAAATCCAAATAGATGCTCCCACCACTTCCCTGTTCTCTTCTGGCCTCGACCGAAAGTGCATATATTTTGTTCCCTTCAGCCGGTATAATCTGAAGTGCCGTAACACTGCAAAAGTAATCACAGTTTTGATAGTCCACGCTTCTTAACCCATACCCCCTTCCCACTTGGGTCAAGTCCACCCTCTCGATCCAACGGGCATTCCCGCTCTCACCACTTGGTGAAACATCCTGTACTAAATACCAACGAGAGAGGTCAATATTGGTTTGAGCCCAATTCACAATAGTGCCAAAATCGTCCTCGTCTAAATCACCATTAGTTAACAAGTTCTTTGATGTATTTACAGACATGGGAGGGGAAGGTTGTAAAAAAAGAGTAGGGGTAGAAAAAGTAGGGACAGAGGTAACAAGTACTGGTACAGTTTTATTACCAGTCATACCTCCAGCAATAAAAGAAAGAACCAGCAAACTCGCACAACTGACCAAAAGCGTCAAAGTGACCAAACCCATTAAACCATAAATCAAGCGACGGTCTTGGTCTTGCACAACACTCTCCCTACACTATACAAGAAACTGACAGTCTCAGGCACTACCCTTCCAGCCCCAATGCTCGGTAAAATCGTTCAAAATCAAAGTGCTCTTCCAGCAACGCCTCAAACTGCTCCAACTTGGCCGACTGACCCAGTCGCGTCTTGCCAAACACCGCCTCAACGGCCTCCACCGTCTCCATCGTATTTCCGCGTACCAGCATTACGGGAACTCGAATCTCTTCAGCACGGCGCAAAACTTCTGGTACGGGCCGCAAGTGACCGGTCAAAATCAGACACTGGGTCGCTGTCTCCAATGACACCAATTGGATATCCGTTCGATCTCCACCAGTAATGACGGCCTTGGTTCCCGGAATGCGCCGAATACGGGGTAACGCCTGTTCCACGCTCATCGCGCCAACAATCAGGTTCTCGATCAACACATCTCTTTTTTCTGGCAAGGTCAAAAACTCGCCTTTCAGCACATCCGCCAACTCGCCCACGCTAATCGCCCGAAGCTGCTCTTGAAGGGGAAGTGTTCCCAACACCCGGATACCCTGCTTTTCCAGGCAAGGATTGCACACCTGTTCCGCAAGTTTTTGCTCCTTTGTCGGCACAGCGTTGACCAACGTGCCCAACAGCCGTTCACCCAACGCAAGATGCGCCGCCACACAATCGTCCCCCTGGCTCACCCGGTTGTGGTAACGAACGATGACCAGAGCCGGTATATCCAGGGTATCCATTACCATCGATGCCCCCAGTCCCAAGCTAACTCCCTCACGCAAGGAAGCGCCACCCTCCAGCAAAACAATGTCCTTATCAAAGATGACTCGCTCATAAGCCGCCTTGACCTCGGATATCAAATCGCGTTCGGCGCAACCACAGCGCATTTCTCGCGCCAATTTGGGAGTAAGAACAACCCCTACCAACTCTTCGGGAGATTCTTTCAGTCCCAACGCACGTCGTACAAAATCAGCGTCCTCGTCTAGCGCCCGTCCAGGGGTCGGTTCCCATGGCTGGGTCGAAAGCGGTTTGAAATACCCTACACGATACCCTTCCTTTTGCAAGCGCCGTCCCAACGCCAAGCAGACAGCCGTCTTGCCAGAAAACCCTTGAATTGACGTAATGTATAAAGCCTTCACACTCTGCTCCTTTCAATCAAACTGTTTTCACTTTTTACAAAGCCAGCACCAGACGCATATCAATCGCCATCGCCCCACGCCCCTCGGCAAAGACCATCAGTGGATTGATGTCCAATTCCACAATCTCGGGAAAGTCGGTCACCAATTGGCTGATCCGCAGCAATGCATCTACCATTGCCTCGTGATCGGCCGGAGGCTCGCCCCGGATGCCTTCCAAAAGCGGGTAGGACCGAATCTCGCGGATCATCTCATCCGCCTCCTGGCGGCTAAAGGGAGCCACACGGAAAGCAACATCCTTCAACGCTTCCACATAGATGCCGCCCAGGCCAAAAGCGACCAACGGCCCAAACTGTGGGTCGCGACTCATCCCCAACAGCACCTCCCGCCCCCCAGACACCATCTGCTGTACCTGACAGCCCCATATGTGCGCGCCCGGCACGTAGCGCTCGGCACGGTAAACCATCAACTCGAAAGCATCTCGCACATCGTCGGGTGAGCTTAGGCCCAATTTCACACCACCCACATCGGTCTTGTGCAAAATATCCGGTGATGCCAACTTTAGCACGACGGGATAACCGATTTCCTCCGCAATTGAAATCGCTTCCTCTGGCGTCTCAGCCAGACGCGATTTAGGAACAGTAAATCCATACGACTCGAGCACCGTCCACGCCTCAGCATCGCCGATAGAGACCCGCCCTTCTGCCCGTACACGATCAAACAACTCTTGCACAGGCGGAATACAATTAGTGCATGACTCGACCTCAAAAACTGGACGTTCCCGCTCGTGCTGGTATTCGCGCATCGCCGCCAGCGCACTTGCGGCCCGTTCAGGGAAAGGATAGTTGGGCACGCCGTACTGCCACAGCACATCTATCCCAGCCTGGATGCGTGCCTCCCCCATAAAGCAACCTAGAACCGGTTTGTCAGACTCGCGGGCCAAACGACCTAGCACGTGAGCTGTCTCCTCGATCTCGGTCATCGCCTGAGGTGTGACGATCACGATCAAGCCATCCACTTGAGCATCTTTTAACACCATACGAATGGCCTGCTCGTATCGATCGGCCAGCGCATCTCCCAAAACGTCCACCGGATTGGCGACGCTGGCCGCACCTGGCAGGTAATCTGTCAGTACCTCCACCGTCTCGCGGCTGAGACGCGGGATCGTCAGTCCAGCTCGCTCCAGCGCATCCGTAGCCAGAATCCCTGGGCCGCCGGCGTTGGTAACAATGCCAATGTAATTGCCCTGCAACAAAGGCTGGTACGCAAAAGCACGCGCATAGTCAAAGAGCGACTGCATTGACGTAGCACGGATGACGCCAGCCTGTCGAAAAGCCGCTTTGTAAGCCGCCTCCGAACCGGCTAGGCTGCCCGTATGTGACGACACCGCCCGCGAACCCGAAGCCGTCACGCCAGATTTGATCGCCACCACCGGTTTGTCGCGCGTAACCTTTCGTGCCACCTCTATGAACTTTTGTCCATCGGGCACGCCCTCGACGTAGATGAGAATCACCCGCGAATCCGCATCATCCCCCCACGCCTCCAACAAATCGATCTCGCTCACATCGGCTTTGTTCCCCAAGCTGACAAACTTGGAAAATCCGATCCGCCCGGCCATGGCTATATCCAGCACAGCAGTACCTAGCGCCCCAGACTGCGACATGAACGCAATAGGGCCGCTGGGCGGCATACCGGTAGCAAACGACGCGTTGAGTGGGGTACCGGTATCGATCACGCCCAAGCAATTGGGGCCGATCAGCCGCATATCGTACTTGGCGGCAATATCGACCAACTCCCGCTCTCGCTCCAAGCCTTCACGCCCGGCCTCACGAAAGCCGGCGCTGATGATTACGACGGCATCGATTCCTTTCTGCCCACACTGTTCCAGCACAGCCGGCACGAAAGGAAAAGGAATCACAATCACCGCCAGATCCACCGGATCAGAAATGTCGAGCACAGAGGCAAAAGCTTGCAAGCCAAGTATCTCGCCAGCCTTGGGATTGATCGGGTAAAGCCGGCCCGAAAAGCCGCCATTTTGCAGATTCGACAGCACCGCATAACCCAACTTTTCCGGATCGCGGGATGCACCAACAACAGCAACTGATTTTGGATTGAAAAATGATTCTAGCATAGATATCTCACAACTTTTTGTGCCCTATTCAACATAGAGCCAATAGTACACGAAATAATTGTTTTTTGCAAACACCAACCTGACAAGATGTGCAACACAAGCTAATAATTCTTGAGCACAAGTGGCAAGTAGGCGACATAGAGGGACGGACGGACAATGATGTCCTTTTCTACCTCCTGCTTGCTCAGACACCCGTTGGCGATGGTCAACGACACCGTGTAGGTTTGCACCGTCGTTTCGGATGGGAAGGTATGAGTGACGGTGTATGTCCTCACGGTACGCGTGATGCCATCGTCAAAATCCCAAATGTAGGTCACAGGCATCTCAGCAGTACCTCCTGTTGCAGTGCCGGTGAAAAAGACCGTCTCCCACACCCACGGTTCGGACGGATCATAGTCAAAATCAACCCCCACGACTGGTACGCAAGTCGTCAGTTCAACATCCAACGTGTTCGTTTGATTTGTTTGCACCACGATGCTGGTGGTAACAGCAGACGTATAACCGGGAGCTGTCACTGTTACAGTGTAAATGCCAGAAGGAACTTGCAGTTGATAAACACCACTGATCCCCGTCGTTGCGGTCCAGACCAGAGTGGGGTTGAGAGTCGTCTCGACTATAGCTCCCGGAATAGGCTCACCGGTATCTCGATAAGATACTGACCCGGTCAAGTAGCCTTTTAGAGGAGAACCCATATAGGCAAAAGTCCCCACGGACGCCTTGACAAAGTCAGTATAGTAATCGAGGTTCAGGTTTGCCAAGAGATCATTTACTGTATGATAGTATGGGTTGAAATCGCCAGTGATGTAATCATCCTCAATCCCAAAGATGGCAGTATAGCCATAATCCCAAAAGGACGCGTGATCGCTCCTCGTGCTGGCACCATTGGATACGATCCGAGGAATCAAGTCTAGGTCATAAGCGTTCACCACGTCGACAAAAAGATTGGCCAAATCCAGAGCTCCTGGGATGCTAGATTTGGCGTGTATGTCCATGTCGGGATTGCTGCCGAGCGTGTTCCACGCGATCATGTCCAGATTGAGCACACCTACGATATTTTCACTCGCATTGTAGGCTCGCTGAGCATAAGCGCCGCTGCCCAAGAGACCTTGTTCCTCTCCAGTCCAGAGAGCAAAGCGCAGGGTATAGGCCCACCGGTGTTGAGCAAAAATATCGGCAGCGATAAGAGTGGCAACCGAGCCACTGGCATTGTCGTCTGCCCCAGGAGCGAGCAAACCCTGGGGCAAATTGTCCAGGTGGCCGCAGATGATGACGATTTCGTCGGGATAGAATTCTCCCGTTAGTTCACCAATGACGTTAGGAGGATACGATGCGTTCCAAGTGTGATATTCCACGTCCAATCCCAGGGCGGCCAAATGTTCACCGACAAACTGGGTGGCTTTCTGAAGGGGCAGTCCGCTATAAGTGTTACGGGTGGTGATTGTATATGGCGAACCACCAATCTCTACCGACCACTCACCACTGAGGTCACCGGTATAAGAGTAAACGGTGGAGCTCTCAACTTGATCTATCATAGACTGGATTAAAGGGTCGGGAGCAATGTCAGCAGAATAGGTTCGCGCCGATGGAGACGGGTAGATCGGCTTGGGATCGAAAGTGAGAGCACGCAACTCGGCCCCGGCCTCAGCTAACCGTTCGGCGTCTTGAGGCGAGGTCCGCAAAAGCACCTGAACACTATCATCAAGAAGAACATCCCCATAAGCAGTCCAATCCAGGTAAGGTCGGCCCGGCATAGAATAAACCAGATAATAAAAAGCTCCAGCAATATCAACGTCGAGAACGCGAGCAGAAAGCCCCACTGCGCTCAGTACATCCCTGGCTGAATCAGAACCGGTCAAAACATACTCCCCCCCACGACCATGAAGGCGTGCATAGACCGGCAAACCCGTGCGCTCAAAACGGGTCAGGTCGTCCGGGGTCGACAAGGGCACATAGAGCAACGCATCCCCATACTCAGACAAAGGAGCTCGAGGACGAGCATAAACAATCCCAGCAAACACGACAAGAAGGATCAGCGCAAAGAACAAGAACGAAATACGTTTCGCCATTTTACCTCCCGACTATTCCAAATCTAAACGAACTTCTGCGCCAGTTTTCTGACTCTGATAGATACCATCCAAAATGGCCATCACCTGCAACGATTGTTCGGCCGGAACGGGCGAGGGCACGCCATCGACGATGGCCTGGGCAAATTCCACACACTCTTGAGCGTGAGGTTTCAGAATATCCTGTGTGATTTTCAAAGTACGGTCATAAAGCTGTTGGGTGGCGTAATTTGACTCGAAAAACTCGCATCGGGGCCAGTGACAACCTCCCTCAGTGCCATAGAGCCACAACTGCCGATCCTCACCATCGGTACCGTGATGAAGCAGCCAACTGACCTCAAGGATCAGGGTGGCCCCGTTTTCAAACCGCACAAAGGCCGTGGCAAAATCTTCCACGTCAAACTCGGACGGAATCGCCCCGCCCCAGATGCTAAAGGCTCCCTCTCGATGGGCCAGTGCAGCCCGCGCGATACCAGTCACAGAGACCGGTTTGGGATTACCCATAAACCACAAAGTGAGGTCCAGAATATGCACGCCGATGTCAATACACGGGCCACCGCTGCTATGTTTTTTTACAATGAAACCGAGACCCGTTGGTGCGGCTGCACGACGTAACATCCAGCTCCGGGCGTGGTAAATATCACCCAACACACCCGCTTCGATCTCGGCCTTCATCGCTTTCGACGAACCGTGAAAACGAAAGTGTTGGGCCGTCATCAGCATTTTACCCGATGCGTCGCGAGCGGCGATCATGTCACGAATTTCAGCCGGAGTTGGGGCCAGGGGTTTTTCGCACAGGACGTGCTTGCCAGCTTTTAAAGCGGCGACCGTGAGCGGTGCATGGTAGTTATTTGGAGTACAAACGTCAATAATGTCAATATCTGGATCCCCGATCAGGTCTGCATAATCCGTCATCAGGACTTGAATGTTGTATTCATCTCCCCATTTTTGGAGAACTTTTTCATCAATATCACAACCGGCGACCACATCGGCATGCTCAGATGCTGTCCATCCAAGCATATGAAGTTTGGCAATACCACCGACACCAATCACACCAACTTTTAATGTTTTGGGCATTTCTTTGCTCCTTTGCCTCTTGTGCCTTATTCGGCTATAATCCTTTTGATGGACAAGCAAACGATCGAAAAACTACTTGCGCTGAATCACCAGTTCTACGCAGCCTTTGCCCAGCCCTTTGCCGCCAGTCGGTCATTGTCTGACCCAGCACTGACGTGCATTTTACCCCATATTCCACATCGTGCAAGAGTGCTCGACGTAGGTTGTGGCAATGGACGTCTGGCACTGTTACTTGACCAAGAACGCCCTGGCACCACCTACCTGGGAATTGATGCGGTGCCAGAATTGATCGAGGTAGCCCGCGCCCAAGCCGAAAAATTAGATACCATGTCAACCCAATTCCACGTCGTCGACATCGCCGAACCAGGCTGGGACAAGATGATCGACACCCCACCCTTTGACCATGTCGTCATCCTGGCAGTTCTCCATCACATCCCCAGCTTGAGTCTGCGGGCACAGGTGGTACGTAAAAGTGCCAGGCTGCTAGCGGACGATGGTCGCTTGATCCTCTCTACCTGGCAGTTCCTCGACAGTGACCGTATGCGGCGCAAGATCGTGGGCTGGGAAGAGGTGTCCATTCCCGAAAAAGCACTAGAGTCGGGTGACTATCTACTCAACTGGAAACGAGAAGGGCACGGTCTGCGCTACTGCCACTTGGTAGACAGAGCCGAGATAGACCATCTGGCCACCGAGAGCGGTCTCCGTATAAGCAGAACCTTTCGTGCTGGTGGTCGCGAAGGGAACCTGAGCCTGTTCGCCGTCCTCGACAAAAGCCCCTGAGTCAAAACAATCCCATTCTTGACAGCAACGTATACTTGGGGGTACACTTGTACCGTCGAACCTTTTGGCTATCTAACAGGAGGACGCTTCAATGATTAACGTCATTATCGTAGACGATCACCCCGTCGTCCGTGCCGGTATGCGAACGGTGCTGGATGCTGCGCCCGACATCACCGTGATTGCAGAAGGGATCAACGGCGCTGACGCTCTGAACTTGGTGAACCAACACCACCCCAACGTGCTGGTGCTGGACGTAAACCTGCCTGACGTAAACGGCGTGGAGGTCACCCGCCAACTGCACGAACAGGACACCACCACGGCTATTCTCGCACTGACCGTTCACGACGACAGCCAGACCGTATTTGGATTGCTAGAGAACGGGGCCACCGGCTACGTTCTCAAGGATGAAGCGCTAGAGACATTGACGAGCGCCGTGCGCGCTGCCGCACGAGGCGAGAGTTGGCTCAGCCCATCAGTGGCCCGCCAAGTCGTGCGCCGTGCCATTGGACAAACACATTCTCCCCAGCAAACAGACGCTCTCCCCCACCCTCTCACCTCGCGCGAGACACAAGTGCTGTGCCTGCTGGCCCAAGGACTCGACAATGCCGCCATTGCACAAAAGCTCGTGGTGACCAAGAGGACGATCCAGAACCACGTCAGCACCATCTATGGCAAATTGGACGTCACTTCCCGCACCGAGGCCGCGCTGTACGCCATCCGCCACGGACTGGTAGAGGTTCCGTCAACCGGAGACGCGTAATGAAACCCGAGAGAAATCTCCAAGAACGATTTCTGCGCGGGCTTTTTTTCTTGCTGGCGCTGGTCGTTCCGATCCTGGTAGGATACGATATTTATTTCCAGTTGCGCGTTTCAGTGCTCGATTTTGGCTTTGGTCACACGGGTCTCGTCCTCGATGTACCTTTTGAAAGCTATGCAGATTGGGCCGGACTGATGCCGGGCGACGTCATTCTAACCGCAGACAGCATCCCATTTTCCGAGTGGCTCGACTATGGATTGCTCATCCCGTCAGATGAAAATTACCTAATGATCGTCGAGCGAGATGGGCAATCCCACACCATCGAGATGCCCAATATCCCAATGGCGAGAACTAACTGGCTCTCTTTAAGCAGTGCCGTTACCGCAGCCCTGATCTTTTGGGGAGTTGGCGTCTTGTTGCTCCTGCGGCGCTTTCAACATCGAGAGGTGCGGCTTCTCTTTCCACTATCCCAAGTCTTTGCCATTACCCTGCTGTTCCCGCTCGCTCATCCCATACCCTCGGTGCTCCCCTGGTGGGGAATGACTCTCAGTTCTGGAGGGTTATATTTGGCAGCGCCCCTTCTTTTGCACTATTACCTTACCTTTCCAGTCACATTGGGCACTCGCACACAACGCTCCTGGTGGCTAGGCACGATCTATGGGCTGGCGTTGCTCTCTGTGCTGTTTTGGATATCCGGTCACAGCCTGTTGACGAGATTGAGCCAGGTCTATGTCATCCTGGCAATTATGGCCGCAGTCACCATCTTGCTCTACGTCTACTCGCATCAAGCGACACCCGACGGCCGGCGACGACTACGTCTGGTCGTCTTTGGAAACATAGCCGCGGCGGCCCCCTGCATCCTGCTTTACATTTTACCTTTGATGATCAATGCCCCCTACCACATACCAGAATGGTCAGTCGCCCTATTCTTGGTCATCGCACCCCAAAGCTATCTCTATGCCACCGTACAGCATAATTTGTTCGACATAGACCAACTCTTGAACCGCACACTGGTCTATGCTTTTCTGTCACTTGGGATACTCGCATTGTACCTCGGCCCATTCCTGCTGATCTACCGCTTCCTGCCTGGCGACCTACTAGCGCTGGTAATGATCAGTGCCGGGATGACGCTGCTCGTGGGACTGGCGTTTGATTGGTCGCGGACGCGGACACAACGATTGGTGGACCGTCTCTTTTACGGCGGCTGGTACGATTATCCAGGCGTGGTAGAGACCATCAGCGACACCCTCGCCCGCAGCCTTGATCGGGGGCAACTGACAGACGTACTGACTCGACAGGCCCCCAAACTGATGCAATTACGCCACGGACACTTGTGGATCGGAGGACCGGACGAAACTCTGCCACCCAAAGCACCAGAGCCATATTTAAACTTTACCTTTACGCTCAAAGGCCAGGAACATGCTCTGTGGACCTTGGGGCCGCGACGCGATGAGGAGGGCTTTTCCGCTAGTGACCGGCGCATCCTACAAACGTTGGCCCACCAAGCTGAAATCGCCTTGAGCAACGTGCTCTTGGTAGAAATGCTGCGCCGTCAACTGGACGAGATCCGCGCCAGTCGAGAGACACTGTCCCAGGCTCAGCATCAACTGCTCCGCTCGCGAGAGGAGGAACGGTCACGCCTGGCCCGCGATCTGCACGACGGCCCCATCCAGACCCTGGTGGGTCTGAATATGCAGTTGGGCTTGCTCCTGACCTCGCTTGATGACGAACACATACCACCGGACAAAGCATTGACCACAATGCGCGCCGAAGTACGCGCGCTCCTCTCTGAATTGCGACAGGTGTGCGCTGAACTCCGTCCGCCGATGTTGGACACCCTCGGATTGGGAGCCGCCATCCGCGCCCTGGCCGAAGACTGGTCCACCCAGAGCAATGTTCCAGTCACCCTCGATCTACCGTCCAACGCAGAACTCTGCTCTCTGCCGGATGATATATCCGTCAACCTCTACCGCGTGGTGCAGGAGGCGCTATCCAATGTAGCCCGTCACGCCGAGGCCCGGCAAGCTGCCATCTATCTATCCTGGGAGAATTCAAGTCTCACGTTGACCATTCAAGATGATGGCCGGGGCTTTGCCGTACCCGACACTTTCCACGATCTGACCACGCACGGACACTTTGGCCTGGTGGGCATGCAAGAACGCATAGACCTCATCGGTGGCACATGGGTGGTCAAGTCAAGACCCGGAACAGGCACAACGATACAAATTACCAAGAATATAATTTAGCGCCCACTATGAGATCCGAGACCGCACACCAAAAGTGGCACTTGCGCTGGCTGTTTGCCCTGCTGATACTATTTGTTCCTACTATGGTAGGATACCACGCTCTTTTCTTATGGCGCTTTCCAGTACCAGAGCTTTTTCTGTTTTGGGACAAACCCTCCCTAGTCCACCAAGTGATCCCTGGGGGAGGAGCCGAGGTGGCAGGCGTGCAGCCAGGCGACATCATCCTCGACGTGGACAACATCCCATTCTCTAGCAAGCGATTTGCTCTACACGTTGAACAGACGGTCACACTTGGCGTCGAGCGGGGCGGCCAGCGGCTCGAACTAAATGCCCCACTAGTTCCACTGGCAAAAGCTGCACCACTGTTTTTGATCAGCAGCGTCGCGCCTGCCCTTGTCTACTGGGCTGCCAGCACACTGCTGCTTTGGCGGCGCTTTGGGCAAGGAGAGGTACAACTTCTTTTCGTGCTGGCGCAGACCATCGCCATCGCCATGCTCTTTCCTCCACCCCCCTTCCTCCCTTGGTGTTATCGGGCGTTCTGGGCCAGTTCTTTGAGTGCTGCCTGTTTCTTTCTAGCACCTTCTCTCCTGTTGCACTTTCACATCACTTTCCCGGTGACCCTAGGCTCATCCCGCCAGCGCCACCAGTTCCTGGGTGTGCTCTATGGACTGACCCTGCCAGCCGCAGCCAGTTGGTTGGCGTACACTGTCCTGGAGAATACACTGTTGTGGCAATTGAGCACTCTCTATGCTGCGCTAGAGTTGATTATCGTTATCGTTATCCTGATCTATGTCTATTTTTACCGGGCCACGCCAGACGGACGCCGGCGCTTGCGGGTCCTTATCCCAAGCATCACTCTGGCAGTAGGGCCTTTTGCCTTTATCTACGCCCAGGCTGCCTCTTTCAGAGGCCTCGACACGACTTTGGACTGGATGGTGCGACTGACCTTACTCATCGCCCCACTGGGTTACACTTATGCCGTCTTGCGACACAACCTGTTCGGCATTGATCGGGTGCTCAACCGGGCACTGGTCTACATTTTACTTTCGGTGGGAATTCTGATCCTCTATCTTGGACCATTCCTACTGATCCATCGTCTTCTACCAAGCAATCCGCGAGCTCAGATATTAGTCGTTGCCGGATTAACAATGATGATTGGCCTGGCCTTTGATTGGTCACGAACGCGGATACAACGACTGGTAGACCGTCTCTTTTACGGCGGCTGGTATGACTATCCAGGCGTGGTAGAAACCATCAGCGATGCCCTCGCCCGCAGCCTCGATCGGGAACAACTGACAGAGGTCCTGACTCTTCAAGTCCCAAAACTGATGCAATTGCATCATGGACACCTGTGGATCGGAGGCCCGGATGAAACTCTCCCACACAAAGCACCGGAACCCTCCCAAAGCTTTAGCTTTACACTCAAGGGTCAAGAACACGCTATATGGACCGTAGGACCACGACACGATGAAGAAGACTTTTCCAGCACCGACCAACGCATTTTGGAGACACTGGCCCACCAGGCTGAGATCGCCTTGAGCAACGTGTTGCTGGTGGAAACACTACGCCGTCAATTGGACGAGATCCGCGCCAGCCGCGAAACACTGGCCCAAGCTCAGCACCAACTACTCCGCTCGCGTGAGGAAGAACAGTCGCGCCTCGCCCGTGATCTGCACGATGGTCCCATCCAGACACTGGTGGGCTTGAATATGCAATTGAGCTTACTCCTGGCCTTCTTGGGCGATGAACGCATACCAGCAGACAAAGCACTGTCCACAATGCGCACTGCAGTTCGCGCGCTCCTCTCCGAACTGCGACAGGTGTGCGCGGAACTCCGCCCCCCGATGCTGGACACTCTCGGGCTGGGCGCTGCCCTCCACGCTCTGGCTGAAGAGTGGTCTGCTCAAAGCAATGTGCCGGTCGCCCTCGATCTACCACCCAACGCAGCACTTCGCCCGCTGCCGGGTGACGTGTCCGTCAACCTCTACCGTGTGGTGCAAGAGGCACTATCCAATGTGACCCGTCACGCCGGGGCACGACGAGTCACCATCTGCCTGTCGTGGGACGCCTCGCACCTATCGTTGAGCATTCAAGACGATGGACGCGGCTTTGCTGTCCCCGACGCTTTCCACGACCTGACAAGCCAGGGGCACTTTGGCCTAGTGGGCATGCAGGAACGCATAGACCTCATCGACGGTACATGGATGATAAAATCAGCGCCTGGGCAGGGGACGACAGTGCGTGTTGTCTGGCAAACAAACACAGATTTGTAGAATTAGGCGCGATTTACCAATCGCGTGCGCGAGTTCTTCCAGTACCCCGGTACCGATTATCCCCTCAAAGACAGTACTCTGGTACGTGTTCTTGTTCTAAAAAACAGTACCACGCCCCGATGCATCCCTTGTCAATTTATGGTATGCTGTTTATTGAATTTCAAGCACTGTACATCACCACTTCCACATAACTCGTAGCACCCATAGGAGACCACACGATGACTCGTGTACTGATCGTCGACAACCAACCCGGCTTTCGCCGCCACCTGCGCCGCTTGTTGACCTACGCCGGGTTCACCGTCGTCGGCGAGGCAGGTGATATCCTTAAGGCCGAGCGCTTGGTACAGACACTGCAACCTGACCTGGCCGTGGTAGACGTGATGCTGCCCGGCATCAACGGGATAGATGGCACACCCCGGCTCAAAACCCTACTTCCTAACTTGCGGGTGATCCTGGTCAGTGCCCATCTCAACCACGCCGAACTCTTTCGGACAGCGGCAAAAGAGGCAGGAGCAGAGACATTCGTTCCCAAAGATGATTTAGAGTTGAACGTGGTACAGACGTGGAAAGAATCATAAAAACCCCAAGGAGGTGTCTATGCATCATCAATCTATCAAATAAAGCTCGATCTATTGTACGATTAACCTGATAAATCAAACACAAAAAGGAGTTTACCAAAATGAACACTCGCAAATGGATAATTGCCAGCGGGACCGCGATACTGGCCGCACTCCTGGTGCTGGTACTGGCGGCAGGATTAAGCCGGGCGCAAGGGCCAGGGCCAGATGAAGACATCAATGAAATGTCGAGACCTGAAGCGCCATCAGCCGTATACAGCATAATCCCGGTCCAGGGACGGTTGACCGACGACAATGGCAATCCCATCAACGGTTCTCGCGTCATGACCTTCTCGCTCTATCCCGCTTCCTCAGACACCCCCGTATGCCAGGACGATAACAACGTGGACCTGGACAATGGTTTGTTTTCAGCCAATATGGACAATTGCTCTTCTTCTGACATTGACGGAAAACAACTCTACATGGGTATCCAGGTCGAGGGTGACGCAGAGATGAGTTCGCGCCAGCCCATCTACCCCGTCCCCTACGCCTACACCCTGCGGCCAGCAGCCATCATCAGCGGCTCGACCTCGGTCGCTATCCTGCACGTCGAAAACTGGCACACCTCCGGCCGGGGCATACGCGCCTACGCTATGAGCGAAATTGGCACCAACTATGCCATAGTGGGTGGAGCCAAGTCGCCGGGTGGCTATGGCGGATACTTTTATAACAGCGGAAGCGGCATCGGCTTGCTCGGCAAAACAGACGTGGTCACCAATTTCGGGATCGCCGGTTTTCAGGCAGGTTACAGTCTGTCCGACTTTACCCCAGGAGCCTATTGGGAATCTGCCGGTTTCTTTGGCGGTCGAAATGGAGTCGTTGGCTACACCAAAGAGAGTTCTGGATGGGGTATCTATGGCCTTCACGACGCCGACAGCGGCAGCGGCGCTGGCATCAAGGGCAACACGCTCTCTCCTGATGGCTGGAGCGGGAGCTTTAGCACGGGAGCCGGAAACGGAGTCTATGTCAGCACACCCGGCGGGAAAACCGGGTTGAGCGTCGTCGGTGGAACCAAGAGCGCCATCGTCAGCGCCAGCGACGGCGCCCGCCTGCTCTATACCGAAGAATCCACCGAGGTCTGGTTCACCGACTATGGATTTGGGAAACTCGACGAAGGCGCTGCCGCCATCCCCATCGACCCCACCTTTGCCCAGATGGTCAACTTGGAGGATGAGGCCTACCACGTCTTTGTCCAGGCCTATGGAGATGCCGAGATTTACGTGACCAACCGCACGCCCACCCAGTTTGAGGTTCGCCTGCGCGATGGTGACCCCAGCACAGACTTTTCCTACCGCATCGTGGGCAGGCGGGTGGGATATGAAGATCACCGGCTGGAGAGAGCACCTTGGGCCGATAGCGATCCCAACCTCTCCCAATGAGCAGGAGGAAAACAATGAGACGAATTACGTTTCTAATAACCTTGGTTATCCTTCTCCTGCTAGCCGGAAACGCTTTGGCAATGCGCTCTGACAACTATTGGTTGGATTGGTTCACACCGATGACGGGGAACAGCGGGGACGAGATGAGTTCTGCCAACTATGCCGTCAACTTTACCGTCGGCCAGACCGTCATTGACGACATGTCCGGCGACAATTATGCAGCCTGCCTGGGTTACTGGTGCGGCCTATCAGCAGAATACAAAATCTACCTACCGCTGGTGCTACGCAACGCGTAACATCAAAAACATCCTCACCCCACCCGATAACCCGGGCCTGTCGGGGGACATCGGGTGGGGTGAGAACATCTTGTAACACACAAGAGAATCCAGTGAAAAGTTTGCGATCTCAAAGCAATCAGCACCCTGCACTCGAATTGAAACAAGAGGAGAATTTATGAGAAACGAAAACACAATCACAATTGACATTTATCTGACCCGAAATCTGGTAACCCTACTGGTGCTGGCACTATTGGTTGTAGCAGGGCTGGGCTACCTGGCCTGGGGACACGACAACGTGTCCGCCTCCGATTCGTTGGCGCCCTTGGCCTCGTCTGCCGGTATGCGCCAATACTACTTGACCACTGTCGTTTACTCGGGGTATCTTCCGGACGATGTCTGCGCCGACGGTTACCATTTCGCCTCTTTGTGGGAGGTCCTGGACCCTTCCAATCTGAAATATAACACCACGCTGGGGACGACAGACAGGGAAGACAGCGGCCAGGGGCCACCTACCAATTTGAGTGGCTGGATACGCACGGGCTACGATGGCAGCACCTCCAGCACCCCCGGAATGGGGAACTGCTGGGCATGGGACTTTGGCACCAGCTCATATAGAGGAACGTATGCCACTTTGCCCAGCGAATGGACTGTTGCCACAGACGTTCACGTCTGGATCACGGGCAATTCCAACTGCGGTATCCATCACCGGGCCTGGTGTGTGGAAGATTGAAAAGACTATGAACAGGAAAGTAAAGGTCAGAATTTACTGTGAGCGGCGCTCGGATTTGATAATTCTGCTGGCACTGGCTTTGTCAATCATGGCCGGACTGGGTTACCTGGCCTGGGGACAAAGTGAGGTCGCAGCCTCCGGTTCACCAGCGCCATTGGCCTCGTCCGCCGGCATGCGCCAATACTACTTGACCACCACTAATTATACTGGTGGCAATGCAGACGAGATTGACGCCTGCACCGATGGTTACCATTTTGCCTCACTGTGGGAGATTCTGAACCCTGCCAATCTCAAATACAACACTGTTTTGGGGTATAACCGAGAGGACAGCGGGCAAGGTCCGCCTTCCTATATAGAGGGTTGGATACGCACAGGCTACTCATCCAGTGATGATAACACTCCGGGATTGGGTAACTGCTCTGCCTGGGACAGCAGTGATGGTGCTCAATATGGGACAACTATCCGCCTGCCTAACGATTGGGACGTCGCCACAGACATTCACGTCTGGGACGCAAGCGCATATAGTTGCGCTTTCCCTCTCCGGGTTTGGTGTGTGGCAGACAACGTCGGCAACCCGGTCTATCTGCCGCTCGTGGTGCGAAACACCTAGCGAAAAAGACCATACCCCACTTTCCAGCCCAGGCTCATCGCGGGCTGGAAAGTGGGGTGCGGATGAACAATTACATCACTTTGCAGTAAAGGGCAGAAATGATAAAATATTAGCACTTTTGAGCGACAGGACAGTTGGAATAAAATACACCCAAAATGAACAGACCCCCTATCAGAAAAAGGAGCAAGATGAACGTCAAAAGATCACTTTACCTGATTGTGACACTGGTCGTCGCAGTGATTATCATCACCATCTTTGGTTTTCGGCTGCTGAACTCGTCCGCAGCATCCCTGCCCACCGCCGACAACCCGGCCCCACCTGCCTCACCCGTCAAACTCATCTTTATCCACCATTCCACCGGTGGCAATTGGCTAGCCGACCCTAACACCAACAGCAGCAGTGACAATCCCGGTGGTTCATTAGGGCAGGAGCTGATGAACAACAACTATTTCGTCAGTGCTACCAATTATGGTTGGGGTCCTGACAACATCGGCGATCAGACAGATATCCCCAACTGGCCCGAATGGTTTACCGACACAGTTATGAGCGCGGTCTATACCGAAACCGGGCAATACTTTCAAGAGTATGGAACCTGGTCACGCTTGGCCAGCGACCCTGGCGGAGATAACGAAATCATCATGTTCAAATCCTGCTTTCCCAACTCGGACCTGTATGGAAATCCCGATGACCCGCCACTTGCAGAGCCAAACGATCAGTATACCGTAGAAAATGCCAAAGCGGTGTACAACCACATCCTCACCTATTTTACTGCACATCAAGACAAACTGTTTGTCGTCATCGCCGCGCCACCCCTGATGGCTGCTGAAACCGAACCATCCCGCGCCATCAACGCCCGTGCATTTAACAACTGGCTGATGAACGACTGGCTGACCGGCTATCCTTATAACAACGTTGCCGTTTTCGACTATTACAATGTCTTGACCAGCAACGGCGGTGACGTCAACACGAACGACGCTGGAGCAGAAACCGGAAACCATCACCGCTGGTGGAACGGGGCCGTACAACACACCCAAACCGTCATCAGCAACTACTCGGCTTATCCCAGTGGAGACAGCCATCCTACCACCGCTGGTCATCAAAAAGCCACCGCCGAGTTTGTACAATTACTCAACGTCTTTTACAACCAATGGAAATCGGGTACGACCGCATCGCTCAATCTCACCTCTCCCACCGGCGGCGAGAGTTGGACAGTGGGTACCCAGCACGCCATCCAGTGGACCACCGGCGGCACCGTGACCCGCGTCAACCTCCACTATTCCACCGACAACTTTGGGACCAGTCACGAAATCTCGTCCAACATCGTCAACAGCGGCAGCTATGATTGGACGATACCCGACGACCCCAGCGCCACGGCACGGGTGCGGGTGCAGAGCTTTATCAGCCCCACCACCGTATACGACATCAGCGATCCCCTTGCCATCCTCAGCACCAGCGCCAACACCTATACCTTTGACGCCGTCATCACGCCACCCAACGCCACGCTGCCCATCACCTACACCTGGTCGTCTGAACACCTCATCACTGGGCAAGGGACATCTCAGGCCACCTACCAGCTGGATGCCGATGACGGTTACGTCATCACGCTGTCCGCAGCCAACTGTGGCGGGATATTTACCGACACACACACCATCACCATTGGCGCACCACCCCTCACTGTCGCGCAAGACACCAACGCACAGCAAGTGATGATTTTTCAGGATGGTGTCAGCCCCAGCGCTGGTTACAATGGCACGGACGATGTAATCCTGGCCAGTGACGAAGAAAACGTGGACCCAAACGCCAACCTGGGTGGACTAGATCACCTGGAAACCTTTTTTGGCGGCAGTGAAGAGAACCGCCGCAGCCTGATGCGCTGGGACATCTCCACGTTGCCAGGCGACATCACGATCGATGCTGCCGCCGTGGAACTATATCGCTATGATGGCGGCCCATCCAACCCTATGGAAATAGCCCTTTACCGTGTAACCCGCGAGTGGATCGAAGGTACTGGCCACGACCCCAACCCCGGCCCCAGTTACATTCCCGACGGTGCTACCTGGCTCACGGCCACCACTGGCACAGCTTGGACAATGCCAGGAGGCGACTATGACACTACCATTCTTGATCAGACCACCATGCCAACCAGTATAGAAAACGCTTGGGTCAGGTTGGACGCCACCACCGCTGTACAGTCCTGGGTCACGGGCGGACAATCCAACTATGGCTTGTTGCTGCGCCCCCTCAGCGGCGACTATACCTACCACTACTATCACAGCCGCGAGGCCATCACAACCACCCTCCGCCCGCGTCTGATCGTCACCTATACCACCGGCACTCCTACCGCCGCAGTGGACCTCACCGCGCCCGACGCCAGCACCCATTGGCCGGTGAGCAGCACGCAGCAAATTCAGTGGACCAACACCGGTAGCGTGTTCCAGGTCAACCTGTTCTACTCTGCCGACAACTTCGTCACCAGCAACACTATTACTTTATCTCTAGCAAACACCGGCAGTTATGGCTGGACAACGCCCCCCACCCCAACCACCTCGGCACGGGTACGGGTAGAGAGTGTCATCAGCCCCACCACTGTCTACGACGTCAGCGACCCGTTCCACATCGAGAGCGGCAGCGTTAGCACCAGTACAGTCTACCTGCCACTGACGCTGTACGACCACACGACCCAACCACCGGTTTGTCCATACCCACTGACGGGCGTCGCCATCTCGGGCCCGACGAGCGGTCCCCCCATCCAACGCAAAGAAAGACTCTCGGCGGATGCCAGTCAAAGCAATGACTTTTGCCCCCCGCTGTCTGCGCCCAGTGGCAACATCGTCACTGTCGATACCGTGGCCGAGTTACAGAGCGCCGTAAACACTGCCTCCTCCAACACGACCATTCTAGTCGCTGACGGCACATATAACCTCAATGGCGTCTTTTTGCGGTTCGACGTGCCCGACGTGACCCTGCGCTCGGCCAGCGGGAACCGTGAGAACGTCGTGCTGGACGGCGACTATGTGACCACCGAGATCATCCAGATCGTGGCCTCCAATGTAACCATTGCTGACCTAACGTTGCGAGAGGCGTACTATCATCCGATCCACGTGATGTCCTTGCCGAGTAGTGATACATTGAACACACTGATTTACAACGTCCACATCATTGATCCTGGCGAACAAGCAATCAAGATCAATCCTCACACCGGTGAAAACGCCCTGTACTTTCCCGATAGCGGCACCATCGCTTGCTCCCACATCGAGTTGACCGACGCCGGACGTCCCCACATCCGCAATGATTGTTACACCGGAGGTGTAGACGCCCACCAAGCCCGCGACTGGATCATCCGCGATAACCTCATCGAAGGGTTCTGGTGCGCGAGCGGCCTGTCCGAACACGGCATTCACCTCTGGCGATCCTGTCGCGACACCCTGGTCGAACGCAACGAGGTGCGCAACAATGCGCGAGGCATCGGCTTTGGCCTGGCATCCAGTGGGGATGGCATACGCACCTACTCTGACAATCCATGTCCCGGCGCTGAAGGAGGATACATAGACCACTATGGCGGCATCATCCGCAACAATTTTGTCTTTGCCAACAATACCGGGCTGTTTGCCTCCCAGTATGGTTTCGACTGTGGCATCTGCCTCTGGCAGGCTTGTGGCGCGCAGGCTGTGCACAACACCGTCGCCTCGACGCAGGCTCCATTCTCATCTATCGAATGGAACCTCCCCCTTAGCGACGTCGACGTCATCAACAACCTGGTCACCCACAATCTGAGAGATCGAGATGGCGTCGCATATCAGGCTGGCAACCTGGAAAACCAGCCGCTCTCTCTGTTCACCGACGGCAACAACGGCGATCTGCACCTGGTCGAAGGAGCCACCGCGGCCATTGACCAAGGTGTACCCTTGACTGCCGGATTGTGTGATGACGACATCGACGGTGACGCTCGGCCCAGCGGCTCTGCGCCGGATGTGGGCGCCGACGAATATCTTGTACAATTACCCACTCTGAGCCTCATCATACCCACCGGTGAAACATCCTGGCGGGTGAACAGCGTGCACCAGATCCGTTGGACAACATCAGAGAGCGTCCCCGATGTCGATTTGACATACTCCACAGATAGCTTTGTCACAAGCCAAACCATCGCCTCTTCCCTCACAAACACTGGTGTTTACACCTGGACCACACCATCCACTCCGACCACCTCTGCCCAGGTGCGGGTCGCCAGCGTCACCAGCCCTACCGTCATCAGCGATACCAGCGGGTTGTTCAAACTGTACGATCCCAGCACTTTTACCAACACCATCTACTTGCCCTTGATCCTACGCCAGTATACGGCCCCGTGCGCTGCTCCTTTGACCGGTGTGACCATCAACGGCCCCGCCAGCGGCAGTCTCGTCGCGCACATCTTTAGCGCCAGCGTTAATCCGTCCAACGCCACGCTGCCCATCGTCTACGACTGGTCACCTGAACCAGACAGCGGGCAAGGAACGACTAACGTGTCCTACATGTGGACCACGTCCGGAAGCAAGATCATTACCCTGACAGCCACAAACTGCGCATCGTCGTCCGCGGCGGTCGTGAGCGACACGCACACAATCGTCGTCAGTGGTACCATCAGCACAGGTCTCATCCAGCCGAGCGATTTGACCTACTTGGGCGCCTTTGCCTACCCAACAAGTGATGACTGGGCCTACAGTGGTCACGCACTGGCCTATTATCCTGAAGGTGACCCCGCAGGATCATCCGATGGCTATCCTGGCTCCCTCTATGCAGCCGCCCACGACCAAAACGATCTCGTGGGAGAAATTAGCATTCCCGCCCCCGCGATAGAGAACGATTTCGCGTCCTTACCCACGGCATCCGTGCTCCGACCACTAGCCGATATCACTGGAGGGTGGATAAACAATTGCACCTATAACGACGAATGCATCTACCGCGAAGTGGATGGCCTGGCATATCTGCCCAACACAGACAAGATCGCGTGGAACCTGAGAGACTGGTACAATGTAGCCGCCCACGATCAGGATTCATTGGGATGGAGCAACCTTGATATGACCGGGGCTCGAGGTGTGTGGCACATTGGAGCACGTCCATCGACTGATAACGAGTTCCACAATGCCAAGACTTGCAATTATCTCTTCAAGGCCCCCGAGAGCTTTGCCACACAGCATTTGGATGGAAAATGGCTCATCGCCGGCAGCCCTCGTGAGGCTGGTGCGCTTGGCGGCTCTCAAGGGCCAACGCTGTATGCCCTGGCCCCCTGGGAGGACGGGAATCCCCCCACATCCGGGCAAAATCTGGACGCGCTGGCCCTGCTCTATTATCCCGAAATCTATCCGGGATGCTATGACAACCCCGACGAATGTCACTTTCCAAATTATCGGGCCACAGACTATTGGGGAGGCGGCGCCTGGGTGCAGACCGAGAGCAAGAGCGGCATCTTGATCGTTGGTAAAAAGGGACTAGGAGATAATTGCTACGGTACCCAAGAAGAATGTGCGAACGATCCCTGCAACATGTATAAAGGATATCACGCATATCCCTACCAGCCTCAGATTCTCTTTTATGACCCAGAGGAACTGGTGGACGTCGTCGCCGGAACCAAAGAGCCATGGGACGTGGTGCCCTACGCAGTCTATAGTGCGGTTGACAACGTGTTCGACTCGGAATGTGCCACATTGAGCGCCGCCGCTTACGATCAGGTACACCAACTCGTCTATATCACAGAACGAGAAGCCGGGCCGTCGGGCAAGACGGCGGTCCACGTCTGGAAAGTAAACTAGCGCGCGACAAGGAGCCCAAAAATGACTCGTACCAAGTGCCAACAAATCATCTCTAGCCTGAGCACCGGAGGACTGTTGCTGCTGGGCTTGTTCCTGTGGCTGAACGCTGCCACACTCATCGTCCACGCCGACCCCGGCGACCTATTCGTGACCTCCGGTGGCAGTGGGACCGATTGTAGCCAGGCCGCGCCTTGCGCCCTACAGACTGCGCTGGGCCAAGCTGCCGGCGGCGACGCGATCTATCTTGCTGCCGGGACCTATACCGGGACCGGCGATGCCGTCATTACTGTTACCCAATCGATCACCATCTATGGCGGCTGGGACGGCGCGACCACTGCCCCGCCCGCCCGCGACCCCAACACCCACCCCACCACGTTGGACGGCGAGGGGGCGCGGCACGTGATCTATAGCTATGTCTTTGGCATCACACCCACACTGGACGGGCTCCGCATCACCAATGGCTCGGCTACCTATGGCGGCGGCATCAATTCCATCCACGTCAACCTCGTTCTCCGCAACTGCTGGGTCTTTGGCAACACCGCCACCCAGGGCGGGGGAATTCACGTCACCGGCGGCGAGAGCGTCTTGCTCACGGGTAACAAAGTCTACAGCAACACCGCCACCACCATTGGCGGTGGGATCCGCGTGTGGGACAGCGACAGCCCCACGCTGGCAGACAACAAGATCTACAGCAACACGGCCACTACCTACGGCGGCGGAATCTATCTCTCGGACAGCAATGGCACTACGCTGACGGCCAACCAGGTCTATAGCAACACCGCAGTCAGCCAAGACGGCGGCGGGATATGTCTATCAAGCAGCGACGGCTCCACGCTGGCGGACAATCAAATTTACGACAATACGGCCGGCTATGGCGGCGGCATACGCCTCCGTAACAGCCACGACGTCACCCTGGTGAACAATATGGTGGTAGGAAATCGGGTGATCGCCGGCCACAGCGGGTCTGGAATCTATATCGACAGCGTGACGGCCCACTTTTTCCACACCACTCTGGCCCGCAACCACGGCGGAGTCGGACGGGGCATGTACGTATACAGTTCCCTTTCCACTGATTCCGCCATCTGGCTGACCAACACTATCCTGGTCGGTCACACGACGGGGATTTACGCCACCTCTGACCAAACGGTCACACTACAAAACACCCTGTGGGGCGTGGATACCTGGGCCAACGGGACTGACATTGCGGGACCTGGGAGCATTGTTTCCGACACCAACGATTGGGGCGACCCGGCCTTTATCGCTCCCGACAGCGGCGACTATCACATCGCCTCTCATTCGGCGGCGGTGGGCTGGGGAGTGAGCACCGATGTGAGCGCCGACATTGACGGCGATCCACGCCCCTTTTGCAAGTTGTCCGACCTGGGCGCAGACGAATCGCCTTGCTGCGTGGTCCTCAACGCTGGCACTTATGATGACGTCCAATCAGCGGTCGATAGCAGCAGCTCGCCGGACGACGTCGTCAAAGTGGCCGGTGTCTGCCGGGGTGTGCAAAAGCGTGGAGTCTTGTGGCAAGCGGTCTTTATCACCAAGACGCTGACCATCCGAGGCGGCTACAACGACATATTTACAGAGCCGCCTGATTCCGATACCCACCCCAGCACATTGGACGCCGTAGAGCAGGGGCGCGTGGTCCATATCACCGGGAGCGTCACGCCTACGTTGGAGGGCTTGAGCTTGACCAACGGTTCGAACAACGGCAGCGTCTATGCCAGTGGCGCTCATCCCATCATCAGTAACTGTCATATCTTTAGCAACACGAGCAGCGGGTACGGCGGCGGAGTCGAGCTTGAATATGGTAGCAATGCCCATCTGGTGAACAACGAAATCTACAACAACACGGCCAGTTCTTGGAGCGGTGGGGGAGTTGACATCTTTCAAAGCCACGACGCCACACTCACAAACAACAAAATCTACAACAATATGGCCGCTAGTAACGGCGGTGGCATCCACATCGAAGAGAGTAGTGATGTCACACTGATCAACAACATAGTGGTGGAAAATCAGGCCAGCGACGATGGCGCTGGTATCCATCTCACTGTAGGAACAACAGCCAGAGCTTTGCACACCACCCTGGCCCGAAACAGCAGTGGGAACGGCCAAGGGATCTATCTAGGTTCTGGGACGTCTCTCTGGCTGACCAACACCATCCTGGTCAGCCACACCATCGGCATCGACGTGAACGGCGCTGTCACGGCCAGCCACACGCTGTGGGGTGCGGATACATGGGCCAACCTCACCGACACGATCAACAGCGGGACCATCATCAGCAACGCCAACCTCTACGGCGATCCGGCCTTTGTGGACGCCAATAGCAATGACTATCACATCCGCTTCAACTCGGCAGCGAGAGACGCTGGCGTGGACGCTAGTGTGGACAACGACATTGACAAAGACACCCGTCCACAGTACGACGGCTATGACGTTGGCGCCGACGAATTCTTCCTTGTCTACATCTATCTGCCACTGGTACTCCGAGAGGCATAGGGACGTATTGAAAAAGGTGCGACCCAGTTAAAGTGGGTCGCACCTGATGGTTGTCTTGGATCACGAGCCGAGTAGCGTTTGCGCCGTTTCTGATGACACTCTCTCAGAGTGCCAACTCTACGTTCAGTGCTGAAAAGACCTCGTCAATCGGATTGATGATCGTAGCCACGTTCGAACCGCCAAAGAGCAAACCCACGACCCGCTTGTCCATATCCAATACCGCTGAACCAGAATCGCCGGACTGGCTCATCTCGTTAGCAATCAACTGACCGGTAAAAAGGGCCGACTGACTGCCGTATTGGATACGCACTGTCGCATCAATCTGAGTAATGGTACCCTGCGTGTGACCGGTGGTACGCCCCGTCTTTTGCACCTCGGTCCCCAACGTAGCCGTGCCAACACCGGTCGGCGCGCCAATGTAGAGGATCTCGTTGCTCACCATATCTTGAGAGAGTGGGCGTGCCAGCGCAGCATCCACCCGATTCTCTCCAGGTGTCTGTTTGGTTGCTTGAAGTTGGTGGCTGGAGCCAAAGGCCCCAGCAATAGCATTCAGCAGTGTAGCGGAAAAATTAGCGATGGGGCACTCGGCTGGAGCGGTGCCAAAGTCGAGAGGGATATAATCGGCCAACGTGGCAACACGGTCGCTGGCTATGCCGCCGTCAGATGTTCCAGGTTGGAGAATGGCGTCCCCCTGCTGACCAGCGTTCACATTGGCCAGGACGTGATTGTTTGAGAGGATGAATCGTTCCTCACCTCGACGCACCAGGCAGCCAAAGGTGCCGGTGGTAATATCGTGATGCCCCATCGTAACTCCAGGTAGAATGGCGGGCCGCCAACGGTCGCGCGGGCCCAGATCAAAGGCACGCAGCACCCCGGTCTCTACCACGTCTGTCTTGACGCCATCGAGCATTTTTGGCACTCTATCCTTTGATGCCAAGACATCGGAGGTCGTCTTGCGTTTGACCGAGACGATGAGACCCAACTCGCCCGTGTTGACCCCCTGGCTGATCTTGTAGCCGAGGCCAACACCCACAACGTTGGACTTGGACAATAAACTCTCGACGTGAGCGCCCTTGACTTGTCTAGCCTGAGCCATCAATTGTGCTATCACTTTTCATCCTCCTCTTTGCTACTTGTTTCCTTTTGAGGCAAGACCTGCCAGGTTTCAGAAAACCTGGCAGGTCTGAACTAAAATGCTCGCAATCTGCCAACAGCCTGTACATCTACGAGAATTCCGTCCAATTCATGCGGTATCACGTCATCCGGATCAAGTTGAGATGTAGGGACTTTGGCTGTCACTGAAACTACAATAGCTGGTTCTCCAGTCGACTTGCCCTCGGCTTGCCGAAGCCCGATCCCAACCCCAACAACGTTTGCTTTGCCCATCAAATCGACCTCGTACATGGACTTGACAGCCCGTAGACGATCCAATTCCTCTTCTCTCATCATCTGGTCAATCCTCCATCGTTGGTGTGGACAGCTGCCCCATCCACGTCTGCATCACCATCGCCCGCTGCACGCGGGCTGTTGCCTCTAACTGCGAATCCCCGGCCTCTTGGGCCAGTTCTGCCGCTCGTTCCAAGTCATCCACGGCTACCGCATACTCCCCTTGCTCCGCAAAAACAGTACCTCGCAAGTAATAGGCCGTCCCCGACTGCGGGGAGAAAGCAATGACCTGTTCGAGATCAACCTTTGCCGCATCCAGATCCCCCACATTCAGATAAACCTGGCTGCGATTCAGCAGAAAATCCATCTCAGTCCCATGCAGAACACGAGCCGTATCAAATGCCTCTTGTGCCTTGTCCAGTTCATCCAACTTGGCGTAAATCACGCCCAACCAGACCCAGATATCGGGATCGTCTGGAGTAACGGTCGCCGCGGCCTCGAACTCGGTCAAGGCCGCTCGCCAGTCCCCCAGCCCGATCAAATCCTCCCCCGCCGCGCTATACCTCAATGCTTGTCGTACTGGAATCGGAGGCGCAACAAAACGATCATATACCAACCAAGCGACTATACATAGAAAAACCGACACCAAACCCCACGTCAGTGTGCGGCGCAACCGATCCTGTCGCTGTTGTGCCACTGCCTCGTCCAGAAACCACCACCAGCGGTCGTGATCTGGCTGGGCGACCGCTCGCTCTTCCTGCAATGCAGACCCAGCCTCGGTCAAAAAGTGAGTCTGGCGACGGCAGAGTTGCTGCCGCACAGTCTCCAGACGGGCACATTCGGCACGCACGTCCGCCCCGGTCATCTCAAATTCCGCCACCAAATCCGTAACCTGGTCCAGCAAATGGAGCAATGCCAGTACTTGGGTCCCAGCCCCACGCAAACTTATCACCAGCTTTTCGGCTTCGGCCAGCGATTCGCGGAGACGATCGACTGGAGTTAGGGGTGTAGAAGGAACAAAATATTTACCCATTAAGGCTTTTTAATCCGATCTCAGTTCTTCGTGTATCCGGTCCAGTCCCACCTTGACACGACGCTGGGTCAAATCATGCCTGTCCTCTGGAATGGAAAAATGTGACATCATCTCTTCCACCACGGGCATCATATCAGGTCGCTGATTTTTGGTCGGTTGCAACGATCGCACCCGACGGCGCGCCAAAGCAATGTACTCACTAAGTGGTTGAGTAGCGGTACAATCACAAAGTGGACCACGACCAGGCACCACGATAGTCTCGGCAAAGCTCGGACGTCGCAGCGACGATAGCACGTTCAGCCAAGCCTTGGTGTCTGGGGTCGCCACTATGACGGGTGGGATTCCCACGACCAAGGTGTCACCGGTAAAAAGCACGTTCTGCTCTGGTAAGCGAACCCAGGCACTGCCCGGCGCTGCCCCAGAAACAGACCTGACGGTCACGCCCATTCCGCCGCTATGCAACGTCAAATCGCGGGTAAACAGGATCTCGGGCAATACGCCGCGCGTTCCTGTCACCTCACTGGCGATCTCTGGAAAGCGACGCACCCACCCTTCAACGACGCCGCGCCAGAAACCATCCGTATAGGCGGATGCCCGATTAAAAGCCGCGCGAGTAGCAACAATGGGCGTCTCTGCACCATTGGCAAGAATTCCCGCGCTCAACAGCCGATCAGGATGACCATCAGTGAGCACCACATACAGAAGAGGGACTTGGGCGGTTTTGAGAATCTGTTCCCGCCAGGCACGAGCGTCATGAGGCAGCGTTGGAGCATCAACAGCAATAGCTCCCTCTGGCATAATGACCACGCCCACATTGACGCCAGGATATTCGGTTGAAACGTAAACATTTGATGCAATTTTTTTCATAGGATATACTCTCTTTTGAACATACTTTTGACAGATACTAGAAAACAGAGACTCCCAAAGAAGACAAGGCGTCTGCAAGCACTGTTCTGACACGAACTACATCGGTCACTGGGGCGCTACCTTGCGCCCAATTGGGTCGTCCACCCCCTTTGCCTCCCAACTGTGTACAGGCATCTCGGAACAGTGTGGCTACGTCCAGGTCTATTTCAGAGCCTTTGGCAAAAATCAGATGGGTGCGTTCCTCGCCAACACCAGCCAAAATCGCCAACACATCTTGATGCTGCACCAACCCTTGGGCTAGATCACGCAGGTCCTCGGGTGATTTTTCGTCTGTTCGCTCCCAAATCTTGCAGACCACACGGCGCGGCCCGCTTTCGTCGGCCAGGGCAATAGCAGTCTCTGCCAATTCACTGGCTTCTGTCTTGAGCAATCGCTTGCGTGCCCGGCGCAAATTTTTGCGTAGTCGCTTGCCCTCAATTTGCAGACGTTCCACAGCTTGATCCAACTCCCAATAACCAACAGTTAGCCTATCAGTCAACTGACCGATCATCTGGTTCCTGGATCGATAATCGTAGAGTGCTCGCTTGCCGCACAGAAACTCGACGCGCGTTTCATCCCCACGGTATTCCAAACGCACAATTTTGATCAACCCAATCTCGCCCGTTCGGGTAACGTGCGTCCCACCACAGGGATTCACGTCAAAATCAGCAATATCCACGATACGTATAGGGCCCACAACAGTCGGTGAACGCCGCAAGGAAAGTGCAGCCAGATCATCGGGGCTGATAAAGCGTGTATCAACCAAACGATTCTCCCATACCACCTGATTCACCAATTCCTCAACCGGTATCACGGCTGCCGGTTCTAGGCGGGCCACGCTTAGGTCTATTGTGCACATCTCGGCCCCAAGATGAAAACCCACGGTATCGGCATCGAGCAACTGCTCAAAGGCGGCAGACAGGATATGCTGCCCCGTGTGCTGCTGCATATGGTCAAAGCGACGGGGCCAGTCGATTTTGCCATCGACCTCCACATCAACCAGATCATGCGCCAAGATATGAACGATAGCTCCATCAAGTTCTCGCACAGCGACATCAATCACTGCTATTCCACCCAACGTTCCCCAGTCTGCTGGCTGACCACCAGACGTGGGATAAAAAGCAGTCTGATCGAGAACGACAGCCGGACGTTCCTCCCACGTCAATTGCTCGATCACGCGAGCAGAAAAGTGCGCACAGTACGAGTCGCCATAATACAAATGTTCGGTCATTTATGAGATCTCCAAGCTGGAAAGATGATTCTCTATATCTATCTCTAATGGTAAAGTAAAGTAAAAAGTCGCCCCACGCCCCACCTCGCTCTCGACCCAGATACGCCCCCTATGGGCCTCTACAGCCAGTTTGCAAAAAGCCAAACCGATTCCAGTACCCTTGACACCATCGGCGCTTTCCAGGCGCGCAAAACGATCAAAGATACGTTGGCGATCTTGGTGCGGAATGCCGAGACCGGTATCCGCTACAGTAAACTGCAATTCTCCATCGACTGGTTCTACCCCAATTGTGATTTTTCCTCCGTACGAAGTAAATTTTATCGCATTATCCATCAAATTCGTCAATACGCGCAAAATCAAAGCTTCGTCGACCAAGATTCTGGGCAAGTTTGGAACAAGCCGTGCCGACAGGGTTTGACCTTTGGTTAACGTCAACGGATGAACTTGCTCCATCGCTTCGTGAACGAGCGATTCGGGACGCACCAGGGTCTTGTTCAAATCAGTCTCGCCGGCTTCCATCCGGCCCAGATCCAACAGTGAATCAATCAAGCGATACAGCTTTTGCCCGCTACGCATCGCGATACCCAACAGTTTCATCAGAGGTAACGTCTGGTCGCGTTCAACAAAAGCATTATATATCAACTGTAAACTGCTCGTCATGCTGCCCAACGGATTTCGCAAATCGTGAACGATCATATGAGTGATATCCTCGCGCATCTGTTCCAATGCGACCCGCTCCGAGATATCGTGCCAAACCCACTGAATAGCATCTCGACCACCATAATCAATCTTGGCCATAGTGGTCTCCAGGCTACGAGCTTGCTGGTCATACGGCACCAACACTTGCAGACTCGTCTCTACCTTGAGGCTCTCACCTGCCTGAATCTGCCCTATAGCTGCGCGACATTCCCCACGTCCCGTTTCAAGCAAATCGCAAATATCAGTACCGAGCAACTGCGTCCCAGGTTGGGGAAACATTTCAACCATTCTCTGATTGAGATTTAGAATCTCACCCTCCAGGTCTAGCACTACGATCGGATCAGTGCTTTCGCTAAAGAGGCTTTCGTAACGGCGCTCGGCTCGCCTCACGCGCTCGTAGAGCTCGGCGTTACGGATAGCAACAGCAGCCAGATCGGCTACAGCAATCAAAAGTCGCCGTGCATCCGGGTCAAAAACTCCCGCAGCAGGATTGAGCACCTCAATCACGCCAATGGTCTGCCCCTCGATCTTGATCGGAATGGCGAGCATTGCGTGCGCGTGAAAATCTGTCGTGTCATCTATGCCGGTATAGAAACGTTCATCGTCATGGGCAATAGGTACCAATTCTAGCTGCCCGGTTTGGATGACCCAGCCCACAACTCCTTCACCAGGCCCCATACGTAATCCAACCACCTCCTCAGCCGCCTTACCGACCGCAATGCGAAATACAGCATCTCCAGTCTCTTCCTCCAGCAAGGCAACCGAGGCCGCTTCGACCTGAAAGTAATCCCGCACTTGGGTCATCAAAGACCGCAATACACCATCCAGATCGAGGGTGGCCGTGAGTACCTGGCTGGTTTCGTGGAGAAAAGTCAGCTCGCGTATCTGGGATTTTAGATTCGAGATTTCGTTCGTCATCGGGTGTCGAATACGACCTCCTCCCGCCCTTGAAGTTTCTCTAGAATTTTATCTGTAACCAGTTCCAGGTGCTCGGGATTCGATAGAAAATCCAAATCATCAGATGGCACACTTAACACAGGACAAAGAGTAAATCCGTTGATCCATTCCTCGTACAATTCGTGGAGTTGTTCTAAATAGGCCACCTCAATATTCTGTTCATAGGAACGTCCCCGATGATGAATTCGCTCCAAACACATGGGAACAGAACCCCGCAAGTATACGATCAGGTCAGGCGGGGGCAACACTGTAATCACGACTTGATACAACTCCCAGTAGCTTTGATAGTCCCGCTCATCCATCGATCCTTGGCGGTAGAGATTGCGAGCAAATATCTCGGCGTCTTCATAGACGGTGCGATCCTGAATCACAGAGTTGGCGTGTCGAAGCAACTGCCAATGGTGACGCAGACGACGCGAGAGAAAATATATTTGCGAATGAAAACTCCAGCGGCGCATATCCTCATAAAAGTCAGCCAGATATGGGTTATCATCAACCGCTTCGAGAAAAGGATCCCAGTGCAACCGTTTACTCAACAACCCGGATAAGGTAGATTTGCCTACCCCAATATTGCCAGCTATAGCGACAAAACGTTTCATCTTGTTAATCTATCCTATCGGCCCGAGGCAAAGCAATGGTAAATATGCTGCCTTTTCCCGGTTCACTTTCAACATCTACTGTCCCATCGTGAGCCTCGATGATTTCCCACACCAAGGCCAATCCAACCCCCATGCCGCCAAAGCGACGACTAGCGCTGCCATCCACCTGATAAAATCGCTCAAAGATGCGCTTTCGATGCTCAAATGGAATACCAATCCCCTCATCGGCAATCGAGACAAAGACCCTCTCCTGATCTGCCCAAGCACAAACGGCGATGGTTCCACCATCAGGACTAAACTTGACGGCATTGTCTGCCAGATGACTCAAGACCAAGTGCAACCTGGTCCGATCTCCCATCACAAGTGGTAGATCCACCGTGAATTCATCCCGAAATACAACACCCGCTTTTTGGGCAGAGAGCCGATACTCGGCCAACACGTGTCCGAGCACTTTGTCGATCGACATTGAAGCCAACGTCAAGGCTTCTCTGGGCACTGATTGCAATACCGTCAGGTTGTGAATCAGGCGCTCCAGAGAGGCAGCGCGTGCGCGGACAACTTCCAGTGCAGTCCTCTGATTATTGGGAATATCCCCCAAGTCGCCCGCCAATAGCAATTCGACATATCCCTTGACCAAACCCAATGGTGTACGCAGTTCATGTCCCACGTTCTGCACCAATTCGGTGCGCAGACGATTGATTTCCCGCAACTCCTCATAAGCTTGTGACAGTTCGGCAGCTTGCGCCCCTAGCCTTTGGTAGAGCCGCGCGTTATCCAACGCCACCCCCAACTGTCCGGCGATCGTCGCAAAAAGGCGCAATTTATCCTCACCAAAGGCATTTTTATCAGGACTCTCCGCATGTAGCACTGCGACAATACGCCCACCAACACGTACTGGTGCAGCCAGTGCGGAACGGACGTCGGGTGTTTGGTCAAAATAAGCGGGTGTCTGAACCGTATCCTGCACCAGCACCGGCCGCCCTGTTTGAAAAGCCCGTCCGACAAAACTGCCCTCGATAGGAATACGAAACACATTCCCAGTAAAACCAACCAGAGATGGATGCAACTCTAACACACCTTTTTTCTCATCAGGTAATAAAAATCCAAGACGATCAATTTTTAATGCCCGGTGCAGCGCTTTGACGGTGCGTTCAAGCACCAAATCAAAATCAAGAGTCGAGGTTGCCGCCAGCATCATCTCTTGGATAAGCCGGGCTTCAGTTAAACGACGGTTGGTCTCTTGATACAATGATGCATTTTTCTGGTTCTCCACCTCCAGACGACGATTGTCATCCAGTAAGCGCTTTTTTTCCACGGCGCGACCAACAACATGGGTCAGCACTTGCTGAGTGATCGGTTTGATCACATAATCATATGCACCGTGCAACATCGCGTCAGCCGCCAAAGATACGTCCGACTCCCCAGCACTCAAGATAATGGGAATATTCTCATCAATCTGGCGCACCTGTTGTAGCATATTTAGGCCACTGGTGTTAGACAAAGCAATATCGACCAGAACGACGTCGCAAGAGTGTTCAATCAGAAACGATTCCACTCGGAACAAGCTGTCCCCAACGGTCACGTTGTAACCTTGTTCTTCCAGAAACGTTTGAAAGGTCTTGCGGATACTCAGTTCATCCTCGAGAACCAATACGTGAGTCATACTCCCATCCTTCTATCCGGTCTTTCTATGCTCCCCTTTGCAAATCAACACCAACCGTCTGAGCCATCCGTTGTAGCCGATCCATCGTATCCTGCAACGCTGCCCCAAGTTCCGCCCCATAACTTTTCGCTGCGTCATCAGCCAAGGCAGATCCCACTCGCCCCAACGCCTCGTTCGCCGCCAAAAATTCACCTACCGTCTCCCATCTCGTTGTCAAGTGATTGGTGTTGATCAAAGTTGCCGGCCCCTCGATACGCTCAAGATAGCTAGTCGATTCCATCTGTGGCAAAGGCCGTTGATAGACCCCCACACCAAGCGCTGTCCGTATTTGACCTTCGATAAAAGCCAAGGCACTCGGATCCTGAACATAGTCCAAATCAGCAACATCAACAACCAGCAACGGTGTCCGAGTATAATCAGAAAAGTGACGCTCGTAGGCTTGCCGCAGAGATTCAATGTACACCCGATCCATCTCGCGTTCGTAGGCGCGATCACGCATCGCAATCCGCATCATCAGCAAGTCTGTACTGGCCCGCAAATAGACGACGAGATCAGGGATGGGCGCACGGTCGGCGAGAACCGTGTATAGCTGCTTGTACACATCCAATTCGTCACCTTCCAAATTCATCCGGGCAAACAGGCTGTCTTTGGCAAAGGTATAGTCTCCAACGAGAGGCGTGCGCGTCAAAAGAGTCGGCGCGACTTGCTGTTGCCGGTACCGGCTCAACAGAAAAAACATCTGAGTCTGGAAAGCATATCGAGCACGGTCGCCGTAGAAATCAGAGAGGAAGGGATTTTCCTCAAATGCCTCCAATAGCAATTCGGCTTTAAAACGAGAATGCAACAAACGAGCCAATGTGGTTTTTCCGACTCCAATAACACCTTCGATAGCAAGAAAGAAATGTCGCATTAACGAGGACCTCCATGCCCATTAAGACTTCGAAAGTCTTTTTTGAGACTTTCGAAGTCTGATTGTACTTTATGATTATAGTCCGAGAGTCACCAGGTGTCAACGTCACACGTCGAAATAGAGTTCCATTTCATAAGGATGTGGACGGTTTCGCACTTGATAGTATTCACAATCCATTTTAAAAGCAATCCAACGCTCGATCAAATCTTGACTGAAAACGTCTCCGGCCAGCAAGAAATCACAATCATCTGTCAAAAAGTCCAAAGACTCTTTGAGTGAAGCGGGCAGTGGATGAATTGCCTTTCGTTGTTCATCGGTCCACGAGAAAACGTCTGCATCTATCGGCCCAAAACCCGCCTCCGTGGGATCAATCTGGCGGCGAATACCATCCATTCCGGCCAAGAGTTGTGCAGCCAGTGCCAGGTAAACGTTGCCAGTGGCATCCGGTGGGCGGAATTCGATCCGTACTTGGTCCGGTTGGATAGCATAGCGCGGAATACGCACAGCGGCACTCCGATTACCACTGGAGAAGAAAGCGTTGACAGGGGCCTCAAAACCAGGCACGAGCCGCCGGTAGGAATTGGTGCTGGGATTCGTAAAAGCCAGTATCGCCGGGCCATGAAGCAACAACCCACCGATATAGTGTAGGGCTGTTTGGCTCAATAGACTATAGCCATTGGCATCATAAAAAACGTTCCGAGTCCCATTAAACAGGTGTTGGTGAAAATGCATCCCTGACCCCGCCTCACCATAAATCGGCTTGGGCATAAAAGTCACGGTCTGTCCGTGACGGTGAGCGATCATTTTGGTCACATATTTGACGATCATCGTCATATCACCCGCATCCAGCAGACCTACCATCGGCGTCTCGATTTCACACTGCCCTGGTCCGCCCACTTCATGGTGATGATACTTGACCGGTACACCCATTGCTTGGAGGTGCATGAGCATTTCACTGCGTAAATTATAGAGCGTATCCTTGGGAGGAATCGCGTGGTAACCGCCATGAAGCGGAATATAATGACCATGTCCCCCTGCACCACTGCCCCAGGCAGCTTCACCCGATTCAACGCTATATCCAGAACGATTCATCTCATTCTCGTACGCCACACTATCAAAAACGTAAAACTCAAATTCTGGTCCCCACAAGCTCCGATCGGCGATGCCACTTTCGATCAGACACTCTTCAGCACGACGAGCAATGTTGCGCGGGTCGTTGGGAAAGGCCTCTTTGGTATCCGCCTCCAGGGTAGTGCATATAAAACTAAGGGTGGACACGTTCCAAAATGGGTCGGTGAATCCGGTCGAAAGAACAGGCACTAGTACCATGTCACCGGCTTTGACCGATTTCAAACCCACCGCAGAGCCATCAAAGCCAACACCATCCTCCATCAGCTCGGTAGTGAATTGGTTCTGGGGAATTGTCAGATGATGCCAACGCCCCCAAAGATCTGCAAACTTGAGATCTATCATTTGCACATCGTTCTCTTCTATGAAACGTCGTGCCTCTTTGAATGTGGTAAACATTTACTCTCCTTTTATAAGTTGCTCATTGGTATTCATCATTGATCATTTCTCGGTAAACGGTCACTGTCTGCGCGGCAATCTGCGCCTGGGTAAATTGATCCAACACCCGCTCTCGCCCACGCCGAATCAGATCAGTTCGTAACCCGAGGTCACTCATTAAAAGCATCAGGTGTTTCTGCAAGGCGTCGGCATCATCCTCAGGAAAGACCAAACCGGCGTCGCCGATCACGTTGGGAATCTCACCACAATCAGAGCCGATCACGGGCACACCACAAGCCATCGCCTCGATCAGGACCCGCCCAAACTGCTCGACCCAATTGGGTTGAGAACGCGAAGGAAGCACAAATGCGTCCAGTTTTCGGTAAAAGTCTGGCATAGTCAGCGAAGGAACAAAGTCCTCAAACGAGGTCCGATCAGCTATATCTCGGTGACGAGCAAGCTCCTCCAGTTGTGCTCGCTCTGACCCCGCCCCCATCACGATCAGTCGCCAGTTACCGCCTATCCCGGCTACGGCCTCCAACAGCACATCTACCCCTTTTTCTGGCACCAACCGCCCCGCATATCCGATGACAAAATCACGGCCAACGTCATGTTCGCCAGCACGGGGAGTAAAAATATCGACATCCACGCCAAACTGGGGGATAATGGCCAGTGGACCAGAAAAACCCTTGTCGCGCCAAACCATCGCTGCTCCAGCGCTGCCGGCGATCGCATAATCTGCGTGACGCAAATTATAATGCTCGATCAACCGGAAGAGAAATGGGTAACGACGATTCAGGTTCTGCCACGTGAACCATAACACTCGGGAACCCGCTCTCCTGGCCAACGACAGGGCATGCCAAGTAGCGAAATTATAAGGCTCCTCATCCACGTGCACAACATTAGGGGCAAAAGCACGCAATCGCTGCCCGATTTGAGGATAAAAGTGGAAATGAAAGCGTCCATTGAATGCAATAGGTTCAGCGATCAATTGATATCCCACAGTGTGAGCGCGTTCCAAATGGATCAAGCGGCTACCTTCACGCCACGATGGGGGCACGACAACCATCAATTCGATATCAGGAAAACAGGCAATTTCTTCCAACTTGCGTTGGTAAGCGCCCACTACACAGGCTTTGGAAATCATTAAAACACGCATAAATACCCTTTTTCAACCCGACTGTAAAAGTTTGACAAGCACTTGCATTGTGCTATAATTTGCCCGCTTTGGCAAGTGCGGCGAGAATCTTATCACAACTCTACAATGCAGCAAGTTTAAATGCTCTGTACGAGCCACTCACCAACTTATTTCGCGGCCAATCGTGGCCGCGAAACCTTGTATACCCAACCACCTTATTGCCGCCAGTGAATACAGCAATGCACAACGTCAGTTTGGAGGGAAAGAGTTAATGATTCAAAAACGCACATTGGTCGGTATCTTGCTAGCGGTCACAGTATTGAGTATAGTGCCAATTTTCTCTATGGCTATGCCCAGCATCTCGCAGAACGCGCAAGAAGGAACAGAATTGTTAAAAAACCCCGGCTTTGAGGGGCTCAACTGCGCGCCTGGCTCCGAACCCGGGTGGTGTCTGGACAACTGGACACACGACGTGTTCGATGGCACCTTTCACGACAACATCTTTACTCCACAAGGCTGGGTCACGTGGTGGCGCAAGTCAGACGGCTACGGACAGCCCGAGGTCAAGACTATCCCCAATGTACCTCCATTCACTGGTGATCTACCGCGCGTCCGCAGCGGCAACTATGCGCTACTTCTCTTTACCTTTTACCGCTTGCAAGACACAGGAATCTACCAGGTTGTGAACGGCCTAGAGCCCAACTCAACCGTAGAGTTCTCAGCCCACGCCCATGGGTGGAGTTGCGATAAAAATGACCCGATGGGCTATACTTGTGGAGATCCTTGGAACCAGACTTTTCAGGTTGGGATTGCGCCCGATGGTAACACGGATCCGTTTTCTCCCAACATCGTCTGGAGCACAGCGCAAACCGCACCTGACAAATACTCGTACATTGGCCCAGCCACTGTCCAGGTAGGCGCAGGAGGGAGTGTGTGTGTTTTCCTGCGATCCAAGAGCAAGTGGGCCTACAAGTATCAAGACGCCTACTGGGACGATGCCAGCTTGGTTTCGACTTCACCAGGCACACCACCGACAAACACACCACCGCCAGCACCGCCAACCCCAACCCCTGGACCAAGCCCTACACCACGCCCCACCGCCACACCGCGTCCAGATGGCGCTACTGTACACATCGTCGAATCGGGAGACACCCTCTTTGGTATTGCATTAGATTATAATGTGCCGGCTGATCAAATCCGCACGCTCAACGCCGGATCTCTTGGCAGCAACGACGTCATCGTGCCGGGCCAGGAACTTGTGATCTCTCTACCCAGCGAGACCCCTGTTCCCACCACCTTGCCTCCCCCACCCAGCCCTACACCAGAAAATCCCGACGCGCCTGTCACAGAACCCGAGGAAAACAACACTGGAGGAGCAGCCATTTGTGTATTGGCCTACTATGACGAGAACGGCAACTCGTTCCGAGATGATCAAGCGATCGAACACTTGGTGCCCTCGGCCCAGTTTAGGGTCGCTGATGATACCGCTTCTGGCACAATAGTGGCCCAATACACTTCCGATGGTGTTAGCGAACCCCACTGCTTTACCGGATTGGCTCCTGGAGCTTATCGCGTGATCTTGGAAGCAGCTGCCGGATTCAATCCCAGCGGTCAGGCCGAGTGGCCCGTGGCAGTTGCAGAAGGAACCAGCCTCGATATTCAGTTTGGAGTTGTGCGAGGAGAAGGCGAGAACCCTTCTCCAAACGAAAGCACCGACCCTGCGACAGAGAACCAAGAAAGCGACGGATCAAGTGACAGTTCAACTGCAGGCCGTGTCGTTGCAAACCTCGCCAAGATTGGCGGTATCCTAGTGCTGGCGCTGGCAGCAGGAGCAGCCGTTCTCTTTGTTCTCAAGCGTCGGGATTCTAACGATAGCATTTCATAACGTCACAGGGCGTCGTCAAAAAGGCATCAATATTTGACGGCGCTCTTTGTTTTTGCTAATCAGACAGCCTCTATGCATCAATACGCATTCGGCGATCTGAACACGTTAAAGAACTGCCGAATCAGTATCTTGATGTCCAAAGACAACGACCAGTTCTCAATATACCACAAGTCATACTTTGTTCTCTCGACAATAGAGGTGTCGCCCCGCAGCCCGTTGACCTGCGCCCAACCAGTCATACCTGCCCTCTCCCAATGACGATCCATATAACGGGGGATCGAACGGCGAAACTGGTTGACGTACACTGGACGCTCTGGACGTGGTCCTACCAGGCTCATCTCTCCAATCAACACATTGATCAACTGAGGCAATTCATCCACATTGATACGACGGATAATGCGACCCAAACGGGTGGTTCGAGGATCATTCTCTACCGTCCACCCTGCCCCATGACTTTCGGCATCCTGCCGCATAGACCGAAACTTTAGTATTTGAAAGGACCGAGCGTCAAGCCCCATCCGCTCCTGCGCGTAGAATACCGGACCGCGTGAATCCAACTTGATCAGGACGGCCATCAACATCATCAACGGCGAGATCAAAACCAATCCACATGCCGCCCCAACAATGTCCATCAATCGTTTGGCCGAACGCTTCCAGCCGCGCAAAGCAATGTTGCGCACAGTCAACAATGGCAACCCTCCCAGATCACCGATCCCCACCTGGCTGGCCATATATTGAAACATGTCTGGAAAAACCTTGATAGTTACTTTACCGCGTTCACATTCTGAAATCAACATTAAAATTTCTTGATGTGTCGCCTCCGGCAATGCAATGATGACCTCATCAATCTGATGCTCGTCAATAATCAACGACAAGTCGCTGGCATGACCAAGGATTGGAGCACCCAATAGCACCTCTCTTTCTTGACCATTAGCGGCGACAAAACCGATTGCCCCATATCCCAAACCAGGATTCGACTGGATTTTCTGGAAAATCATCTGCCCCACTTCACCAGTGCCGACCACGAGCACACGATCATGCCCCCATCCCTGCTTTCGCAGTTCAGTCCGTATCTGCGCATGTGCCAGCCGGCCCATATTGACGAATATGATAGTGAAACCCCAACCATACAAAATCATCATTCGTGAATAATCCAATTCTAGGGGACCGTTTTTAAAAAGCAAGGATGCAAGAGCCACCCCCACCAAAGTACCCACAGTGGTAGATGCGAAAATAGAGTAGAACTCGTCAATACGCGAAGGATTTCGAGTCAGGCGGTACAATCGAGAAAAAGCAAACACTGTCAGAATAGACGCGGCATGAGCGAGAACGATCCCTGTATAATCAGGGAAATCACCCATATTCTGCGCATAGTTCGGCCAAGAAATCAAACGACGCATCCAATAGGCAAGTAAAAAAGCCAGACCAGCCACCACTAAATCCGTCAGGGCCAGTGTCAGAACAAAAACAACCTGGATTCGTGCCTTTGACTTCACGTCGCAATCTCCTGTTATTTATCCAACGTGCCGGTCGCTAAACCAACTCGCAACTGCTCAAATCTCTGACGTAACCAAATGAGACTGACGATAAATACGTGGACCCACCCCGGAGTCTGAGCAGCATAGTGCTTTCGATAGAAGATATCCATTGCACGAAAAAACTCGACCTGGGCTCGGGGGCTATGGCGGCTGGCCGCCCGCTTGACGTGCAACACTGTCACTGCTGGGTTGTAGTAAACCTTCCAACCCGCCGCCTTGATGCGGTAAGCCCAATCCAAATCCTCTCCGTACATAAAAAACTGCCCATCCATCAAACCCACTTGAGCAATCGCCTCTGCCCGTACCATCATAAATGCCCCAACAACAGAATCCACTTCAGCAACATGGTCAGGATCGAGATATGTCAAATTGTAACGGCCAAAACGCCGGCTGTGGGGAAAGAGACGAGACAGACCCGTAAACCGATACAAAGACACCTCCGGTGTGGGAAACGACCGGCGACAGGCCAAGTCTAGAGAACCATCGAGGAGCACCAGTTTGGGACCCACCATACCAGTATCAACGTGCTCGGACATGAAATCCAACATCTGAGACAATGCATCTGGTGGCAATTCGGTATCTGGATTCAGGAGCAGCGCGAACCGTGGTGTCTGGGAATTCAAAAGTGAGGTTTGAGCAAAGCCAAAGGCTTCCAATCCCTGATTATTGGCCCTGGGATAACCAACATTTTCTGTGTTGGTTATCACCCTCGCTTGAGGAAACTTGGCAGCGACCATCTCAGCACTACCATCAATCGAGGCATTATCCACAACATAGACTTGAAAGGCAAAATCACCCTGGCTGTCATAGACTGAACGCAAACAAGTCCATAGCAAGTCGCACGTGTTGTAACTGGTAATAACAATCCCAAGATCAAGCATCGTCTGTCGTCAAGAATTCCCTATTCTGAAGGTGACACTTTTAGGGGAGGAAAAGGTCACCCCCACAAGGGCCGTGTCATTCTAACACAAAGGCTCGGGCTGTCAAACAATGACTCACTTGAGGCCCACTAAATGCTCCTCCACCCAAGTTTCCACAGCTGTGAGAACCTTTTCCTTGCCAATGTCATTAAAGACCTCATGATAGTACCCCTCGTAGACCTGCCGCTCCTTGTCAGCAATGGTCATATTATCGTAAAAGATGCGACTGCCTTCGGGCGGAACTATGCGATCATCACCGCCATGTACGATCAAACACGGTATCTGCATCTCGGCAGCATGCGCCTGCGTCCACTCAATTGTCCGAGGGAATTCGATGCCAAAGCGTGGCGTGCTCAAGCTATGCACCAGCGGGTCATTGACATAAGCATCAACCACAGATACATCACGAGAGAGAGCCGTGGTATCAAGCCCGGTATTGAACGCAAGCCGAGGCAAAACACCCGATAGCACCTTGCTCAACATCATCAAGAGTGGCGGAATATCGACACCCAGCGCCGGCCCAGAAGCGATCACACCAGCCAATCCCTCCGGATGATGCAGCACGTATTCCAAAACAGCTAACCCTCCCATACTATGACCCAACATGAAAACAGTCTGACTTGGCCCCTGCTCACGCACAAATTCCAGAAAGGCCTTGACATCTTGGCGATACTCGGCCCACTCGTTGATGTAACCGCGAGGACCAGGAGAGCGGCCAAAGCCTCGAAGATCAAAGGCATAAACTGCGTACCCCTTGGGCACAAACCAATCCACCACATTGCCATAACGTCCGCCATGTTCGCCCAAGCCATGAACGACAGTCAGAGTGGCTTTTGGTTCTCCTTCTGGCAGCCAGCATTGATAATAAAGTTCAAGCCCGTCGAAACCCCCAAACGTACCCTCAATGTAATCCATTTTTTTCTCCTATTTAAGCACCCTGCAAGTAGATCGATTATAGCACACTCTGACAGAGAAACCAGAGTTTTCTTGTTGGGATGCCCACTCTTAAATAGACCCCTGGCGCCGCTTGACGAATGAGCCATTTCAGCCTACAATCTCCCTCAATGAATCCATTCAAACTAAGCTTTCAAGATCAAACAAGTTTATTGCCTTTTCTACGTGATCTGGTGCAAACGCCCAGTCCCTCGACTAGAGAGAGCGCGGTGGCCGAACGCATTATTGCCGAGATGAAGCGTCTCGATTTTCACGATGTGCATACCGATCGCATTGGGAACGTGGTTGGTCGGATCGGTCCGGGTCATGGTCCGATTCTGATGCTCAATGGTCATATGGACACGGTTCGTGTCAGCGACGCCTCAGCGTGGAGCTATGATCCTTTCGGGGCCAGGGTTGAGGATGGCATACTGTACGGCCTCGGCTCTTGCGATATGAAAGGCGGAGTGGCTGCGATGATCTATGGGGCCAAACTTGTCCGCGACGCACAGGTTCCCCTGAAAGGCGATATCGTTGTGGCCTGTGTGGTACAAGAGGAACCGTGCGAAGGTCTGGGATCGCGGGTCCTGATCGAAGAGGAAGGGATACGTCCAGATTGGATGGTGCTGGGCGAGCCGACCAATTTAGACGTTAGTCGTGGGCAGCGGGGGCGGATAGAGATACGGCTTGTCACTTATGGACGTTCAGCTCATGCCGCCAGCCCACGATTAGGAGACAATGCCATCTATACGACGGCGCGACTGGTGTTCGGCTTGGAGCTTTTGGCGGAACAGTTGTCCACCGATGATTTTCTCGGCCCCGGCACACTGGCAGTGACCGACATCACGTCCAGTGCCAGCAGTCGCAATGCTATACCTGACCGCTGCGAGTTGATCATCGACCGACGACTGACACTGGGCGAGACCGAAACAAAGGCCCTGGCAGAAGTGCAACGAGTGATCGCTCGTGAAGGAGTACGCGCCGAGATTGAGGTGACCGAGTACAATGCCACCAGTTACACCAGTTACGCATGCAGTACCCGCGAGTGCTACCCCGCCTGGGTGATGCCAGAGGATCACCCATTGGTAACAAATACTGTGAGAGCTGTGAGAGCACAACTGAAACGCCGACCTCGAGTGACCAAATGGGACTTTTCAACCGAGGGGACCTACACGGCTGGTGTGGCCGGCATCCCGACTGTAGGGTTTGGGCCAGGCGATCCACGTCACGCACACACCGCTGACGAGCACGTGCGGCTAGCCGACGTCTATGCCGCCGCCGAGGTCTATGCCCAATTGGCGGTAGAGTTATTGGGGTAACAAGCCATAGCAAAAGGAGGAACATGATGGAATCAGAAAACACCACGAGTGAGGTAACGCAAGACGAGCGCATCCTAGCCGCGCTGGCTCACGCCAGTGTCATCCTTCCCTTATGGGGACTCATCGCCGCTATCGTCATTTGGGCCACACAACGAGAAAAAACACGATTTGTTGGCTTTCAGGCACTGCAAGGAGTTGCTTATCAACTCTGCATAATCATGCTTGCTTTCCTTGGCGGCGCTTGTTACATGTGTTCTTTCCTTGGAATGTTTGCGGCAATGCCACTGGGTATCTTTGCTATGGAAGGCGTTGGCAATCCGGACGCTCTTGGTGGGTTGGTTGCTATATTGATCACCTTTCTCACCAGCTTTTTTCCATTTTGTGTAATGGGCGTCTTTCTTCTGATCGGAGCCACTTTTGTGCTCTACGGTCTCTATGGTGCAGTGCAGGTACTCCAAGGACACGATTTTCGTTACGCCATCATCGGCCAACGCCTGGAAGATTATTTGAGCCAGGAGCAAATCGTCGAGTGAGCCACAAGACACAAATCGCCCCCGAGGTCGAACAGGCCCTTGCAAAAGGAACCCCTGTGGTAGCTTTGGAATCGGCCCTCATCACCCATGGGTTTGCTCCCCCAGCCAACCTGGAGATCGCCAACCAGATGCAGGCAACGGTGCGCGAGGAAGGGGCTTTACCGGCTACCATCGCTATGCTGGATGGCAAACCACGAGTCGGACTTTCTGACGAGGAACTAACTCGGCTGGCCTCTGACCGGACGGCCCGTAAGGTCAGCCTGCGAGACTTGTCCATCGTGACTGCCCAAGGCGCAAACGGCGGCACAACCGTGGCTGCCACTATGCATCTGGCTCACCGCGCTGGCATTCGGGTCTTTGCTACCGGGGGCATCGGGGGTGTGCACCGGGGGCATCCAGAAGACGTCTCTGCCGATCTGCTCGCGCTGGCCTCTATCCCTATGGTCGTCGTCTGTGCGGGGGCCAAGGCTATTCTCGATCTTTTGCGCACGCTAGAGGTTCTAGAGACCCACGGTGTGCCGGTACTCGGCTATGGCACGGACGAGTTTCCTGCCTTTTACAGCCGCAACTCGGGATTGGGGATAGATGCGCGAGTCGAGACGCCCGAAGAGGTCGCCCAAATGGCTCAAGCACAGACAAAACTGGGGCTTTCAGCAGCACTCTTGACTTGCGTCCCTGTCTCCAAAGCCGATGAACTCGCCACTGAGCAAGTCGAAACAGCCATCGCGCAAGCGGTCGAAGAAGCAGACGCAAAGGGTGTGAGTGGCAAGACCCTAACACCCTTTTTGTTGGCCCGGCTGGTTGAACTGACCGATGGACAAGCGCGTCGCGCCAATGAAGCATTATTGCTCAACAATGCTCGTGTGGCCGCTCGCATTGCGCGGGCGCTGGCGACCAGTCAATCCTAGTCACCAGCCGGCAGTGACAACCAGGGACTGTTGACAAAATCACCCGCATCATCGGTATAGTATAGGGCAATGCGGACAGCTTGGGGAGCAGCACCCTCTGGCACTTTTATGAGATAGTGTTCGCGCACGATCTCCCCAGCATCCCAACGAGAAGTAGGATACCAGCCATACACGGGGTGCGCCTGGTCGGCCTGAAAGAGAACATCCTCTCCACTGCGAGGCGGATCCCAGGACACCAGGTGAACGGCGACACTATAATCTACAGTTGGAGCGCTCTCTGCCTGCCAATACACCGTCAGTACCCAATCACCATTCTCCAACGGTGTCAGTTGCGCCGAACGTATCCACATACCATTCCCTAGGTCTAGATCGGGTCCCGCCGGCACGTCGATGAGTGTCAAGGGTGGCTGTACGGCAATCTCGACAATTTCTGGAGCAGCCGACACAAGATAGACCCGACCCAACCGTTCTTCCCACCACGAAACGGGCTGCCAATAAAAGGTCTGGTCAAATGTAAACAGATGATCGCCTCTGTCCACGATTTCCTGAAAAGAAGCATTATGATCTACAAAATTCAACCCAACAAGACGGTCCTGGAATGCCTGAGCATAAGCCAAGGCCCAATAATCGTTACCCCACAAAGCCATGAACGTGATAGGTTCATCATCGGAGAATAGCTCAACTCGTTCCGCCACAGAAACGATCACCTCTGCACTGGGGTCACGCGTCACTTTTAGTATCGTGGGTCGATTCAACACGAACAACAAAATAAAGATACCGGCAAGCAATAACGAGGCCGCAGAACGCCCATGTGTAATCCGGCGACTCACAAAGTCCGCCAGAAACGCCACTCCGACAACAGCCAGAATCGTTACAGGGAGATGAGCGGCCAACTGCGCATCCCCAACACGTCCGATCCAGATCACGCCGGTCAACAAAAGATGAGGCACCCAGGCCAGCGTCAGTCCCAGCGACTCTTGCCAACGTTTCTCTAGTGCAAGCGCAAGCACCCCAAACAGTCCCAACACGAGTAGCACGAGCGGCAAATCCATCGCCGTTACGGTAAACGCCCGTCCAATCCTGACCATCCACTCGTCAACCCCTTCTGGCCAAGCGACAATGCGCTCCGCCCGATTGTCCAAAAGCATACCCATCACACGTTGCCAGGTGCCAGGCGTGCCAAAAATCCACGTAGCGCCCTGAGACACACGCCAAGGAAGATAGAGATAGGTGAGCGGCGACAACAGGCACAAGGTCAAGGTCGGGAGAAACTCACGCCAGATTACCCGCCACTGCTCCAATACAAGCACGGCCGCTGCCAAAGCCGTAAAGACCACCGCCCGCTGATGAGCCACAGATTGGCTAAAGACCAGGGCCAATAGAAAAAGGTCGCGACGATCCCCAGAACGCCCAAGGCGAAGCGCAAACAAGAGTATGGCGATAGTAAGGGCTGTGGTCATCGTATGGACCTCGGCAAGCGAAGCGTCCATCCACACCGAGGTAGAGACGGCGAGCAAGAGTGCACCCAGCGCCGACAACGGGCCAGACACGTGCAGTTCCTGCAACAACGCCACCATCAACCCCACCGAAACGATGCCCCACAGTACCGAAAAAAGTGAGGCCCCAGCAGCCGGAGGGACGCCTACCCAACGCAAAAGCGTGACAAATGATGAACCAAGAAAAGTGTAAAGCGGATACCCCGTCCAGTGAATTGTTCCCCAACGTGGAAGCGCATTCTGAATCTCCCCCACATCTGTTGTGTATGGGCTGTCGCTGCCATTCACGACAGTCTGAAAAGTGGAAAGGTACAGCAAACAAGTAATGGCCATCGCAAGAATCGCCCAGACTCTCCAATCACGTTGGTCAAAAAAAGCTCTAACTCTCTCAATCACCAGGACAGCCTCCCCCGACATCGAAAACGTTATACGTTGTTCACGCAAATGCGCCCGGCATTATACCACACAAGAGAATAAAAGAGCAAAAGATTATGTACTGTTACGAGTCAAAGCCACTTGAACACAGTTGCGTCTGGTTGTATAATATGCACATCCTGACATTGGACTTTGAACAAATGATATGTCTATGCGCCAAAGGCTATCCTGGCCAGTTAACCAGGCTTTTTTAGCCACGAATTCCACGAATTTCACCAATTTTTCGTGCTAATTCGTGGAATTCGTGGCTAAAAGTGGCAATTTGTCAGCAATTATCGGTATTGGTACTGGTTCAGTTGGGTGGGATTTCTGGATAGTCAGCCAATTGTGGCTCAAAAAGGGGCTTGTAGCCGAGGTTTCCATACCTCGCAGGGCCTTACGTGCTATGGAAAGCGTGGCTACATCGTAATCCCATTCAACTGAACCAGTGCCTCGGTATTTTTGCATCAGATATCTGTAAGGAAAAGTTTATTCAAAGTCCAATGACAACATGTCGACCTCTACTCAAACCATCATCTATTCCAACCAAGCGTTCGCCAATAGAAATCTTTCAAATTGGAAGGTTTTTGGAAGGTCAGCACCCCATTTTGTAAGGCGTTTGGAAGGTTCATCGGATATAATATAGGGTGGCGGTAATAAATTATTCCGCAAAGAAGAATTGGAGCGCTCGCTCCAGGCCCAAAATGACATCAGTTCACAAGAAAGGAGAAAAGCTATGTCAAATAGTAAAAAGTCGGTACAAGTCAAGAATCCTTTATTTGTCTTTCCCAGGCCCCCCATTACCAAAGTAGAAACCGAGACCGTGCTAACAGTCCTGGAACCAGCAACAGAGTTAAAGAAAAAAATAGGGCAAAAAGACCAATGGCTCTACATCCGTACTCCCGATGGGGCCAAGGGATATGTTTCGGCTCAGCATCTACAAATCCACATACCCGATTCAGTATCGTTTGGTATCGGGGCCAAACCGGCCGAGACCAAAGAGATTGAGGCCAAACCTACAAAAGAGGCAATACCCGTTGCACCAGTGTCCTTTGGCATCTCTGCCGTAAAGGTAGAAATCGAGGTCAAAGTGGCCAGCCCAGAGGTGGGTTACCTGAATATGAGGAGCCAGCCATCAACATCCGGCACACTCATCACCAAAGTGTCGCACGGAAACACCGTTACCCCATTAGAACCAGAGGGAACTGTGCGTGCCAAGGTTGGTCAACGGGGGGAATGGCTACATGTGCGCTTGGATGATGGCAGGGAGGTCTATGCTGCGGCCTGGTACCTCGAACTGTCGGAGAAACCCGCCGAGCCGCCAGAGACACCCTCGGTCACCGTTGTAGAAGAACCTGGCCCAGAACCACCCAAACCGGTCACAAAAACCAAAGCATCTGAATTCAAGGTCTGGATCTACAGCCCAGAAGTCGGTTACTTGAACATCCGCAACGCCCCCTCGACCTCTGGCGCACTCGTCACCAAAGCCCAACACGATACCAGCCTAGTGCCGCTGGAGCCTGAGGCGGACATCCGGGGCAAAGTTGGTCAACGAGGAGAATGGCTCAAGGTACGCCTAGACGATGGACAAGAGGGTTATGGCGCTGCATCCTACTTTTCGCTCATCAGCACGCGCGCCCCGGACGCAGAGCTTGAGCCGCCAACAGAGCAAAAGATCGCCATCACCTCCAACCTCAACAGCACCGAACGCCAAGTCGCCAACGCCTGGAACCGCCTCGGCGGGCTGCTACAGGTGTTAGCTGACAAACTGGCGATTGACCCCGGCGTCGCTGTGGCTGTCTTGACAGTCGAATCGGGCGGTCGTTCCTTTGGTACCGATGGACGAATGATTATCCGTTTTGAGAACCAGATCTTTTACGACCGGTGGGGCAAGAACAATCCCAACAAATTCGGCCAGCACTTTGTCTACAACTCGGACAAACGATGGACAGGCCACCAGTGGCGGTCTGCGCCAGATCAAGCGTGGCGGAGTTTTCACGGGGATCAAAACAACGAGTGGGAGGTATTGGAATTTGCCTGTACGCTGGACGATACAGCTGCCAAGTCCTCCATCAGTATGGGGGGACCGCAGATTATGGGATTCAACTATGCTGGCCTCGGCTACACCTCGGTCCAGAAAATGTTTGACGCCTTTGTCGAAAGCGAGCGCAACCAGGCAACAGGCTTTTTCAACTTTGTGCGCAGCCGCGGTGCCAAGACCATTCAGATGCTGCAAAACTCGAATTTCGAGGGCTTTGCCAAAATCTACAATGGTTCCGGCCAAGCCACACACTATGGCAATCTGATTCGAAAAACCTACGATGCCTACAAACGGCTCAGCAAGGCCTAATTTAACAAATTCTCCCGAGTAGACAAAAAAAGTTTTCCTCGGGCGGGATTACGTTTGGGATGCTCTGTACATTTCGTTGTTAATCAAAGATTAGAAACCAGTTCACTCAAGTTAAGGAGGAAAATGATGTCAAGCAAAAAAAAGCCAGTAAAAACTAGAAAAAATGTATATCTCTATCCACATCCCCCCATCACGCAACTGCAAACCGGGACGGCACTGGAACCTCTGGAACCAAAGTCGGCTGTAAAGAAAAAGATGGGAAAAGAGGATCAGTGGCTCTACGTTCGCACCCCTGAGGGAGCCAAGGGCTATGTCTCGGCCCAGCATCTACAGATACACACCCCCAAAGCTGTATCCTTTGGCATCAAGGCCAAACCGCCCAAGGAAGAAATGCCTGCCGCGGCGGTCTCCTTTAGCATCTCGACCCCCAAAGCAGGGGTTAAGGTTCAAGTGGTCAGCCCAGAGGCGGGCTATCTGAACGTCCGTGCGGGCCCGTCCACCGGGAAAACCCTCGTCGCCAAGGTGAACGACGGGGCGATACTGGAAGCCCTAGAACCAGAAGCCGATGTGCGGGCTAAAGTGGGACAGCAGGGTCAATGGCTCCAAGTACGCACTCCTGATGGCACTGAGGGGTATACGGCTGCTTGGTACCTGGCAAAAACTAGCCTGAATCTAAAAGTGAACAGTCCAGAGATGGGCTTTTTGCGAATTCGCCCTACCTCATCCACCGATCAACCTGCGGTCGCAGAAGTGGATCACGGAGCCATATTGGAAGCCCTAGAACCAGAAGTGTATGTACGGGCCAAAGTGGGACAGCAAGGTCAATGGCTCCAGGTCCGCACGGCCAGCGGCGTCGAGGGATACACCGCTGCTTGGTATTTGAGTCTGTCCGAAAAAGCGCCCATCGGAGTGGAAACAATCCCAGCCAAGCCGGTATCCCCCGGCACGCCAACTCCCCGCATATTCGTCAACAGTGGGACCGGGCTGAACATCCGGCAAGGGGCAGGAACGCACACACCCATCACTTGGCACGTGGAGAACAAGACTATGCTAGAGGTACTGGAGGATCCAGCGCAAGCGGGAGGCAAAATTGGCCAGGATCACTGGATCCAAATCCGCACCCCCAGCCTGCACAAGGGATACGTGAACGGCGCGTACGTACAAGCCGAGCACACGTCCGACAAACGCAAGCCGGTGGACCCCGCATCCGTACCCCAAGGAGAGAGTGCGTGGATCTTTGGCATCCACGGTGCTGGTGCGACCACTCCGGTCAACTTTCGCTTTCTGTTCAAGGATAAGGGCAAAACCGGCTGGGTGCTCTTTACCGAGGCGATAGGCGACAATCCCAATCACGGTGGCGGTCACGACTATAGTTCGTGGTCTAACGCTGGTTACGGCGTCATCGTCCGCCTCAACAACGGCTACGAGCCATCCGGTACAATACCGGTAAGCTCAAAGTACGATGATTATGCCAAATCGTGCGCCAGTTACGTCCGGAATTCCAAAGGGTGCCGGGTGTGGATCGTCGGTAACGAACAGAATAACGTGCGCGAACACCCTGGCGGAGCCGAACATCCCACCGAACACATCACCCCACAACTGTTCGCCAAAGCGTTCAACCTGGCGCGGCAGCGCATCAAAGAAGCTGACCCAAACGCCCAAGTCGTGTTGGGCGCGGTGGACCCGTACAACACCTATCCTTGGGCCAAGATGGGGGGCAAGCGAAACCGTCCACTAGAGTATCACAAGGAAATGCTTGATCATGTGGACGACCTGGATGGCGTCGCATTGCACACCTACACCCACTGGATGGAAGTGAGCCTCATCACCAGCAAGGCCCCCTTTGGCGACGAGTTTCTCAAGCCAGGCACGGTCCACGAGCACTATTACGACTTTTACGCCTACCGTCCCTTTGCCGAGGCCATCCCGGCCAAGTGGCACGACCGGCCCATCTATATCACCGAGTCGAATCACTGGCTGGCGCTGGACCATCGCCCACGCAACCCGCAAGAAGAGGCCAAGATCGGTTGGGTGAACAAGGACACAGGCTGGGTGCAAGCAGCCTATGCCGAGATAGACCGTTGGAACAACATCCCTCACGTTCCGCAGATCCACTGCCTACTGCTCTACCGTTGGACGGGCGATGCTTGGGCCATTGAGAACAAAGGGGAGATTCACAAAGATTTTAAAAAGGCACTAGATCACGATTACCGCTGGCGCCGATAGAATAAAACTGATACACTTTTAGAAAGAGTACCACGGACAAAAAAATACACGATTCTAGTGATTGTTCATCGTGTATCTCCACATCTGTGGTACTCTTTTTACGTCCAAACGAGTGTGCTGCCCATATCAAAATCTCACTCTCCTTATATAGTCAACTGCCACTGCCTTTGGCGGTAGGGCGATTGCATTTATATTTCAGTGCTTCGAGTCCAACACGTAGCATAGCCCCTCGTGGGCGTAAAACGGGCACAAGGCCCTATGCTACTAACGAAATTACCGAGTTTTGTGCATAAAACAAGGTTCCACATTATAAGTGCAATTGCCCTACCTTTGGCGGTGGCTTGTATCTGACGTACCTAGATGGTGCGATCCTATTATCACATCGAGAGACAAAACATCGTGAAAAGAATCGCTCGTAGCCCTTTGCAAAAAACTTGGTATGTCTCGTACGCGCACGATTTTTTTTGTTTTTTCCTCGCTTGACAAACCCCCTCGAATGGAGAAAATTAAGCAGTTGACGCAAGTCGCCAATAGCTATCGAAAGAGAAATCTCAATGACAGAAATCGTGCTGGAAGGCCATTTTGACGCACAAGATCAAATCGCAAACGAGTTTCCGTTGCTGCCTTTTGAGGTGCCACCGGGAACCATCCAAATTCACGTGCGCTACCAAGTCAACCGTCAACTCGGCGGAGACAAGATCAGTCAACAACAAGGCAATATTGTGGACATTGGCCTTTTCGATCCACGAGGAACCAAGTTCCTGACTGCCCAGGGATTTCGAGGTTGGAGCGGCACAGCACGGCAAGAGTTTACCATCGCTGTGGATGAGGCCACACCCGGCTACCTCGCCGGTCCGGTGCAACCTGGTATCTGGCACATCCTGTTGGGGCTTTACCAGCTCGCTCCTGAGGGATGTGATTATCGAGTCGTGATCACGTTGGAAGAAAAAATAAAGAGGGATAAAAAGACAAAAAGACAAAGAGATAAGGGGGCAAAGGGAACTGAAAAAGTTGGGTCGCGGTGGTACCGGGGGGATTTGCACGCGCATTCGTGGCACTCGGATGGTTCGGCGTCATTGGCAGACTTGGCAGCGGCGGCCCGTGCTCAGGAGCTCGACTTTATCGCCATCACTGAGCACAACACCGTGAGCCATTTACCTTTATTACCCCCCCACTCCACTCTCGACCTGCTGCTCATCCCCGGCATCGAGATTTCCACCTATCATGGTCATGCCAACGTCTGGCCGGCTGATAGCTTTGTCGAGTTCCGTTGCTGGACCGATGAACAAATGGCACAGGTGCGAAAAGCCGTGAGGGCGCGCGGTGCACTGTTCTCGGTCAATCATCCCAAGGACAGTGGCCCGCCGTGGAAGTTTGGCAACCTATTCGAGCCTGATTGCATCGAGGTCTGGGGAGCGCCGTGGTTTATCTCAAACTACCAATCATTGGCCGTGTGGGACAAGCAGTTACGCCAGGGAAAACGGATCACGGCTGTGGGAGGCTCGGACAAACACCAAGGACCATTCACGGGCAAGTTGGGTTGGTACGAAATCGGCACACCTTGCACTTGGATCTATGCCGACGCACTCTCGACAGAATCCATCATCGCCAGCATTCGGGCCGGGCGCGTCTTTATTTCCGAGGGGCCAACAGGACCACAGATTGAACTTTCGGCAGAGGCAATCAACGGGAGCCAGGAGGCCACGATGGGAGATGAGTTGCACCTGCCCGCTGGCGCTAACCCGCGCCTACGTTGCCGCGTTCAAAGTGGAACAGGGTACTTGATGCGGCTCGTCTCGACCTACGAAACCCGCGAGGTGGAAATAACCGACGACGACTTTAGCTACGAATGGCAGATCACCGTGGACAAAAGCACTTATTGGCGAGCAGAGGTCACCAAAGCACCAGAAACATCGTTGGACGAGGAACCCGCCGCGTTGATGGCAAAAGCTCTAAGCAACCCAATCTATATCAGGAGACTCGAATGAAAATACTAGTGGGTCACTTGTCGCGAGTGTAGCCATTCTGGGCGAATCGTGTATAATGGCTGGGTAGAACACAAGACAATGTTGTGAAGGAGCCCAGAAATGACCCGACGACAGAAAGACCCGTTGAGACCGCTCACAGATGAGGA
>JAAEPW010000385.1 GCA_024232355.1 Chloroflexota bacterium | reverse complement strand
TTGCAGAATACTGAACGAGCGCGCTCCGAATCGCAGCGCTTGTACAACAAGTTGAGAGAAGATGACGGCAAGGTGGAGTCCAAGAAGACTGCTAAGGGCGGGCCCGTGCTCAATACTGACACAGGGGCGCCCAGTGAACCTCAGAACGGAAGCCAGCGAGGGAATGGTCGAAAGAAAGGGAACAAAGGTAAGCCTCCATCCGCCTTTGAACAGTATCTGCCTGATAATGGACAGCAGGCGCCGCCGCAGTTTGACGGTGGCGGTGGTCGTGGTAGAGGGAATGGACAGGAGCAGCGTGGTTCTTGGAACCCGCTGCGTGGCTTCAAACAGAGGGGCTAGTCTCAGAATGGTGCGCCAGGAAGAGGCGGAAATCAGCAGGCAGGGGTGGGCCGCGGTGGCAATACTTGCCGACTGGGTGGCCAAGAAGGGCATATTGCACGCGAGTGCAACAAGGCTACGCCGGTCGACAACGCGTGTCGGCGGTGTGGGCAGGAAGGACATTGGGCACGTACTTGTACTCAGCCAGACA
>JAAEPW010000384.1 GCA_024232355.1 Chloroflexota bacterium | reverse complement strand
TGACGGGTACTCGGGCATCGGATTCTTTGGCCTGCAAGTCTCGACCTGGGAGTTCAGGCCAGCAACTATCCTGGTTGATTATTACAACGTCGTATCTCTGGCCGACCACGACGTCTATAATGACTTTGACTCTGCCTGCCCCGAGTGGCAGGTGCGTGAGCACACCGGCGACGACGGCGGACCGCCAGGCAGCGATTGGTTCAGCGCCGAATGTCAGGACGGCAATCTCGAAATCCAGGTGGATGACCGCTGGGAACACGTTACCGTCAGCCCGTTAGTGGCGAGCCCCGAGCGCTCTTTTGAGATTCAGACCCGCATCTACTTCCAAGATCGGATGTGGTCTCATGGCTATGCGCTGGTATTTGGCATCATGGAGCCAGAGGTGATCCAATACTACCGGGTCAACGTCTCCTATTTAAGCGATGGGCACATGATGTATCAGGTCAGACGCTGCGAAAGCGACCACTGTAGCACAAGCGAGACGCTAACCCTGGGCGTGCCCGGCGCGGACGATTCTGGCTATATCGAGGTGGACAAGGCCATTCTGAACGGCCAAGAGTGGAACGACTGGCGCATACAGCGCATGGGCGACCTCATACGGATTTACGCCAACGATAATTTGCTCCTGGACATCAGCGATGACGGGTACTCGGGCATCGGATTCTTTGGCCTGCAAGTCTCGACCTGGGAGTTCAGGCCAGCAACTATCCTGGTTGATTATTACAACGTCGTATCTCTGGCCGACCACGACGTCTAT
>JAAEPW010000383.1 GCA_024232355.1 Chloroflexota bacterium | reverse complement strand
CTCTCAAAGCATCCCAGGGCGGCAACGTGGGCAAGGTGCTGTTGGGCCTGGAGACGATGATCCGCGAGCAGGTGATCCTACGGCGCGAGATCGACGCCAAACAATCTCAGGCAAAGATGGAATCCGTCATTATCTCGTTGGCTCCGATGGGCTTTTTCTTTGTGATCAAGCTCTTGCCGTGGATGAAGAGCTATGAGAAAGGATTCTACACCACGCTCCTGGGACAGATCGTGCTGTTGGTCGTCATTGTCTTTTCGATGATCGCCTTTTTCCTGTCCCAGCGCATTGCCGTGCGTGGGCTGACGATCGAGGTCAAAGAGGTCGCTCAATGACGAACGACAACACTGTAGAAGTGAAATTCTCTCTGCCACCGGAAATGGCGATATTGTTCTTTCGTTTGCTGACGCTGAAGGATGACGGCGACTTTTGGAAAGAGTTGGCCGATGCGTGTGTGGCTCATTCAACCCTTTTCACACAGCGGATGCAATTTTCACAGGATCGAGAGAGAGAAGCGCGTGTGATCGTTCAATTGAAAGGTCTAGTCCGAATCATTTCGGCAATGGAGGGGCTGTCATCATGACCATCTTGGCATTATTTGCGGCTGTGGGTGTTTTTCTCGTCGTCGAGGCGATAGGGCCGCGACGGGTCCGGGTGCGACTTGTGGACGAGGACACACGCCCGTTTGCCCAGCGGATGATGGACACGTTTTTTGCGCCCGCCGCGATGCGGGTGATGAGTGTCAGTCGCGTGAACGTGGCCGATCACAAGGTCACTTTGGCCCGCCGCCTGGCCCGCGCCGGATTCCCCTTTGCCACGCCGGAGGATGTGATGGGCGCTCGATTGTTCAACGCCGTGCTCTTTGGGATTTTCGGTGGTGTGCTCTGCCTGATCATTGGTCTGGTGTCCGTCGCGCCACTGATGATGCTCGGAGCGGCCGCTTTTGGCTGGTTCACGCCAGACCGCACGATTGCCAAAGCCGAACAAGAACGGGTCGAACAGTTGATCCTCGATGCTTCGTCGTCGTTGGACCGGTTGGCCATCTATATCGCGGCCGGTAACGCATTGCCCACCGCTGTACGCTCTCTGGCCGAAAAGCCTGGTGGGGCCTGGGTGGCCGAGTTCCGCCAGGTGGCGTCTCATTACGCCACGTATGGCGATTTTCCCGACGCATTGGAGGATACGATGCAGCAAAGCGGGCGGTTACCCGAGATCGTGCGCGTGCTGGAGCGGCTGCGGGCCGCCAGCGAGATGGGCGGCGGGAAAACAGCCGAAAATCTGCGCCTCATGGCCAACGATGCCCGCATCCGCATCAAGCTGATGCTCACCGAGCGGGGGTACAAGAACGCCGTGATGATGGTTATTCCTGCATTCTTTGCCATCATCGCCATCGCCCTCGTCCTGATTGGCCCCGGTGCTGTGCAAATGGTGACATCGTTGGGAATGTAATAGACGAGGAGGTGATGATGAGCGATTGATCGAGAGACCAGTTTACGAATCTACCGATTTACCAATTACCAATTTACTAATCTACCAATCAGAGGAGGTACGAAAAATGTTATTCAATCGAATCGGGCAAGCCTATACGGAGTACGTGGTTTTGTTGGCGTCCGTGCTGGCCATTGCCGGTATCGTCGTTGCTACTATTCAACTCGTCGGGAACGTCTTTGAACGCCAGCAGGGTCGGATCAACGCGCTGCCGTAGCAGCGTCGCGCTGCCGTAGCAGCGTCGCGCTGCCGTAATGCTCAGAGAGGAGCCGGGGAGACAAGATAATGAGCGATAACAAATCTTTAAATCTAAAATCCAAACGAGGGTACATCCTTGCCGCAAAGCGTCAAGGGCAGTCGTATGTCGAGTTTATCGTCGTGCTCCCCGGCGTGCTTCTGCTATTGCTCCTGGCGTGGGAGTTCTCATATTTTTGGTGGAGTCGCATGGTCGTTTCCACCGCGACGTTCGAGGCTGCCCGCCAGGTGGCCGCCGGGGAACCATCATCGGTTGGCTATGCCGTGTACGATGATATCTTGAGCACAGGGATGGGACAGATGGCCGACGAACACCAAGGGCACTTTTCCCTCATCGTTCAGCCTCGGTTTCACTCGGTCCGGGCCGTGTCCAACGTGCCGTATCAGTGGCCCACGGGCCTGGGTGCGTTGATGGGTGGGGGAATGGAACTCGACTTGAAATCGTCGGCTTTGTTCAGAATAGAGCAAGCGCGCTTTGGCCCGCCAGGAGATTGGGAATGAGAAAATCAACAATGAAACAGATGTCGCTGGTTGTGATGTTGGTCCTTTCTGCTGTGCTAACGATGGGCATTGGCGCACAAGGGCATACGCTGGCGGATCCCCTGACACCGGCTTTGCCACCCTTGCTGAATTCTTGCCTGCCAGGAACTGATCCGGGACTGGGGTCTTTTTCCCGTGTCTATATCCCTGTGGTCATAGGGTCAGGAGGAGATCCATCACCGTTGACCTGCGATGTGGCCGAGATCGAGACCAACGACACGCACACCGATGCCCAGACAATGCTGGCTACCTGTGTCGCGGGCACGGCTTTGTGGGACGGCGACTCTGACTGGTATCGTTTGGAGGTCTGCTCGCCCGTTGACTTGCGGATATTGTTGGAGGGATCGGAGAATGCCGACCTGGACTTGTACTTGTACGGCGATCCTCCCGGCTGGCCGCTTTACGCCTCTGAGACTATTCACAGCTCTGACGAGCAGATCGCGGCCCCAAATCTGATTACGGGAACGTATTATGCACTGATACAACCGGCGCTGGGGCAAGGTGATTACGTGCTGAACGTGCGAGTGACAAAGTGAGGGGCAAAGGCAATGCGAGAGAATAAATCACCCAATCGGAAATCCAAACGAGGGCAAGCCCTTGATACCGGGTATCAAGGACAGGTCCTTGACGCACAGCATCAAGGGCAAGCATACGTCGAGTTTATCCTCGTGATGCCGATCTTTTTAATCCTTATCGCCGCCATCATCGGTTACGGACAGATGCTCTACACTCGTTTGGCCGTGGATGCTGCCGCCTGGTCTTCCACTCGCCACGCCATAGCGTCTCTGGACGAGGCTCGCGCCACCAACCAAGCCTTTCGGGCCGCGCGTTACACCTTGAGCGGCTTTGGCCTCAACCCCAACTCGGCCCACGTGTACGTGACGCATTGGGGAGCGTGGCAACGGGGCACTCGGGTGCGTGTCGAGGTTTGTTACGACGTTCCCTCTCCGCCAGTCCCGATGGGAGACGTGCTCAGTCCAGGCCAGGTGTGCGCTCGTCAGATCATGCCTGTGAATCAGCTAAAGAGTAGGTGGTGACGACAATGGAATGCACTAAATCAACCCATCCACAATCCGAACGGGGTCAAGTTCTCGTCTGGATGGTAGTCTTGCTGCCCTTGTTGTTGGCGTTGCTCGGCTTGATTTTCGATGGCGGACTGATGTGGGCAAAGTTTCGGCGCGCCCGATGGGCCGCAGATGGCGCCGCGGTAGCTGCCGCATCCGACATTGATCTAGAACTCTACCGTGACCAGGGCCAGATACGATTGACCGAACAGGCGCTCTACACAGCCATATACTATGCCCGCGAGAATGACCCCAACCTGTACATCAACACGATCTATGTGTTGGACAACGTCATCTACGTCCAGGGCCATACCCGCGTCGAGACGATCTTTTTGGGACTCTTTGGCGTGGATGGATTTACGCTGTCCGTCCGTGGACAAGAACGGCCAGTCTGGGGTATTTCGCAGAAAGGCGAATAAAACACACAGTACATTTTGGAGGTGTCTTTGATATGAAGAAACTGAAACCTGTAGGAATTTTGGCAATAGTGGTCGGGATCATTTTCGTGCTCGGCACGGTCGCTTTGCTCGGCAAGTATATCTGGTCGGCCACTCGGTCGTTGGAAAGCATGGGAGGCGTATCCATAGCACACACACCGCCGTCCCCAGCTTTGGCCAGTGTGACCAAGCCCGCACCGCCTGTGCCTCCTCCCACGCTAGGGCCTTTGCCGGAGGGATGGCGTATCGAGCGCGATCCGTTCACCGGCGACAACTACCTGGCCCCGTCCTTTGAGGTCGAGATGGCGGTGATAGACGCATTTGAAGCCGTTTTGAGCCTGGAAGTGATCGAGGACCGGTCCAATGAAAAGGCGTTGGCGCATACCAGAGATGCGGCACTGTCGCGGGCCGAAGAACTGGCGACGACAGGAGTGATTGAGAGCTATAGAATTCTCACCCACGTCGAGCTGGGCACTCTGGGACCAAAGAACCTGGTGAAATGTCAGGACCTCGATACCTGTGAAATCGCACAGGCCAAGTTAGGGGT
>JAAEPW010000382.1 GCA_024232355.1 Chloroflexota bacterium | reverse complement strand
TCATTCTGGCAGCGGTGCCGATGGAGAGCCTGGCTTTTGTCCTGGGCGGCGTGGTGCTGGAAGAGTTGGCGGTGGCATTGGTCATGCTGTTGGTGACCGCTTTTGCCTTTGCCGCCATCGGCATCTTGTTCTCCTCCTTTGTACGCTCGACGCTGGCTTCCACTGTGTTGTCCTATATCACGGCGCTGATGTTGACGATTGGCTTGCCGGTGTTGATGTTTATCTCGATTAGTTTGCTGGGTTCTGTCTGGTACGGTTGGGACTCGTCGTCCTGGATCGTAGAGACCCTTTTGATGTATCTGCTCTACTTTATCGTCAGTCTAAGCCCCGTCAGCGCGGCCATCGCTACCGAACTCGTACTACAGGAAGAAGGTTCCCTCCTGTACTTTTGGTACGACATAGACGCCGGACATCGCATTATCATTCCCTCTTTTTGGATCGCCTATACCGGCATCTACCTGGCGCTGGCATTGCTGTTTCTGCTGATCGCCATACTGCGGGTGCGCCGTCAGGAGCGGCAATGAGTGGCAATGAACGAGTGCCCCGTGGCGTGAGTCTCAAATCTCACTTGCGCCGCTGGGGGCTGCGGCTGCGGCTGGCCGAGAGCCTGACCTGGGGGCCGTGGGGTGGGGCGGCTGGACTTGGGGCCGGGCTGCTGCTGGCGTTGG
>JAAEPW010000381.1 GCA_024232355.1 Chloroflexota bacterium | reverse complement strand
GCGGGGGAACTGGTGCTTGACCGGCTGGTAACGACCAGAGGCAGATAGACTTGAAAATTTTGCGGTGGAACCACGGTACCGCTATCGGCATCGCGCACCAGGCGCACATAGTTATAGATGCGGATGGCGTCGCCCTGGGGGCCGCGACCTTCAGGATAGTCGTCCGGGTCGCCGGATTTGGGGTCGCTGCGCTGCGCGCCCGCGCCGTGGACGTCGATCCACACCCCGTCCATATAGCCCATCGCCCGGCCAAAGGTGATGTATGCGCCAGACATTCCGGGGTGCTCGGTCCAATTGGCGTGGGTGGTGCTGCTCCAATAGGTTGGATAGTCGGCGGCGCCGGCCTCGTTGGTGATGGCGGTGGCGTTGAACAGTGGGGCGATGGCGGCGGAACTGGTGGTATCTGGAGAGCGAGTGTAATCCACGATACTTTGCAGTTCTTTGACGTTGGGCAGCCGCCAATCGTCGTGGCCGAGATAGTTGGCAGCGTTCTGCGTTTCCACCCAGGCCAGGGCTTGTTCCCAGTTCAGGCCGCTGCCGCTGTCGTTCTGCGCCCACATCAAGTCGGTGGCGCTGTCGGTGATGGTGCTGTCGCCGTTGTTGCCAAAGTTGTTGACGCCATAGTTGGTGTTGCCACGGGCGCAGATCACAAAGAAGGCCTTGCCCTGCCCGATGCCGTAGCCTTTGATGCGCCCATCGGCAAGGTTGACGCCAAACATAGTTTCGTTGCCGTTCATGGTGGTGGCGACGTACTTTGTGTTGGAGGCGTACTGGGCATCAATGATGCGCTCTCCGGCGTCAGTGTCGCCGTAGCCAAAATCAAAATAGTCGGTATCGATAAAGGGGATCAGGCCAGAGGTGTCGTTGCCCTCGTAGCCGCTGGGGTCCAGACCACTGAAATCGATCAGCGAGTAAAGCTGTTTGATTTCGGGCAGCCGCCAGTCGGTATGGTTTGCCAGGCTCAGGTTTTCACAGTACGCTTGCGCCCCAGTGTAGGTCAGCTTGTCGTCGGCGTCAATGTCGTCATCGCCGTCGGTGTTGGGGCTTTTTTGCCACATCAAGCCGCTGACATTGTCGCTGACGGTTCCGTCGCCGTTGTCGGTGTAGCTGGGCACATTGCCCGTATACTGGGCATCTTGCCCATAAAGAGATCCACCCGCCGCCGGGCAAGTGATTTCCATGCCGTTGCTGTCGTAGCAGACAACCTGCCCGGTATCGACGATGGGGTAATCGGTGTCTTGCGCTTGCCCAATTTGGGGTGGAGTCGCCAGCCCGATTACCATAACGATAAAGAAACATACTGACCAGTGAGAAAATCGTGATTTCATTTTATACACTTCTTTTCTAATTTGATTTAGAGTCAGTATAACAAACTTTGTCGCCGCGCAATAGTAGCTCTGGTCACCACCTCGCGCCGCCAACCGTGACTTGGCTCACGTCTACCTATGACAGCTAACACGATCAAGCAGCCGCTTGTGGTCACAGACAACGCCACTCACCGATCCTACCCCCGCACCCCAACGTACAGATGTCAATGCTTGCCCACAAATCACCAATCACCACAACAAGGCTAACCCATCAGCACCGCTCACCTCTCCGCTTGTGGTCACAGACAACCCCGCATTCCACCGCCCCTGGCCCAAGGGTACAAGGCAATGCACCACCTGGGGTAGAACAAGGGGGAGACGGCGAGGGATCGGACTGGGGCACGGCGGCAGCGGAAGTGATGGGTAG
>JAAEPW010000380.1 GCA_024232355.1 Chloroflexota bacterium | reverse complement strand
GCAACGCCATCCCTGATTACGCATCTTTTATCATCGACCGGCGCCTCACCCTGGGCGAGACCGAGGCCAAGGCAATGGCCGAAGTGCAGAACATCATCGTCCGCGAGCGGGTGCGCGCCGAGGCGCGTGTCACCGAGTATGAGCATGCCAGTTATACCGGCTACCAGGCCCAGCAACACAACTATTTCCCTGCATGGGCGCTAGAAGAAGAACATCCCCTGCTACAGACGGCTCTCCGTGTTGTCAAAAAGACCTTGGGCTACCGGCCAAACATTGGCCAGTGGGGCTTTTCTACCGACGGCGTCTATACGATGGGGGCCGCCGGCATCCCTACCATTGGCCTGGGGCCGGGCGAGGAAAAATACGCCCACACGGCTGACGAACAGATTCGCTTGAAAGACGTGTTCAAAGCGACGTCAGTATATGCCCAGTTGGCAGTGGAGCTTTTAGGGGCATAAGTTTGTCAACTACTGGCGGCCGAATGTCGGATCCGACTAGAAGAAAATCGTCAACCCACTTGCTCTTTTTTCATCTAGCAGTATAATCTATCTTGTGCAAAGCTTGTGATATTGCTCTCGGCAAAAGCGTGCTTGCTCAACCCACTGACCACACTATCCTATTCCTAGACAAACTTTGCCGGCAACAGACAAATGCTCAAGGGCGGATCACTCGTACACAAACACATAGTGGGCAGCTAAATGAGTCGTAGAAACCTGTATCT
>JAAEPW010000379.1 GCA_024232355.1 Chloroflexota bacterium | reverse complement strand
CTTTTCATTCTCGCTGCCTCCCTGTTTTCGTTTTGCCGACCTTCCGTTGGCAATTCTACACCAGTTTGGCTGTGACAACCAGGTCCTTTGCTTATCTGCCCCGCTTTCTTTTCCCTTCCTGGATTAATTCAAGAGTCTCTTTAGCATCTATGACGCGAGCGCCCGTAACTGGGGGGCGGAGCAACGCGGCAGTCGAAGCGGCGCACAGCCCGGCCTTTGGCGATGACGGTACGCTCTACGCGGCATACCAGCATATTGCCACAGACTATGTCACGCGCACCTTTGCGGTTTCTCCGACGCACAACGTTACCATCACCAACATCCCGCAGCCGGGCCAGCATGACCTGGCCTTTCTCTCGCACACCGTTGGGCGCGACGTGACTTTTGACGATTTGCGCATCGCACCCTCAAACCCGTCTCCCGGCCAACCCGTCACGCTCACGGCGGTGCTGCGCAGCGCCGGTGATTTGAGCGTCATCGTGCCGGTCATTGTATTCCACGCCGGTGAGACGCCGCTCATGACCACAACGCTACCCATTACCCTGTCGGCGGGCCATACGACCACAGCGCAGGTTCATTGGACGCTGCCGCTCTCGAATACGAGTTATTCGTTCCACGCTATCGCCGACCCCGGCAGAAACATCGTTGAAATTGACGAGATCAATAACAAAATCACTATGGATGCGCCGTTGCCTGATTTGTCCATTGACCGTTTGTACACTACCTACGGCGCCGGTGCGTTTGACGTGATTCTCCGCTTAACGAACGAGGGAGGCATAGACACGGCGAGAGCTTTTACCATTGGTCTACGAGCCGCTGATCCGCTTACGGGTGTGCAGATTGCCACCATCAACGTGGGGAACGGAATCGGGGCCAAGACGCTGCTTACCCTTACTCATACTGTGACCGATCCAGCTTCCTTGTCCGGGTTGGGCGATACATTGTGGGTCGTCGTCGACGCCGGGGATACCGTCCACGAGCTGGACGAGGGCAACAACGTCGCGTTCGCCGGGCTGCGCATCATGCCCGATTTGACGCTGACGGCTGACGATATTGTGGGTGGGACAGGCGTAACGATCACGATGCACAATGCCGGTTTCATCACGGTGACAGATGTGCTGGTAGCAATCTACCAAGATCAGATACCGGGTTCGCTGCTGTATGGCCAAACGATTCCCGTGATCCCGCCGAATGAGTCAGCCGTGGTACGGACGGCGCAAATAGTCAGTGGCACACTATTTGTGAAAGCAGATCCGAACAACGTCATCGCCGAGTTGAATGAAAGCAACAATCTGGCAGTGCGCGTGCTCGCAAGTTCGCCCCAGCAAGTTCCAAAACAGCATATCTACCTGCCATTGATATTGAAAAACGCATTGTAACTCGGCACACTATGTATGGCTAGTGGAGAGGTCATTATCTCCAGCATCACTTTCAAACTGTAGATCAGTCCGGGCGAACTGATCAATCTATACATTTTTACTCTCCTGTCAATTACCCCCATCCTGATGGGACAGTACCCGTTTTTTGCTTCATCTTGCCTACCTTTAGTTTACAAGCCATTATGCGAATGAATGACTTGGCCCGTTATCCAACCCGCATCTTGAGAAGCGAGAAAACGAGCAAGTCGAGCTGCATCTTTTGGCGTGCCCATCCGACCCATCGGCAACTCTACACATCACTTTGCCTCAAGTTCGGGAAAAATCCATCCTGTATCCGTGATCTCTGGGTCAACAGCATTCACCGTAATACCTACTGATCATACTTTTGCAGCAATTCCCGTTATGGCTTTGGGCTTAAAAACAACCACAAATTAGACTATACTTTGGGCTAGATGAAGAGCATCGGTTCCACTGAGGGTACAAAGTAAGGAGAATTTGCAATGGTGGCAGCACACGAGTTTCTGTCAGCAGACAGATTGTTTGCATTGATTCGTACT
>JAAEPW010000378.1 GCA_024232355.1 Chloroflexota bacterium | reverse complement strand
GTTGCCGTCCACGCTGACAGAGTCGAGGGTCAGGATGCCTTCGTTCCACACACCACCACCCGAGTCGGCCGTGCCGCCAGTCAGGCGCAAGTTCTCCAGCGTCACACTCACCGCGGCGGCGGTGACGACCACCACCCGCCCGCTGCCGTTGGCATCCAAGACGGTGGGGTTGGCGACGGGGTCGGGCGGATCGGCCCAGCTATCGCTGTAGCCGCCGCGCAGGGTCAGGTTTTTGGTGATATAGACAGTCTGCGACACGGCACCCTGCGACACGACACCCAGGCAATAGCCAGCCACTTTGATCGTGTCATTGGCCGATGCCGCGTTCACCGCTGCCTGGACGGTGGTGTAGATTGTGCTGCTGTCAATCGTCGCCGCGCAATCCACGCGAACCTCGATCCCTGCCGAGGCTGTACGGGGCGTGATGATCTCGGTGCTGGTAAAGGTGGCGGTGTTGGTGATAAGGGTGGTGTTGGTCAAGCTGGCGCTCACCGTGACAGGAAAGGTGATGGTGATGAGTTCATTGTTGGTGATGGTGAGGCCGCTGGCCAGGGCTGGCGGCGATCCCGTCGTGCCTGCCGACGACGGGTCCAGTACCACCGGCCCAGCCAGGGTGAGACCATCCGGCAGGTTGTCAGAGATGTACCCGTTGGTCTGGCTAAAGGGAGCACCATTGCGCACGATGAGAGTAAAGGTGATGCGTTGGCCCGGGCTTGGGTAAACGTCGTCCACGCTTTTGTCGAACGTCAGAGCTTTGTAGCGGGTCAGGGCAAAGTCACGGCTGTTATTGAGGTCAGTTCGATACCCGGCGGCCACGATCTTGCCATCAGATTGGATAGCCACAGCCTTGCCATAGTCCGCCTGGCCGACAAAATCAGTGAGCAGTTTGCCGCCGGTACCAAAAAAGGTGTCCAGGCTGCCGTCGCTGTTGTAGCGGGCCAAGGCAAAGTCGGTTGCGCTGCTAAGGCCAGATTGCCCAACCACCACAATCTTGCCGTCGGATTGGATGACCACAGCATTGGCCTGGTCGTTGCTAGCAGAAAAGTCGGTGGTCACCTTACCGTCGGTATCAAAACTGGTGTCCAGGCTGCCGTTGCTGTTGTAGCGGGCCAGGCCAAAGTCGGCGCCACCATTGACAGACCCAACCACCACGATCTTGCCGTCAGTTTGAATGGCCACAGCAAAGCCCTGATCGCTAGCGCCAGCAAAGTCGGTGGTCACCCTACCGTCGGTGTCAAAGCTGGTGTCCAAGCTGCCGTTGCTGTTGTAGCGAGCCAGGCCAAAGTCATAGTTGCCGCTGCTATTGGTATACCCAGCTACCACGATCTTGCCGTCAGCTTGGATAGCCACAGCCTTACCATAGTCGTAGCTACTCGAAAAATCGGTGTTAACCTTGCCATCGGTGTCAAAGTTGGTGTCCAGGCTGCCGTTGCTGTTGTAGCGGGCCAGACCAAAGTCATAGTTAGTACCGTTGTGGATGTCCCCGGCTACTACAATCTTGCCGTCGGCGGATTGGATAGCCACGGCATTGCCAGAGTCGCTGCTGATATAAAAGTCGGTGTCGACCTTGCCATCGGTGTCAAAGCCGGTGTCCAGGCTGCCGTTGCTGTTGTAGCGGGCCAGACCAAAGTTGTAGCCAGGGCCAGTGACCCAGACCCGCCCGGCCACTATGATCTTGCCATCGGATTGGCGAGCCACGGCGAAGGCAACGTCGTCGGCGCCAAAGTCGGCGTTGGCAAAGCCATCGGTGTCAAAGCTGGTGTCCAGGCTGCCGTCGCTGTTGAGACGGGCCAGGCCAAAGTCACTGCCGGCAGTACTGTTATTAGGGATTTGCCCGGCCACTATGATCTTGCCATCGGGCTGGATGACCATACCATTACCAAGGTCGTGACCACCGTCAAAGTCGGCAGTCACCCGACCATCGTCGTCAAAGGTGGGGTCCAGGTCGCCGGGGCCGCCGGCCAGAACAAGCGCGACCGAAACGGTCAGCAGTAGAGCGGCCAGTAACAGGGCGATGACGGCCCGGCACAAACGTGTAATCATTTTGGGATTCATTATATTCTCCTTTACGTTCATAGATTGCGTGCAGTTGATGGTTTGCTTGATTTGCCAAGATCACTTGTTCATACACCCCCCTTTTTATTTGTGCAACTAGCCTCCATACAGTTCAGTCAGCGGGAAGAAACTGGGTCTTGCCACTTTTGCTTACAGAGAAACCGGGTTTCTGGTATGCTTGTAGCTATCTCTCAAATGTAAACAATGGCCATATCCGTAGCAAATGGCCCCACTAGTTCCCGGCGAAATCGCAACCAACAGGGTTCTCGATCTGAAAGCCGCCCAGGTCAATGACGCTCCCGCCATCATTCGAACAGTCGGGATGGACCTCTCCGACCCCGGAGAGGTCATAGTTCCCGTCGAGGGCGCTGCTTTGTACCTGGATCGCGCCAAGAGTCCCGTTATAAAAGCCGCCACCGTTCCCCTCGCCATCGCCGTCGGCGTCGGCAGTGTTGCCAGTGATGGTCACGTCTGTCAACTCGACCTGGGCCTCATTCTCGATGCCGCCGCCGCTGCCCGCGGCGCTGTTGCCTCTGATGCCGGATTGGGCGATGGTGAGCAGCCCGGCATTGCTGATCCCGCCGCCGTTCTCGCCGGCGCGGTTGTCGGCCAGCGTCACGCCGGTCAGGGAGACAGTGGCCTCATTCCGGGTACGGATGCCGCCGCCGCTCTTGTCGGCCACGTTGCCGGTGATAGAGCTATAGGTGATGGTCAGCGCGCCGCGAGTGTGAATGCCGCCGCCGTGTCTCGGGGTGGTATTAGCGGTGATAGTGCTATCGTTGATGATCAGTGTGCCACGATTGTTGATGCCGCCACCACCATTACTGGCGTTGTGATTAGAAATGGTACAGCCTGCCATCGTCGCCGCGCCGAGGTTGTACAGGCCGCCGCCGCGTTGGGCTGCATTGCCGGTCAGCACGCAATCGGCGAGGTACAAGGCGCCCTGGTTAAAGATGCCGCCGCCGCCCTGTTCTTGGACTTGTTCACCGGCTTCCCCAACGGTGTTTCCGCCGCTGACAGTGATCCCTTTGAGGGTCAGTACGCCCTCTGGCAGCACGTGAAACACGCGGTCAATTCCCGCCCCGTCCACGGTGGTCTGCTCAGTGCCAGTGCCCTGGAGGGTCAGGTTGGTGGTGACGTCCAGGTCGCCGCTGGCGGCCTGATCCTCGTCAACCCCCATCAAGCCCAGGGCATAGGTACCGGAGGGCAGGGTGATGGTGTCGTCGCCGTGGCCAGCAAGGCAAGCGTCCACGGGCGCATCGCTGTTAGCAGCGATGATCGCTTCGCGCAGGGAGCAATCGCCGTCAGTGTTGTACTCGTCGTCGGTGGTGGTAACAATGATAGACGCTAACGCCGTCGCGGTGGGTTCCGGCACTGGCGTGGGTGTTGCCGTGGGTAACGGTTCGACTGCTGGCGCGGCGCGTTGAGTGGGTTCTGCGCTGATGGTCGGCTCCCCAGTAGCCGTGCAACTGACCATCAGCACGGCAACCAGCGCCACCAGAAATTTGTATCCACATTGATGATGCACTAGCAAAGATGGGGGTTTGTCGGTTCCCTTGGAGTATTGCTTTCTTGTCGGCGTCATTTCCTTTGGCACTCCTCCACCCTTCCATCTCGAGTTAACGAGTCCAAAAACATTGAACAAGTATGGGAGTTTGGAAGAAAAAATATTCCAAAAGCGTGTTAACAGCCAGACTATTCCTGTTGCAGCCTCAAAAACAAAGTGCAGGTGCCAGGATGCCCGTGATTATAGCACAATGCGCTGGGTTTTGCTAGTGCATCGGTAAATCCCTTGCTAGTTTACGGAACTAGAGCCGGTTGAGTAACTTTGGAGCTGTGCTGGCCGAAAAGCACATCCATTCTGCACCTGAGCACAATTCTCCCATTTTGGCTAGTGTCCCACCACAACGTTCCTTCCCCCGCCTCCACCACAGCAAACCACCTCCCACCACCGCCAACTCCCCCCCGCATTCCATCACCTTGCACGAGGTTCATTACCAGGATTTCTCACAGTGAGAAAGCGAGGTGGGTCGAGGAATTGGTACTCTTTCAGTGGTGGTGAGCAATGGGGTGGAGGCAAGGGGCACCACTCCCAAACCAGCAATCACCGCAACAAGGCCAACCCAGCAGCAGCGGTCACCTCTCCGCTTGTGGCCACAGACAACGCTACCCACCGATTTGGTCTGTCGCCCACGCGCTCTATCCTGCAAGTGCCGTTTTTCCTTGGAGAGGATGGCTTTGTTCGGCGAGAAAGTCCAGAAAAGTGTGGATGATGATTTGGGGATTACGGGTTTTGGCTATGATCTTGGGGGGAATGGGGATGAGGTTACCGCACAACTCGAGTGTGTACAGGTTGGTCAGTTGACTGATCGCTGGTGGGAGGGCGGTCAGTTGATTGTAGGTGAGTTTGAGGGATTGCAACTGGGTCAACTGGCCGATCTCTGGGGGGATGGCTGATAGGTGAGTGTCGCTGAGGATGAGGGATTGGAGTCGGGTCAGTTGTCCGATCTCTGGGGGCAGGGCCGCCAGCGGGCGGCGGTTTTGATCAGGTTTAAGAGTTCTTGTTGGTCCATTGGGCGCTCCTTGTGATGTAAGGTGTGAAACATAAAACGTGAGATGAGTGCTTGGGCCTTGTCTGACTTGAAATGGACACCATCTTTTACTCCAGTGTTGTCGCTGATGGCCTTGGCTCGTGGTCAAGTCGAAGCGAGTCTGCTCTCGAGTTCTTGATACTTTTTGCGCAGGAGCTTTTCGTGAGACCCAGGTCCCAAACACGCTCTGTAGATAGCCACTGCGAGATCATAGTGGCCATGTTCTTCGGCTGTCTCTGACATTGTGGTGATGCGCTGCCAGGCGCGGGTACCCATCACCTTGGCCATAGGGACGAATTGATCGAACATCAGTTGCCCTTGATAGAGCACTCCCAGCATGGTCAATGCCTCTTCCGCCTGATAATCCAACTCGAGATCGCGCAATTCGTCCCATTGTTCTCGTAGAATAGATTCGACGAGCGGGCCCTCGTGCGTTGCAAGTTCGGCGAAAAAGATGGGCTTTCCGGTATCGGTCAAGGCATAGTCCTCCCAAACCATCAGCTCTACAAAGTCTTGGAGGAGGATTTCTAGGGGCATATCGAGCGCAGTCCGGTCCATCTTCACGTAGCCTTCAAATACCTGCTGACACAACCCGCCGATCACGCCAGACGAATCATCCACCATGTCCATCTTTGCCACGACGACGGTCACAAAAGCCCGATAGAGAGACTCTTGAATTAATCCAGGAAGGGAAAAGAAAGCGGGGCAGATAAGCAAAGGACCTGGTTGTCACAGCCAAACTGATGTAGAATTGCCAACGGAAGGTCGGCAAAACGAAAACAGGGAGGCAGCGAGAATGAAAAGC
>JAAEPW010000377.1 GCA_024232355.1 Chloroflexota bacterium | reverse complement strand
CTTTGGCGTGACCGGACACCTGAGCGGGGTGGCCGGGATGGGTGAGTATATCGAGGTGATGATGCAGGAGGGAGGCGAGATATACGCCGCCCCCTGCGACGGTGACCTCACGCTGGTGGCCCTGCTGCTCGAAAAAAAGACCATGAAGCGCTTCAAGGGGGACCTGTCCCAGGGCTATGTGGATTATTTGAAGTCGGCGTCCGGTTTTGGCGAGCGCGTTCGAGAGGGGGTCGAACTGTCCCCGCCCGTGCTGGCGATAGGCTCGCTGGGCTACACCGTCGAGCCGATCTATCGCCCCGGATTGCTGCTCATCGGGGACAGCGCCGGTTTCCTGGACCCAATCACCGGTGAAGGTATGACGCTGGCGTTAAAGAGCGTGGAGGCGGCGCTGCCCATCATCAGGCGCGCGTTGGAGGCGGGCGAGTTTGGGGCCGAGGCGTTGGCCCCATACCACGAGGAACGCGCGCGCATCGTCGCGGACGTGTTCAAGCTGACACAGTTGATGCTGGACCTGACCCGGCTGCCGTGGGTGACCAACCAGGCCATCCGGCGGCTGGGTGAGGATCAAGACCTGTTTCAAAAGATGCTGGGAATCGTGACCGGGGCCAACTGCTACGATGACCTCAATCTCAAGGACAAGTTGAATTTGGCGCGGGGGTAAAAGGTGAGCCTGGGAAGCGATAATACGAGGAGGTATGTTGAACATTCATCTGTTACGTCGAACAATGATTCAGGGACTAGTACTGCCGCTCCGCGCGTATTTTCAGCCGCGTCGTGTAGCGGATAATGCTGTGCGGCCCGGTGTAGCAGGGGACGTAAGATTATCTCCAATGCGCGTTTACCTATGTTCGTTGGCCTGGGTGCCTATTGGTATTCTGGTTGGCTTATTGATCTTTGGATTTCCAGAGTTTTCGGGCATTGGGCTTTCAGACATTGATCCTTCAAAGCAGTTTAACTTTATTTGGATATTGATCATTTTGTGTGGTCTGGCTGTGTTGCTTGGTGTCCCTATGGGTTACTGGCACCGCTTTAGCGATGGACGCTCGACCGACATTTTTAACTACAGCATAGCGGCGGGGTTTGGGGTGGTGTTGGCATTGGTGCTTTTTTTCAGCATATTGATGTTGGACAAGATTGCTAGTCGGAACAATGTGGGTACTGGGTACATTGTTAACATCCCCACGCTGAACTTTTTGAACTCTTTTATCCTTGGTATGGCGTTCGGTATCATAGTCAATATGTTCATAGGATATCACTTTGGAGCCAAGATAGTCGTCGTATTTGGCTTGCCGCTTGGCATTGGAATGATCGTGGCGCTCGTCAATGGGGCTAACCCAGAGGTGCAGTCGGCGAATCTTGTGTCTAGCGTCACTGCGGCTGCTTTTCTGATCCATCTTGTTTGGCAACCAATCTACTTTGTGCTAGGTGTCACCAGCAATCTTTTGGCAAAAAGGAACCCTGCTTGGAGCTTGTTATTATGGCGCATTTCGCCGGTGAGTTGGAGTGAGTTTTGTTATGTCCCGCTGCCAGGACTGTCCAATCTACTGATGACTCTTTATCACATTGATCCATTGGCCGGTCAGCAGGCAATCAATCAATTGAAACGGTATACGTTTTACGGTGCAGTGGGTAAACGATTGAGCAAGAATATTGAAATGGAAATCTCGAGGACAAGTTGAATTTAGCGCGGGGGTAATGAAATGAGTGTAGGACGTTTCCTGGTAATGGTCGGCGCGCTCTTGTGGTGTCCGTCAAAGGACAAGTATCTTTTGCTCAAACGCTCCCAGGACCGGGACGTGGGTGGTGGTCAATGGGAGTGTATCACGGGACGCATAGATCAAGGCG
>JAAEPW010000376.1 GCA_024232355.1 Chloroflexota bacterium | reverse complement strand
CGAAGATATTGCCCTGGGTGATCTGGATGGGGACGGCGACCTGGACGCTTTTGTAATCAGTAGCTACGATGATGATGACAACAATGTGCCGAGCACGATCTGGCTGAACGATGGACACGGGAACTTGAGCGACAGCCAGCAGCGTCTTGGCAGTGCAGACAATTGGGCCGTGGCATTGGGAGATGTGGACGGCGATGACGACCTGGATGCTTTCGTCGTGAACGCAGGTGATTTTGAACAAGATGCGAGCGAGGTTTGGCTAAACCAAGGCGGCGCGCAAAGCGGCACGCCTGGCGTCTTTAGTGACAGCGGCCAAAGCTTGGGCAACACGCCCAGCGCCGACGTTGCCCTGGGCGACCTGGATGGCGATGGCGATCTGGATGCTTTCGTCAGCCATTTCGATGCGCCCGACGAGGTCTGGCTAAACGATGGAACGGGGGTTTTCACCGACAGCGGTCAGAGTTTGTGGGATACGATCACTCCTGATAGCTGGCAAGTAGCCCTGGGAGACGTAGATGGAGACGGTGATCTAGACGCTTTGATAGAAGCTAACGGCATCCAGGTCTGGCTGAACGATGGAAGCGCCGGTTTTAGCCAAAGTGCCCAGGGCATTAGCACCTCCAGTGAGGAATTTTTCCTGGGGGACGTGGATGGCGATGGCGATCTGGACGTTTTGTTGGAGAACGCCGTATGGTTGAATGATGGCACAGGTGTCTTCACCGACAGCGGCCAGAGCCTGGGCGTCGACCAGTACGTTATGGACATTGGGGACCTGGACGGGGATAGTGACCTTGATGCCATCGTGAAAGTTGAT